>JBDUBP010000227.1:0-14024 GCA_040004075.1 Acidobacteriota bacterium | reverse complement strand
TCCTGTTCACCAACGGGACGTTCGTGCAGTGGCCGGAAGGCGTGCAGCAGTGAGCCCCGCACGCTGAGCTCGCTCGGGTGACGGTCCGCCGGCTGACAGGCGGGCTCCTCGCCGCGGCCGCCCTCTTCCCTCCGATTTTCTGGCTCTTTCCGGCGCTCGCCCTCCGGCGGGCGCCCTCGTTTCGGGACCAGGGCGACTTCTTCTATCCGCTGAAGCTGTACACCGCGGACCGTTTGCGCGCGGGGGAGCTGCCCCTCTGGAATCCGCTCTCCGGGGCGGGGGAGCCGTGGCTGGCGAATCTTCAATCCGGCGTCTTCTACCCCCCCGGGGTTTTCTTTCTCCTTCCCGGACCGGCTCTCGCGGGCGGCCTGTTCCTCCTCTTCCACTTCGCGGTGGCGGTCTGGGGGATGTGGCGATTCCTGCGGGAGGAGGCGGTGTCCGAGGGCGGCGCCGCCACGGGCGCGCTTCTTTTCGCCGCGTCCGGCTTCGCGGCGTCGCTGTCCGCGTACTGGAACCACTTCGGCGCCTACGCGTGGCTTCCGGCCGCGGTCGCGTTCTCCCGCTCCGGGCTCGGTCGAAGGCGCGAGCGCCTGGGACTCGCGGTCGTGCTCGGGCTGCAGGCCATGGCGGGGAGCCCCGAGATTTCCGCCGCCACGCTCCTCCTCGTCTTTCTCTTCGCGTGGCGCTCGCGGCCGGCCGCCGACGGCGGATACGAGGCGCTCCCCGCACGCCGCGCCGGGCGCGTCCTCGCCGCCGCGGCCCTCGGCTTCGCTCTCGCCGCCTGGGCGCTGGCGCCTTTCGTCGAGCTGGCCGCGGCTTCCGACCGGCGGAGTCCGCTCCCGGCTGCGGAGCGGGACGCCGGATCGGTCGGCTGGGCGGGTCTCGCGTCGGCCGCCGGCGTCACCCGGTCGAGCAGCGGAACGACGTACCTTCCGTCGCTCGCCTTCGGACCGCTCGCGCTCGTCGCGGTCGCCGCGGCGCTGCTCGAGCGCGAGCGCCGGATGCTGGCCGGATGCCTGACGGCCATCGCGATCGCGGGGATGATGCTGGCGAGCGCGGGCCCCCTCGGAGCGTTTCTCCGGAGCCTTCCGCCTCTCGATCGGATCCGGTATCCACCGAAGGCTCTCGTTCCATCCGCGTTCGCGCTGGCCTCGCTCGCCGGACTCGGCGTGGACGCGTTCCGGTTCTCCGGCGAGGCGCGGCGGCGCGGGTTTCTGGTCATCGCGGGCGCGGCCGGGGCGCTGCTTCTGGCGCTCTCGCCGGCGCCTCCCCTCGCGCGAGCCTGTGAGGCGGTAGCCCTCGCCGCGCTCCTGGCCGGGGCGGCGCTGCCCGAATCGCGCGGCGGCCGGTCCGCCTTCTTCTCCGGCGCCGCCGCGCTCGGTCTGGCGGCCGCGCTCGGGCTCGGGGGAAGCGGCCTGTTCCGGTTCGCCCCGGAGTCGGAGATCCGGAGGCGCGCCGAGCCGGTCGCGTTCCTTGCGGGCGTCACGGGCCGGGTGCTGACGCCTCCGATGGGCGCCCTCGTTCCCCGCGTGCTGACGGAAAGCGACTACGGACCCTCGACGCTGCGCCGGCAGCGCGAGGCGCTCGTCGGCTACACGAACCTGCTCCAGGGAGTGAGAACGGTGCGCACGGCTTCCCCCCTGGCGACGGGAGCCGCCCGGCGGATCGCCGACGCGATCGACGGGGCGTCCCGCCTCCAGAGCACCGCCGGATCCGCGAGCGCGCGGGTCCTCTGGACGCCGTACCTCCCGACGGACATGGGCTCCCGCCGGGTGGGAGATTTCTATCGTGCCCCAATCAACCCTTATCGGCCGCGTCTTTCGTTCGTGCGCGGGTTCGCGCTCGAGCCCGACGCGTCGCGCGCGTGGGCGCGCCGCGCGCGGGGCGAGACGGACTGGTCCCGCAGCGTCTTCCTGGACGAGGAACCATCGCCGTCTCCCGTCGAAGGCGCGGGTCGGGGAGGGTTTCTGCTGGCGCGCATTTCCGAGGACCGGCCCGAGAGAATCACCGCCGAGGTGAACGCGGACGGCGCCGGAATTCTCGTCCTGACCGACATCCACTCGCCGGGATGGAGGGCAGAAACCGACGGGAAACCGGGGCGGATCCTCCGGGCGGACGGCGTCTTTCGCGGCGTGGCGCTCTCCGCCGGACCGCACCGGGTGGTGTTCACATATCGGCCGGTCGCCTTCTATGCGGGCGCGGCGGTCAGCGTTCTTGCCCTCCTGTTTCTCGGGGCGTTGTGGCGCCGGGGAGAGCCGCGGCGCGCGATGGCGCTCCTGTGACGGGGCCGGCGGAGCTCGGCCCGTTCCTCCTGCTGTTGGCGGGAGTCGCGGGGCTTCTCGTCGGCTCGTTCCTGAACGTCCTCGCGCACCGGCTGCCCCGAAACGAGTCCGTGGTCTGGCCGGGCTCGCACTGTCCGGCGTGCGGCGCTCCGATCACGGCGCTGCAGAACATTCCCGTCCTCTCCTGGGTCGCCTTGCGCGGCAAGTGCGCCGTGTGCCGGGCTCCGATCGCCCTGCGCTACCCGGCGCTCGAGCTCGCGAACGCCGCGCTGTGGATCGGCGTCGCGCTGAAGGCCCGCGACTGGGGAGATCTTCTGTCTGGGGCCTTTCTCGCGTCCGCCTGCCTGGCGCTGCTGGCGATCGACGCCGAGTTCCAGATCCTGCCGGACAAGATCACGCTAACCGGAATCGCCGTCGGGATCGGGCTCTCGTTCCTGTCTCCCTCGCGCACGACGGTCTCTGCGGTTCTCGGGGCCGCCCTCGGCGCGGGGGGATTGTTTCTCGTCGCCTTTCTCTACGAAAAGATTGCGGGGCACGAGGGGATGGGGCTCGGGGACGTGAAGATGCTGGGGATGATCGGCGCCTTTCTCGGGCCAGCGGGGGTCCTGCTCACGATCCTGCTCGCGTCGCTCTCGGGAAGCGTCGTCGGCATCGCGCTGATTGCCTCGGGAACCGGCACGCGCAAGCTCCGCCTCCCCTTCGGCGTCTTTCTCGCGATCGGAGCAGTCGCTGCCTATTTTTTTGGGGCGCCGCTGATCGCGAGGTACCGGGAGATGTGGCCGAAGTGACGAGGAACCGGGGCCGGGAAACGGGAGCCGAGCGACCAACGGGAGCGAGACGGCCGCGGTACTCCGCGGTCAACTAGATCGGGAATCGAAAGCCGGAAATCGGGAATCGAAAGGTTTGAACCCTCAACGCTGAACGCTCAGCGCTCAACCTTCTTCAAGAGAATCCACCCGACGTCCCCTCGAATCTCGATGCGCGTTCCGTAGGGGCGGGAGAGACGGACGAGGTCTTCCAGGATTTTCCGCGCGGCGGCGGGAGCGGCGAGGCGCGGGGCCCCGCGCGTCCCCCGCGGCTGCCGGAACCCGAGAGTGATCGGACGCAGCTCGACGGACTCCAGAGCATTTCCCCGGCCGTGCAGGAGCGCGACGACCGATTCCCAGCTCTCCGGTTCGACCGGGTAGGAGTACCTGCCGAAGTTCTCCTGCCGGTCGAAGAAATCGGCCACGCGCGCGGACGGAGGCAGGGCGAGTCGGTCGTACTCGTCGAACGGAAGCTCGCGGATCGTGTCGTACTCGAACACGAAGTTACCGAGGCTGTAGAAAATCGGCCGGCCGCGCCAGATCTCTATGCCTCGCAGAACGTGCGGCCCGTGGCCGTAGACGGCGTCCGCGCCCGCGTCGATCGCCGCGCGCGCCGCCGAGATGACGAACTCGGCGGGCGCGAACCGGTCCGCGTCGAGACCTTCGTGGGCGTGCAGCGAAAAGATGAGACACCCGGCGCGGCCGCGGGCGGAACGCAGAGAGGCCGTCAACGCGTCGAGGTCCTGGGGAACAGGGACGGTCGAGACACCGGGCGCGGGTCCCACGATGAACGTCCGGTCGAAAGCGTTCAACGCGTCTTCGCGGGACGAGAGCGGAAGTCCCATCTCGCCCGCCGCGGATCTCAGCGCGCGCATCCGCTCCGGCGACAGCACGTACGTCGTGGTGTGCCGCAGGGGGGCGATTCCGGGCCGCGCCGGGACGGGACCCCGGCCTTCCGAGGCGGGCGCCGGAGCGTCGAAGGTCGCGGACGCGGAGACGAGAGCCACGGCGACGTTCCGGCCGGCGAAGACGGTCGCCGCGCGCGCCTCGCCGAGGTTGCGTCCGACGCCGGCCGAGAGGATTCCCGCGGAGGCCAGCGTCCGGGTCGTCTGCGCAATTCCGGCGGCGCCGTAGTCGGCCGCGTGGTTGTTCGCGCGCGCCACCAGGTCGATTCCCGCCCAGGCGAGGTCCCGCGCCAGCGCGGGGTCCGATCGCATGACGCCGGGAGGCACATTGAAGGACTCGTAGTCGTGGAACAGCGTTTCGAGGTTGGTGAGCGCGGCGTCCGCGCCGCGGACGAGCTCACGCAGCGGCTCGAAGCCCGCCCCTTTTTCCGCGCGGAGAGACCGCGTCACGATCGTGTCGCCGGTGAGCGCCACCGTGAACGGCGCGTCCGTGGCGGACGTCGCGGGCGCGGGAAACACGGTTGGCGGTCCGAGGGAGAGCAGAAGCCCCGCGAGACAGAGGAAGAAGAGGCGGGAACGGAGCCGGCGGGCGGCCGTCCTCAGAAGCGGCGAGGATGCCAGGGGTTTTCCAGGTAGGCGTCGAACAGCGTCGGCTCCGTTCCGGGCGTCGTTCTCGCCGGCCGCCTCGCCTGGAACACGAACGTGGCCCAGGGAACGGAGGAGGGGGACGCGGGATCGGGGCTCGGCCGCCACCACTGCAGGTAGGCGACCATTCCGTACCGGGGATCGGGGCTGCGATAGACCGCGGCGCGTTCCGGCATGAGCATCCAGAGCCGTCCGTCTCTCCGCTCGAAGGAGCGGACCCAGAGGCGCCGGGCGTCGGAGCCCGGGCCCTCGACGCGCACGTGCGTGACGACGACCGGGTGGGCGCCCGCCTCCGGGTTCTCGTAGGCGCTCGAAGGGGAGCCGTCCGCGGGCCAGGGCTTGAAATCGACCGTCACGGTGTCGGACCCGCGCCGGTAGGAGAGCCGGGAGGCGCGCCCGACCCCGCCCTGTCGCGAGAAAGAAACGCCGCGCCCCTTCAGGCTGGAAACCACGGCCTCTTCCGTCTGGCCGATCGGAGCGTCGACTGGAAGAGGGGAGGCCGCGGCGAGAAGGATCGCCAGGGGCGCGATGCACGTGAGCATTTCGGGGATTTTCCTGCAATGATGGTAGCACGGCGCCCCAGAAGGACTCCCGCATGACCGACGAAATCCCGCGCACTTTTCGCCGCGATTCGCGGCTCTTTCTGTCTGTCGCGCTGCTCCTGATTCTGTTCCTGAATTTCGTGACGCTGCTCTTTTTCCGGAACGCTACGGAGTGGGGAAGCCGCCAGACGGAAAGGCGCGCCGCGGAGATCTTGAACCGGATGGCTCTTCCCTATGCGGATCCCACCGACGCGCTCGATCGCGCCGCGCTTGGCTCCGACGTCCTGTTCGTCGCCTCGTACGACGCGAAGGGGCGGCGCGTGCGGGGGTCTTCGCACGGGCTCGAGGCGCCGTCGGTCCTCCCGACAGTCCCCCCGGCGGGGGGCGAAGTGGCCTCGGAGTGGCGGAGCTCTCCCCGCGTTCTACTCGCGACGCGGGCGACGCGCACCGGGTTCTCCGTCGTGGCCGTCGATCCCGGGCCGGGAGGCGCGCTGCGGTCGTATGCGAAGTCGCTCTCGCTGGTCGTTCCCGCGGCGGGCGCGCTGCTGGTCGTCCTCGCGTGGCTGTACCTCCGCTCCCTGCTCGCGCCGTACGACCGGCTTCTCCAGACCGCGGGGGGAGCCCCGGCCGGTCCCGGGCTGACGGGCGCGGAGCCCTCCGACGAACGGCACTTTCTGATCGCCCGGTTCGAAGCTACGATCGCGGCGCTCTCCGAAAAAGAGCGCGAGCTCGAGCGCCTCGCGCGCGCGGAAAAGGAGCGCGCGGACGACATGGAAATCGCGGCGCGCACGCTCGCGAGGAACCTCCCGACGGGATTGCTGTCCGTCGACCGGTCCGGGACCGTCGTGGAGTTGAACGAAGCGGGCCGGGAAATCCTGGGAGTGGCGGCCGACGCCCGCGGAGAGCCTTTCGCGCAGGTGCTCGCGAAGGTCCCCGAATTCAAGCACGTCATCACCGCGGTCCTCGAGCGCCGCGAGGCGGTTGGCCGGCGGGAAACCCGCTGGGGTCCGGAACGCGTTCTCGGTGTGACCGCCACGCCGGCGACGGGCGCGGATGGCCGGTTCCTCGGCGTGCTCGCGCTTTTCTCGGATCTTTCCGAGGTCCGGCGTCTGGAGGCGCGCATCGCGCTGGCGCGCCACCTCGCCGACCTGGGAGAAGTCTCCGCGGGCGCGGCGCACGAGTTCCGCAACGCAGCGGCGGCCATCGACGGATTCGCGGATCTCGCCCTGCGCAGCCCCGAACGGGCGGCGGACCATTTGAGGTCGATCCGCCGCGAAGCGCAGGAGATGAGCCGCGTGACCAGCGACTTTCTCCTCTTCGCGCGGCCGGATGAGTTCGTCCCGGCGCCGGTGTCCCTCGACGCGGTGGCGGAGGGCGCGGCCGACGAGGTCCAGCGCGCGTTCCCGGGAGCCGTCGTCGAGCGCGCGGGCGAGTTTCCGGAAGTGGCCGGATCGGCCGTGCTCCTGCGCCGCGCCGTCGCCAACCTCGTGCGCAACGCCGCGGAGGCGACACCCGCCGCGCGGCGCTCGGAGCCGTCAGCGATCGTCATCTCCGGCCGGCGCAGCGGCGAGGAAGTCTCTCTGGCCGTCGCCGATCGCGGGCCGGGAGTGGATCCCGACGCGCGCGAGAAGATCTTCCTGCCCTTCTATTCGAGCAAGCCCGGCGGCTCGGGCTTCGGCCTCGCGATCGTCGCGCGGATCGCGGAGATCCACGGCGGGACCGTCGAGATCGGCCCGCGCCCGGGAGGGGGCGCGGTGTTCACTTTGCGGTTGGCGGCCGTGCCGGATTCTGCCGCGCGAGCGGCGGTGCCTGCAGGTCAGCCGTCAGGTTCGC
Source organism: Acidobacteriota bacterium (assembly GCA_040004075.1). Taxonomy (GTDB): domain Bacteria; phylum Acidobacteriota; class Thermoanaerobaculia; order UBA5066; family Gp7-AA6; genus JALYUA01. Next base: position 7,011 of record JBDUBP010000227.1, on the reverse strand, counting down.
GATCATCGTCTTGAAGCTTTCCCGGTCGATCGAGCGCTCGAGCGCCTCGTCGGGTTCGACGACGAGGTTCCGGACGAGCTCCGCCAGCGACTGATCCATCGAGATCATCCCCTTCGACTTTCCCGTCTGAATCTGATTGTTGATGAGCGAAGTCTTGCCTTCGCGGATCGCGTTCGAGAGCGCCGTCGAGCCGATCAGGATCTCGAACGCCGCCACCCGGCCCGATCCCTTGCGGCGCAGGAGCTGCTGAGCCACGACGGCGCGCAGGTTCTCGGCGAGAACGATGCGGATCTGCTCCTGCTCGTTCGCCGGAAACGCGTCGATGATCCGATCGATGGCCTTCGCCGCGGAGTTCGTGTGCAGCGTGGCGAAGACGAGCAGGCCCGTCTCGGCGGCGGTCAGGGCCATCCGGATCGTCTCGAGATCGCGCATCTCTCCCACGAGCAGGCAATCGGGGTCTTCGCGGATCGCCGCCTTGACGCCCTCGGCGAAGCTCACGACGTCCGTGCCGATCTCCCGCTGCGTGTACACCGAACGGGAGTTGCTGTGGACGAACTCGATCGGGTCCTCGATGGTGATGACGTGGTACGACAGCCGTTCGTTGATGCGGTCGAGGAGAGCGGCGAGGGTGGTCGACTTTCCACTGCCGGTGGGACCCGTGACGAGCACCAGTCCGCTCGATGCGGCGTAGAGCTCGGCGATCGGCTTCGGCAGGCGAAGCTCGTCCGCGGTCGGGACGCGGGAGGGGATGAGACGAAACACGGCGGCGGACCCGCGCTCCTGCCGCAGCAGGTTGACGCGAAAGCGGGCAACCTTCCCCATCTGGTAAGCGAAATCGGCGTCGCCCTCCTTCGAGTACGCCTCCCAGAGCCTCGGCGGCGTGATCGGCCCCACGAGGTTGTAGAAGTCTCCTTCGGTCAGCGCCCGGTAGCGGATGCGCTCGAGCGCCCCGTCGATGCGCAGAAGGGGAGGAGAACCGACGGCGAGGTGCAGATCCGATCCGTTCCGCTTCGGAAGGATCGAGAGGAACCTGTCGATCCGGTTCGCCCCGGAAGACTCGACCTCCTTTGCGCCCATCCGATGAACGTTCGTCGCCGGAGGGGCGGGCTTTGGAGCGGCAGCGGGCGCGCCGGCGCCGGCTTCGGGCCCGGCCCTCGGCACGGGCGCGGGCGCGAGTTCGGGCTCCGCCTCGGGTCCGCTCTCGGGCTCCGGTCCCGATCGTTCCATCTCCTCCGCCGCGGGAACGGGAACGGCGGCCTCGGCGAGGGGAACCGCGGGAGACGCGAGAGCGGCGGGTGGCGCGGCGAGGGCGGCGGGGGGGCCGGCGGCGATCGGGGCGCCGCGCGGGTCCGGCTCGGCCACGATCGGATCGTCCGGGAAGGGATCTTCCGGGAAGGGATCTTCCGCGTCCTTCACGGCCCGGCGCCTTCTTCCGCCTGGACGAGCGCGTCAAACGGCTCTTTGCGGGTCGCGCGGTTGTAGGCCGCGCGGGGCTCGATCAGCCCTTCATTCACCATCGCGAGCAGCGACGTGTCGAGCAGCGTCATGCCGGAGGCCGCGCCCGTCTGCATCGCGGTCGGCAGCTGGAAGGTCTTGCCTTCGCGGATGAGCCCCGCGACGTTCGGCGTGTTCCGCAGGACCTCGTACGCGGCGATCCGCCCGGACCCGTCGCGCCGCGGCAGCAGCGTCTGCGATATCACTGCCTTCAGCGAGTCGGAGATCATCATCCGGATCTGCCCCTGCTGCTCGGGAGGAAACGCGTTGATGATCCGGTCGACCGTGGACGCCGCGGTCGTCGTATGGAGGGTCCCGAGGACCAGGTGCCCGGTCTCCGAGGCCGTGATCGCGAGCGAGATCGTTTCGAGGTCGCGCATTTCCCCGACGAGAATCACGTCCGGGTCTTCGCGCAGCGACTGGCGGAGCGCCCTGGCGAACGACTTCGAGTGCGACGGAATCTCCCGCTGGTTGACGAGAGATTCCTTGTTCGCGTGGACGTACTCGATCGGATCCTCGATGGTCAGGATGTGGGACCTTTCGGTCTCGTTGATCCGGTCGACGAGGGCGGCGAGGGTGGTGGTCTTGCCGCACCCTGACGGCCCGGTGACCAGAACCAGCCCCTGGCTGTAAGTCGTGATCTCCCAGAGGTTCTCGGGAAACCCGATCTCGGACAGCGAGGGGATCTCGAGCGGCACGAGCCGGAACACCGCGTTCATGCCCTTGCGCTGGTAGAAGACGTTGGTGCGGAAGCGCCCGAGCTCGGCATCCTTGTAGCAGAAGTCGAGCTGGCGCGCGGACAGGAGCTCCGCCCACGATCGCCCGACGATCGGCGGGATCCAGTCCGCCATCTGCTCGTCCGTCGTCTCGGAGAGCGGAAGGGGCTGGAGTCGCCCGATAGAGCGCAGATGGGGCCGGGTGCCGGCGGCGAGGTGCAGGTCCGAAGCGCCGACCGCGCGCGCATGGGCGAGAAGATCGCGGAGCGTCGGGTGCGGGTTCTCGCGGAAGTCGATTTCCGGGAAGCTCCGGGAGGTCTCGATCTGCGCCTCGTAGTAGGGAAGATTGCCGGCGCGCGCCGCGATGATGCGCTGAGCCTTCTCCTGGACGAGGGGGTCGGTGACCATGCGCGCGATCTGCTCGAGCAGGGGCCCGACGCGGGGGTCGGCGATCTTCGAGAACGCTTCGAGGATCTCGAGCCGCAGGTCTGTGGCGCCGCGCTTGAAGGCATCGAGCAGCCCGGGCAGCGCCTGCGGGGCCCCCCATGTTCCGAGCGCCGACGCGGCCGAAAGGTCCGATTCCGGATCGGTCAACATTTTGAGGAGAGGCGCCAGGCCGCGGGGATCCCGCATCTCGGCGAGCGCCTGCGCGGCGCGGTCGCGCAGCCACCAGTCGGAGCCTTCCAGAAACAGGATGCAATGCGGAACGACCTCGGCCGTCCGCAGGTTGATCGCGATCGAGGAGGCCAGAGCGGCGACTCCCCGGTCCGGGTCGTTGTCCCGGTCGAGAAACGCCTGAATGAACTCGGCCCCCAGCTCCTTCAGGCCCTCGATCGCGCGGTCGCGGGCGGGACCGTAATTGTCCCGAAACCCTTTGAGAAACGCGTCCGCGACCCTCGCCGGGTTCTGCGTCTCCAGGATTTTGATCGCCAGGTGGCGCACCTTCGGATTCGCGTCGGTCAAGAGCGGGAGAATGTATTCGTTGAACCGCGGATCCGGCCCCTGGCCCGCAAGGGCCGAGCTCAGCAGCGGGGCGAGAGCGGAAAGAGCGGCGTCCTGGACGCGGGCCGAGTCGGCGTTGCATCGGACGAGAAGCGGGGCGATGTTCGCTTCCTCGGGAAACTTCGCCAGGTACTGGATGGCCCGGAAGCGGATCTCCTCGTCGTCGTGAGAGAGCGCCTTGCGGGCGAGGAGAACGCTCTTTTTCGAAGGCGTGGCTTCGACGATCGCGAAGGCCTTGCGGCGGACAACCGGCGATGTCGAGGACAGCGCGGGCACGATGCTCTCGAGGACAGGCTCGGAGGGGTTGCGCTTCAACCAGTCGAGCGCGATTAAGACGACTCCCGGGTCGGCGCTGGCGAGAAGAGCCGGAACGTGCTTCGGGAACGACGAGCCCGCGAGCTCCTCGACCGACGCGCCGATATTGCGGCGGGCGGTGTCGCCATGGGCGGTCAGGTAGGGATACATGGCCGCCGAGGCTTCCTCGAAAGGAAATCTCTGCAGGATCGAGATCGCGGCTTTCCGGACGGGACCCTCGTTCTCCGCGGCCATCCAGGCGATGTCCTCGGCCTCGAGCCCCGGCTGGGCGGCGATCTTGCGAAGGAGGTCCTCCCGCTCGCCGTCGCTCTTCCATCCGTGAGCCCGGACGCGAGCGAGCAGGGCCCGCGCCTCGGGAGGCGCCGATCGCCGCTTCTTTGACCACATGGAACTTCCGAAAGTGTAACCGGTACGGGGGAAGGCGCCGGAGGAAGGCGATGGGAGCTGGGCGCAGAAGAAGGCGCGGCGGGCCCGGGTGAAGGCGCCGGGCGCTGGGCGCCGCGAACCCGGGCGATCTCATGGGAGAGAGGCGCTCACGGGAGAGATGCCGGCCAATCAAAGAGCGATCCGTTGGCCACGTCCCCTCACGCCGAGAGCCCCGCGCCCGTCGCCAGCGACCAATCTCACCCTCCAACTGCTACCGAAAGTGACGTTTTCTGGCCCGTTCCGGGGTCTCCGCCCTTTCCTTCTCGACCTCAACGCATTGATAGCAGACAGTTTATTTCCCGCATGGGTCCCGGGCACGGGAATCGCTCATAAAACGCACGAATGCTCCGCAGACAGGCGAATCCATGGATGAGAGACGGCTCTCCCGCGCGCGGTTTTACCGCGGTCGAGCTCGTCGTCGTCCTGGCGATCGTCGGCATCGTGGCGGCCGTGGCGATCCCCGCCCTGAGCCGCACGCTGCGGCGCAGCAGGTTCCGCAGCGCCGCCCGGGAGATCCAGACGAGTCTCCTCGCCGCGCGCATGCGCGCCGTCCGCCGCAATCTCCCCGCGAGCGTGCTCGTGGTCACGGCGTCGGCGGCGGCGCCGAGCCACGTGCTGCAGACGATCGAGGCCGACACGCCGGCTCCGACCCCGACACCGCAGCCTTCCGCTCAGCACGCGATCTCCGGCGGCTCGCTCGTTTTCGTGAGTCTCCCGGCGGCCAACAAGATCACCTTCGATGGAAACGGCCGGCGGATCGCTCCCGCCGGGGCAGCGGCGGGCGACATCGTCGTCGAAGGTCCGACGGGCGCCGGCGACCGCAACCAGATCACCATTCGCACGTCGTCTACCGGCCGCGTCGAGGTCGTCACGCCCGCGGTGTGGCAATGACGAAGTTGAATCTCGCCAGGCGAAAGAACGAGAAGAACGCGCAGGCCGGCCTGACACTGGTCGAGATGATCATCGCGATCGCGATCCTGGGCTTCATCCTCCTCGGCATCGCCCCGCTGTTCGTCGCGAGCGTCAAGTCGAATTACTCGGCGAGCGAGTACACCAGCATCAACGTGATCGCGCGGGACCGGCTGGAGCAGCTGATGAACCTTCCGTTTCTGGATCCGCAGCTCACCCCGGGTGTCAAGGCCAACGACCTGCCCCCGAAGCTGCCGGATCCCGTCACCGGGCTCCCGCCGGCCTCCGGCGGTGTCGCAAACCCCTTCCGGATCACGTACCAGGTCATCCAGTACCGGATCCCGGCCGCGGACGTCGCCACGGTCCCCAACGGCGCGGCTTTCACGCCCACCCGGGTCACGGTCGCCGGACAGGCCTATCAGTACAAGCGAGTCGACGTCACGGTGACGGCGGGGACCGGACCTCTCGGGATCGGCGCGCGGAGCGCCCGCGTCAGCGGATTCCTGGCGAGCCCGGCGCCCAACGCCGCCGCCTTCGTCTCGGTCGCGGACACATGCGCCGTCGGCGCGGCGGCGCCCTGTCCATGACCTCTCGCCGCTTCGAAGGGCGCGAGCGGGGCTTCACGCTGATCGAGATGATCATCGTCGTCTTCCTGCTCGCGATCGCCATGCTCGGGATCCTCGCCGTATTCGACGCGAGCGCGCGGATCAACAAGGGCGAGCAGGAAGTGGCGGACGCGCAGGGCGCCGTGCGGTACGGGATCTACCAGATGACCCGCGCGGTCCGCATGGCCGGCTCGGGCGGCCTCTTCGTGACGCAGGCGGTCCTGAACGCGGCCGATCCCCAGATGGGCGGCGTCAACGAGGGCACGGCCGGTCGTGGATACGACAACGTGATCGGCGCGACGGTCACGGATCTCAACGGGAACAATCTTCCGGTGCGCGACGGGACGGACATGATCGAGGTCCGCGGCGTGATCAATTCTCCGCTCGTCGGGTTCGACCTCGACAAGGCGGCCTCCGGATGCGGCACGTGCAACGGCGTGAACGTGCTGAAGGCCAAGGCGATCACGGGAGATCCGCTGATCGGCACGCACGTGAACAACGACGCGGCGCAGCGTCCTCAGTTCGCGGCGATCGACGCATACACTCTCGGCGCGGCCGCCGGCAGTCCGCGGTTCGTCTTCGTGAGCGGGAGCGACGACATCCACGAGGGCTGTTCCGTGCCCTTCGGCCCGCAGCGGTACCCCCAGCCGACCTACAACGTCGGGGTGATCACGGCCCCGACGACCCTCGTCGCCTCGAGCTCGTTCGGAACCATCGACTTCACGAACGCCACCGCGGAGGAGTTCGGCACGGAGACCCCGGCCGAAGCGGCCGTCGCGCCGACGGCGATCAATACGGCGGTGCGGCGGGTGGGGATCCTGGACGACCTGATTTTCTTCATCGACAACTCCGATCCGGTCCATCCCGCTCTCGCCCAGGGCATTCGCCGGGGAGCGCGGTTCGAGGTCGAGAGGCTGGCGGATGACGTCGAGGACATGCAGATCGCGTATGGAGTCGACGCCAACGACGACGACGCGATCCGCCGCTCCACCGCAAACGTCGCCGTCACCGACACCGACCTGAACGTCTCGACGCAGGTCAACGGCGACGAGTGGTCGCCGAACATCCCGGGCGAGGCCAACCTCGTGGCCACGGGCTTCATCCGCCCGCCGATCCCGCCCGGGGTGCCGCCGGCGTTCACGCACGCCGGCATTCTCGTGGCGCATTGCCCGCGGCTCCATGGCGTGATGATCTCGCTCGTCGCCAAGTCCAAGGATCCGGACCCGCGATTCATCTCGCCCGCCGCTCTCGGGTTCCGCACCATGAACTCTCCCGGCACTCCGTTGACGGCCGCGGCGTATCCGACGCTTCCGGGCGAGCCGCACTTCCGGCGGCGCGTCCAGACTTTGAAGATCAACCTCCGCAACTACGCGTTTCCGGGATGAGGCCGCTCATGAGACTCACGACATCTGCTCGGAGGCGCACATTCGCCCGCCGCTGCCCCGCCGGTTCCGTTTCGGCGGGCCGGCCGGGAGAGCGGGGCGCGGCGCTCGTCATCGCCATTCTCGTTCTCGCGATCCTGACGGTCGTCGGAATCGCCCTGA
>JBDUBP010000275.1:0-41770 GCA_040004075.1 Acidobacteriota bacterium | reverse complement strand
GCGGCCGAGGCCTACAAGGAGGCGATCCGGATCTCGCCGTCGGCGGCGGGTCCGATCTCGCTGGCACTCGCCCGCGTCAGCCTCGCGCTCGGCGAGCTGAAGGAGGCGGAGCTTAATGCCGGGCTCGCGATGCGGGACTCGCCCGCCGAGGCCCACGAGGTGCTCGCGCGGGTGGCCCTGGCCCGGAACGATCTGGATGCCGTCGAGCGCGAGGTCTCTCTTGGGGCCAGGGCTTCCGGCGTCGAGGCGGACGGAGCCGTCTTGATCGCCGAGGTTCGCCTGCGGCGCGACCAGCCGCTGCAAGCTCTGGCTCTTCTCGATTTAGCGTTGAAGAGGCTCCGGGAAAAGGAGCAGCAGCCGCCCGGCAACCTCCAGTTCCTGCGTGGGGACGCTCTCGCGCGTCTCGGGCGCTATGCAGAGGCGCAACAGGCCTTCCAGGAAGAGATTCGATCCTTTCCGGCCAACTCCGAGGCGTACGCGCGGCTTGCCATTCTCTATGCGGTCCAGCACCGCCCGGTCAGGGATGTCTACGGCCTGCTCGAGAAGATGTATGCGGCCAACCCCGGCCGGGACTCGGCGTTGCTCGCGGCGAAGACCCTCGATTCCATCGGCGACCCGCGGGGAGCCGCCGCCTGGCGCGGCCGCTCGGCGAAAGAGCGGTGAGCTCGAAGGGGTCCGCCTTCTCGGTGGCCGGGGATCCTTCGGCGCGGGACTTGCTGTTCGCGCTCGCCGATCCGCTCCATGGGAGGGTTGATCAGCTGCGGTTCTCCGCGACTCGGGGAATGCCGTGTCAGTCAGCACCTGACCGCGTTGAGTTCAAAAAGTTGGATGAATCTTCAAGAAGCTGTGTTTTAGACGGCCTCTGACATCGTCGGGATTTTTCGCTTGTTCTTTTCCCCGGAGGCACTTAGGCTCAGCCACGGAGTTGGCCTTTCTGGCAATGACATTGCTCTGAATATTTCGAGGTTTTCTTTTTTGGCTCTCTTTTTCGTTAAGGAGGCACGGATGAAGCCTGGATACCGACTGACACTCATCGTGTCCGTTTGCCTTCTCCTGGCGGTCCCTACCGTCTTCGCGCAGACGACGGGGGACCTCCAGGGGACGATCACCGATGCGGATGGTAAACCCCTTCCCGGCGTCACCGTCGAAGCCACGAGCCCCGCGCTGCAGGGCACGCGCGTGGGGGTGACCGCGAACAGCGGCAATTTCCACATCGCCTCGGTTCCTCCGGGGACCTATAAGGTCAAGGCGGCGCTCTCCGGCTTCACGGCCGGCGAGAAGACGGCATTTATAACGCTCGGCTCGACCGCGACGGTCAACATGACCCTGAGGATCACCGCCCAGGAAGCGGTCATCGTCAGCGGCGAGGCTCCGATCGTAGACATATCCAGCACGACAACTGGCTCGAACTACAGCGCGAAGGTCATGGAGAAGCTTCCGCTGGGCCGCAACTACGCCGCGGTCGTGAAACTTCAGCCGGGGGTGCAGGAAGACACCGGCGATCGCCAGGGGCGCGGTTTGGCCCTCTCGGTCTACGGCTCCACCTCCGCCGAAAACACGTTCGTCATCGACGGTGTCAATACGAACAGCGTCGTCCGGGGGGTGCAGGGCAAGATCATCAACAGTGAGTTCATCCAGGAGGTCGAGGTCAAGACCGGCGGCTACCAGGCTGAGTATGGCCGGGCCACCGGCGGCATCATCAACGTCATCACCAAGTCCGGCGGCAACGAGTTTCATGGCGACGTCTTCGCCAACTACGCCGGGAAGAGCTTCCGCGCCAGGCAGGACTTCCGGACAGATGACGCTCTCTTGGACGACGGCGGGGTCGCCGCGCGATTCGGCGTTTTTGACAATGTCAAGACGGCCGATTACGGGGCGGACCTCGGCGGTTACGTCATCAAAGACCGCCTCTGGTTCTTCACGGCGTACAACTACTCGGACGGCGACCGCGACCGCGTTCCCAAGTCGTCTTCGTCCCAATTCTTCGGCGTCTACAACAAGGATTTCACCGAAAACATCCGATACAACCTTCTCTCGGGCAAGATGACCTGGAACATCGCGCAGGGCTCGACCCTGGTCGGGACCTATTTCCGGGATCCGGAACACCATGACGGCGCGATCTTCACTCCCATCAGCACCAACCTGGACGACTCCCTGGGGCGCCGGGACATCGGCTCGGAAGACTATGCCGGGCGTTTCAACCAGCTCTTTGGTTCCGTGGGCGTGCTGACGCTCCAGTACGCGAAACACAACGACCGCTACTTCTTCCAGCCGACTAACCCGTCGATCATAGGAATCCAGGACCGGACGCATCCTCAAGACTATCCGAACTTCCCCCAACTTCAGGGCTTCGGCCAGGTCCCGGGTTACAGGCTCAACAACACGGGTAAGCGAGACGAGTACATCGGCTCGTTCACGGCTTACCTTGGAAATCATGAGTTCAGGCTCGGGGGCGATTACGCCAAGAGCGTCACCACGGACGTTTCATTCTTCACGGGCGGCCAGCGCGTCCGCGTCCGGACTTGCAGCAGCAATTCCGCATCCTCGAGCTTCTGCCCGGTGGGCGAGGGTGTGAACATTACCAACTTCTACGGCGAGCCGAAGCGGGTCTACTACCAGCACGACTTTTACGCCCCCACGCTCGGCTCCTTCACGATTCTTGACAAGAGTATTTCCTCGCCTCCCACGAACGCTTATGCGGGCTTCGTCCAGGACACCTGGCGGGTCGCGCCTCGTTTCTCGATCAACGCGGGAGTGCGGCTCGACATCGAAAAGGTCAAGAACAAAAGGAATGAAACGACCATCGACCTCAACAAGGAGTGGCAGCCCCGCGTCGGACTCGTCTACGATTGGAAGGGAGACGGCTCGACGAAGCTGTTCGGCTCCTACGGCCGTTTCTATTACAACCTCCCCAACGACCTGAATGTCCGAAATTACGGCGACCAATTCCAGACACAGACCTTTAACTACTCGACGATCTCCACCACGCCGGGCGGACCCGGCACCGGGCCTCCGAAGCGTAAGAGCTTGTTTCAGGGGGCGACCAGCGAGCCGACGGAACCGGGCATCAAGGGACAGTACCAGGATGAGTTCAACCTCGGGGCGGAGATGGCGCTGGCGCCCACCTTCGCGGTGGGATTGAAGGGGATATACCGCAAACTGGGCCGCGTCATTGAGGACCGGTGCGACCTCGACGACGGGGACCCGGTCAATCAGAATTCCACGTGCGCGATCATCAACCCCGGCTCCGGCGGATTCTGGGACGGCGGTCCCAATAGCACCTTCGGCTGGTGCGACAGCGCCGAGTCCCAATTCACTTCCCCCACGGCGGGAGAGTGTTTCGCGAGCGGCGCTCCCCAGGTGCCGAAGGCCTCGCGCACCTTCAAGGGGATCGAGCTGACAGCCCGCAAAACCTTCACGCAGAACGCCTGGGTCCAGTTCTCCTACCTCTATTCGACGTTGAGGGGAAACTACGACGGAGCGGTCCGGGTCGCCTCCGGCCAGACCGACCCCGGCATCAACGCCGATTACGACTACCCGCTTTTCTTGAAGAACGCCGACGGCCGGCTGTTCCTGGATCGGCCGCACCAGCTTCGGCTCGATGCGGTCTACACCACACCCTTCGGCCTGAGCGTTGGCTTCGGCACCTACCTCCGAAGCGGAGCGCCGGTTTCGCGCGCCGGCTTCTACAACAGCTTCTACCCCGATCTGCTCCACCTCGTGCAGCGGGGATCGGACAGCGCCATTTATTCCGGCGCCCGTCTGCCGTACGAGTACGAAGCGAACCTTTCGCTGGGATACACCATCAAAGCCGGTCCGGTGTCGATCACGCCGGCGATCTACGTTTTCAACGCGTTGAACCGGCAGGGTGTCCTGAAGATCGACGAGCGCTTCAACCCGGATGGTACGTTCTGCGAGAACGCGGGAGGCTGCACGCCGGCCAACACCCCGGAATACAGCCAGAAGAACTTCGAGCGCCTCGGGAGGTTGAACCTGGGAGACCCGTTGCCCCAGCAGAACTGGGGCGCTGCACAGTTGCGACAGTCGCCCCGGGAAGTCCGGGCGAGCGTGAAGGTTTCATTCTGATATCTCTTCGAAGAGGGGGGGCGTCCAGCCCCCCCTTCTTTTCCCGGGGGTGTTCTCTTCGATAGAATTGCGGGAGACAGAGTCCAGGATACCGGGCATGCCATTACTTCCCTTTTTCCCCGTTCTCGCGATTTTCCTCGCCCTGGCCGCCGACGAGCCGTCTCTGAACCGGCTTTTTTCGCGGGCGAAGGAGGAGTTTCGACTCGGGTCTTACGATAAGGCTTTGCAGACCCTTTCTCGGCTGGAGGCCGAAAGCCTGGAGCCCGGTTCGAAGCAGCTTCGCCCCACTCTGGAAGCAGCCGTCGCTTTCTACGAGGGGGCGTGTTATGCCGCCCTGGGGAAGGGCGCAGAGGCGCGTTCGCGTTTCGAAACGTATCTCGCTTCCCATCCGACCGCGGCTCTCGATCCCGCGATCTACCCGAAGAAGGTCATTGCCGTCTTCGAAGAAGCGCGAAAGAGCCTGGGGCACGTTGAAGGCCGGCTGGAGGAGAAGGGCTCGCTCGCTCTCGCCTACGCCGCGTTTCCCACACCGGATCACGCCACCGAAGGTTCGCTCGGAGAAAACTGGGTCGAAGGGCCAGCCCGGTTTCTCATGACTCCTGACGAACGGCGGGATTTCACCCGCCTGCCGGATCCTGTCTCTCGCTCCGAATTCATCACGAGCTTCTGGAAGTCGCGAGACCCCAAGCCGGAAACGCCCGAGAACGAGTTTCGCGAGGAGCTCGAGAAGCGGGTGGCCTTCGCGGACGCGCACTTCACTCAGGGGGAGATCCGGGGGAGTTTGACCGACCGGGGGATGGTGTTCGTCCTGCTCGGGCCGCCGACCTATGTCGGCCGAAAGCCTCTCACCTCCGGGGAGGACGCCACGGATTCTTCGGCGCTCTTTCAGTATCGCCCCTCGGACGTCAGGGCGGCGTCGGCATCCGGAGGCACAACGTCGCAGCGCGCCGCGCGAATCGACCGGGTCACGGGGCCGGGAACGAAAGCCAACGACGCCGCATCCAACTGGCGCGAGGTCTGGCACTACCGCCGCGAGCTTCTCCCCAGGGGGATCCCCTACCTCCAGGTGGACTTCGAATTCGTCACCAAGCGTGGTTACGGCGAGAATGTCCTGCAGCGTGACACGCAGGCCCTGGATACTCTGGAGAGGGCAAAAGCGCTTCTCAAGAAGCAGGGCTGACCGGCCGTATCGTTGACGCTCCTCCCCGATGCGAACAGCATCGCCTTCGTCGCGTCGCCTCCCAGCCGGCCCCGCGGCGCCCGCCGATTCTTTTGAGTAAACTTCCCGCGTAATGCAGGGATCCATGGAACGGGCACGCGGCTCGGTTTCGTCGCCCGGACGCATCGTGTCTGCCTTCGTCGTTGCAGCGGTCGGTCTCGCTCTGTGGAGCTGCGGCCCCCGCGAAAACGTCTGGTCGCACCCTCGCAGCCTCCTCCTTGTCACGATCGACACGGTGCGCGCCGATCACGTGGGCGCCTACGGCTACCGCTCCGCCGAGACGCCAGCGCTCGACCGCCTTGCGCATGAGGGCATCCGCTTCGACCACGCGCAGTCCGCGGTTCCGCTGACTCTCGCTTCGCACGCGACGATCCTCTCCGGCCTCACGCCTCCGCACCATGGGCTGCGCAACAATGGCGCCGGTTGCTTCCCGGACGACCGCCCGACACTCGCCACGCTGCTGTCCGCGGCGGGCTATTCGACCGGCGCGTTCGTCGGCTCCTTCGTGCTCGACCATCGGTTTGGCCTTGGGCGTGGGTTCGACGTCTACGACGACGAGATCGAACGGGACCCGAACGCACCCGGCTCGCTCGACGCGGAGCGCCCGGCTTCGCAGGTCGCGGACCGCGCGGTCGCCTGGCTCGAGAAAACCCAGGGGGGGAGCGGCGGACGGCCTTTCTTCGCCTGGGTGCACTTCTACGACGCGCATGCGCCTTACGCGCCTCCCGAGCCCTATGCGAGCCGGCACAAGGCGGTCCCCTACGACGGTGAGATCGCGTTCGTCGATGCGCAAATTGCGAAGTTGCTCGACTTTCTGGATCGCAGCGGGCTCGCCGATTCGACCGTCGTCGCCGTCACCGCCGACCATGGCGAGGCGCTCGGCGAGCATGGCGAGCTCACACACGGTCTGCTCCTCTACGAGCCGACGCTGCGGGTGCCTCTGATTTTGCGCGGCCCCGGGCTCCCGGCCGGAAAGGCAGTCGGCGCACCTGTCGGCCTCGCCGATCTCGCGCCGACGCTGGCGGGGATGCTCGGAAAGCCCCTGGCCGGGGCGAGCGGTGGAAAGGGTGTCCGACCCTTCGACGGGCGGGACCTCTCCTCTGCGATCAAGAACGGAAGCGAGCCGGTCGAGACCGAGCTCTACGCCGAGACGGAGTACCCGCGGACCTTCGGGTGGAGTGGTCTCTCGGCAGTGCGGCGCGGGAGGTTGAAGTACATCGCGGCGCCGCGGGCGGAGCTCTACGATCTCTCGCGCGACCCCGGCGAGGCCTCGAACCTGCTGGCCGAAGGGGCGCGGCGCGCGGACCTGGAGACACGGCTCGCGAAGTTCCAAGAAGGGAGCGTCGCCGCCGCTGCGGCGTACGGCCGCGACGAGACCGCCGCGAAGCTTGCGAGTCTCGGTTACATCTCCGGCGGCCCGGCCGGCTCGGCCTCTTCCGCCGGCGGCACCCGGAAGGATCCGAAGGAGATGGCGCCGCTTTTCCGGAAGTTCGAGGAGGCGAACTGGTCGCTTCAGAGCGGGCTCCTGAAAGAAGCCGTGCGCAAGCTCGAGCCGCTCATCGCCGCCGACCCGAAGAACTCAGTCTTCCGCGGCCTTCTCGCAGAGGCGTACCGGCGCCAAAAGGATTATCCGCGGGCGGTCGCGCTTTACCGCCGCGCCGTCGCTGATGCGCCCACCGACCCCGATGCTCGCTACAATCTCGCGGTGACGTTGCAAGAGGCGGGGCAGGGAGACGAGGCCCGTGGGGCCCTTGAGGAGGCGATCCGGCGCGATTCCTCCCGGCCGGAGGCGCACAACGCGCTCGGCATCGCGCTCGCGGGGAAGGGGAACCCGCTCCAGGCGCTCGCGCAGTTCGACCGCACCGCAGAGCTCGATCCGCGAGATGCGCGAGCCCAGAACAACCGGGGCAACGTCCTGCGCCAGCTCGGCCGCCTCGACGAGGCGGAGAGGGCCTACCGGCGGGCAACTGAGCTGGCGCCGCGCTACGCGGAGGCGTGGAACGGCCTCGGCACCCTCGAGGTCGCGTGCGGACGCCCGGGAGCGGCAATCCCCGACTTCGAGCGCGCGCTGGTCCTCGCGCCGCAGTACCACGAGGCGAGGTTGAACCGCGGCATCGCCTTCGAAACGATGGGACAGACCCGCTCTGCCGTCGCTGCGTACCGGGATTTCCTGCGCGCCGCCGCCGGCGATCCCGGATTCGCGAAGCAGCGCGCCGTCGCCCGCCAATTGATCGCCCGGCTCTCGGGCGCCAGCGGTCTTTCGCAGCCTGAAAGGAGGTGAGGCCGGAAGACCCAAGCCCCGCTCTTTGATTCAAGTCAGGCAATTCTGATACGGAGGAGGAAACTCCATGAGAAAGCTTTCGGCAATCCTGGGTGGCGCCGCCGCGGTTGGACTGGCGGCGCTGCTCTCCATCCCCCAACCCGCCGCCGCGCAGGCGACCGGTGCTTCGCTCGCGGGACGCGTCGCCGACGAGCAGGGAGGGGCGCTTCCGGGCGTCGCCCTGACCGCCAGATCGACATCTAAGGGCTTCACGCGCACCGTCACGACGGTGGGAGACGGGACCTACCGGTTCGCCTCGATCCCCGCCGACACCTATATGGTCACCGCGCAGCTCACGGGCTTCAAGACAGTCGAGCAGACAGGCGTGGAGTTGAACGTCGCGACGACGCGCAGTCTGAACTTTAACATGTCGCTCGCGACGGCAACGGCCGCCGTCACCGTCACGGCCGAGACGCCGCTCGTGAGGAACGAAGCCTCGATCGGCGCGGTCGTTTCCGAGAAGGAGCTCAAGAGTCTTCCCCTGAACGGACGCCAGTTTGCCAACGTTGCCGTACTCGCGCCCGGGACGTCGCTCGCCTACAACACGGATCCGACCAAGCCGGGCCAGCTCACGGTCGCCTTGAACGGCGGGATCGGCCGCAACGTCAACTACGTCTCGGACGGCGGGGACAATACCGACGACACCATCGGAGGGGCGCTGCAGAACTTCTCGCTCGACAGCGTCCAGGAGTTCAACATCCAGACGCAGCAGTACAAGGCGGAGTACGGGCGCTCGACGGGGGGTGTGCTCACGGTCGTCACAAAGACCGGAACCAACGATTTCCACGGCAACGGCTTCGGCTTCTTCCGCGACAAGGGGCTGAACTCCGAGACGGAATCGGAAAAGAATTCAGGCCGTGGCAAGCAGGCCTACCGCCGCTACCAGTACGGCGCGTCGCTCGGCGGCCCGGTCGTTCAGGACAAGGCTCACTTCTTTGCCGCCTACGAGCGCACGGACCGCAAGACCAACTACACGGTCGACACGCGGCCTTCGGCGACGAGCCAGCCCCTCTACCCGGCGGTACAGGGTCAAGCGGCCGAGCTTCCCTTCACCGACGACCTCGTCACGGCCAAGGGGACTGTCAATCTCTCGGCCTCGCAGTACCTCCAGGTCCGGTTCGGGTACCAGAAGAACAGCGACAAGTACGGCGCCAGCCCTAAGGCCACGCCCGATTCCCTCGGCACAGTCGCCAATAAGTACTCCTCGATTCTGGGCGGGCATTCCGCGCAGTTGGGCGCCAACGCAGTCAACGAGTTCGTGATCCAGTACAGCAAGTTCGACAACACGATTTCGTCGGACTCGACCAATCTCGCAATCGCCTATCCCTCGGGCGTGCATTCCGGTCAAAACATCAACACACCGCAGTCCACGCACCAGATCAAGTACCAGTTCAAGGACGACGTCAGCTTCGGCCGCGACATCGCCGGACAGCGGCACGACTTCAAGGTGGGCTTCAATGTCATCCACGAGCCGACGCTGGGCGGCGACTTCTCGACGGGCGTGGACGCGCCGCAGTTCACCCTCAAGGAGGATCGCGCCGGCTCGCCGGTCACCGACATCACGCGAAACGGAGGCCTCTTCACGGATTCGACCCCTGTAAACCAGTACAGCGTGTACATTCAGGACGACTGGCGGCCGGGCCCACGCATCACTCTCAGTGTGGGATTGCGCTACGACCTGTGGACCGGATTCGACCTGGACCAGCGATCGAATCCCATCTGGAAGACGCTCTCGACACAAACCAGCTACAACGAGAATTATCTTCGAGACTTCCAGGGCGGGAAAGGCGGCGTGCTCTCCAACGACAAGAAGAACTGGGGACCGCGCTTGGGCTTCGCCTGGGACGTAACGGGTAACGGGAGGATGTTCGTGCGCGGCGGCTGGGGGATCTACTACGACTTCCCGTACACAAACGCGACGATCCTCTTCCCCTCGGCGGCCGTGCAGTCCAACTACGGCGTCATCTACAACAACAACAACTCCAGCGGCATTCGAAACGTGGACGGCAGCTTCTTCCAGCCGGGGCAGCCACTGCCTCCCAACCAGCTCTCAGGCTTGGCTTCCAATCCCCCCAACGAGGTCGCGTCGCCGACGTTGAAGACCCCTTTCTCCCGACAGGCCTCGCTCGGCGTTTCCACGGAAGTGACGCCTTGGCTCGCGGCGTCGCTCGATGGCGTCCTCATCCGTTACCGGAATCTTCCCTTCCGTTTCCGCGCGAATCCCCGCGTCGGAAATCCTCCGCCGCAGAGCAACCCTCGCCGTTTTCCCGATTTCGGCAATTTTCGAATTTGGTACGGCAACGGTTTCGCGGACTACGACGGCGTCAACTTTTCACTGCGGGCGCGGATCTCCAACACGCTCGTGGCGCAGGGCTTCTATACGTGGTCGAGGACGAATGGCAACGTGATCTCGGGCGCCGACGAGTTCCGTCTCTCCAACACCACCTACCAGCCGGACTTGCGCCGGGGACGCGACGTCTCGGTCAACCCCCTCGACCCGCTGTGCAATGCCTGCTCCGGTCCGCTGAACACCGACGCGCGGCATCGCTTCACGCTCGGCGTTGTCTATTCGGCGCCGCTGGGAATCACGGCTTCCGGCTTCTTCCGCTATCGCTCCGCGACCCCCTACAACATCCATGCTGGGACGGATCTCAATAACGACGGATTTGTCATCGATTTGCCTCCCGGAGTCACCCATGTCAACTCTGGACGCGGGCACGACTTCTCGCAATTTGACATCCGCCTCTCCAAGGATTTCCTCTTCACCAAGGATGTCGGGGTCGAGGTGATCGCCGAAGCCTTCAATGTCTTCAATTCCACGAACCCGGCCGGGTACGTCGGCGACATGAGCTCCGCCGCGTTTGGCAAGCCCTCCTTCTTCGCGGGTGATCCGCTTCAAGGTGAGCAGCGCTTAGCGCAACTGGGCCTGCGCGTCCACTTCTAGACCGGTCGCGATTTCGGCTTTTTCCGGGCCCCGCGCAAGCGGGGCCGTTTTTGCGCTACTTCTCCCATCCATTGCGGATCTTCCCGCTTCGTCTCCGAGTCTCGCCCGCAAAGATGAGCCTCGGGCACCGAGCGAGCGAACGCTTTGCGCGGCCGCATACGCCGCGGAATCCGGGCGCGGGTCCACATGTTAAGGTTTCATCGTGCGAAGGTTGCTCGCGCTGGCGCTCTTCTCTGGCGTCTCCGCGGCCTCCTCCGCCAGGGTGGATGCCCCTCTTTCGCGCTCCGGACCTGATCTCCGGCGAGCGAAAACTGCTCAAGAGAGGCGGCCGCCCTCCGTGACTCGCGCCAGACAACGGTCGAGCAACCCTCGCGGGCGCGCGGCGGCGATCGTCGGGCTAGCCGCGGCGTTCGGAGTGCTTCTCTCGTGCGGTCGCGGTGAAAGGTCGGCGGGGCTTCGACCGGCCTCTGTCGCGGCTCCCGCAGAGCGCGCCGCCGAGTCGCCAGCGGTCGAGAGCTCCGACGTCGCGACACGCAATCGGCGGCCCGACGGCTCCTCGCATCCGGTGATCTGGCTCGGCCTGGACGGGCTCGATTGGGAGATCCTCGACCGGCTTTCATCCGAGGGAAAGATGCCCAATTGGACGCGACTGGTCGGGACCGGATACTCCACGCGCATCACGAGCTTCATCCCGATTCTTTCCCCGATCGTCTGGACCACGATTGCCACGGGCGTATCGCCCAAAGTTCACGGAGTCCTGGATTTTCAAGAGGTGGACCCCAAGACCGGGCAGAAGGTTCCGATCTCGGGACGCTCCCGCCGCGTGCCGGCGGTCTGGAACATCGCGTCGGAGGCGGGAAAGAAGGTGGGGGTCGTCGGCTGGTGGGCCACGCATCCGGCGGAACAGGTGAACGGATTTTTCCTGACCGATCATGCGAGCCCGATCCTCTACGACAGGCTCCCGCTCTCCGGGGTGGCCTATCCCGCGGCGCTCGAGGCCGGCGTGGCGCAGGTCATCGCGCGCGACGGGCGGGTCGCGGCGGCGGACCTCGCGCGCTTCGTGGACGTGCCCCAGGGCGAGATCGAGCAGGCGCTGGCGAGCGGGGCCGGCATGGAAAACCCGATCGTCGCGCTGTCTCGAATTCTCGGAGCGACGCGGGTCTCCCATCGCGCGGCTCGCGACCTCTACGACCGCAATCTGCCGGACCTGATGATGCTGTACATCGAGGGGACGGACGAAATCGGCCACGTCTTCGGGTCCGATGCGCCGCCGCGCCTTTCCTGCACTCCCGAGGCGGATTTTGCGCGGTACGGGCGCGCCGTCGACGAGTACTACGCGGTGATCGACCGGATGCTGGGCCAATGGATGCGTCGCGCCAAGGAAGATCACGGGACCCTCCTGATGCAGTCGGACCACGGGTTCAAATGGGGAACGGACCGCCCCTGCGAGCGCTCCTCATTGAACTGGAGCACGGCGGCGTTCTGGCACCGGCTCGACGGCGTTTTCGCGGCCTGGGGCGAGCGCGTCTTACCCGGGAAATCCGCCCTGAAGCCGTCGATGTTCGACGCCGCTCCAACGGTTCTCGCGCTCCTCGGGGTAGCGGCGGACCGACAGATGCCGGGGCGCGCGATCTCGGCGGCGTTCTCGGATTTGAAAATCCTGCCCCGGGAAGCCACGCGAAACGTCCCGGTTCGGCGGGTCGAGGCTCAGGAAATGTCGGCGGCTCAGGCGTCCGAGTACGCGAAAAAACTTCTCGCTCTCGGGTACCTGTCCGGTTCGGAGACGCGTCCGCTGGCGGCGCCGGGCGGGGCGCTGCCCGGGCGAACCGAGGGCGCCTGGAACAACCTCGGGCTGTACGAACGGGACTCCGAGCGCGACCTGCCGGCGGCGCGCGCCGCGTTCGGGAAGGCGCTCGAGCTTCGTCCCGACTATCATTCGCCGATGTTCAACCTGGCGGTGCTCGACCGCACGGAGGGGAAAGACTCCGACGCGCAGGAGTGGCTCTTCCGCTCGCTCGCGGCGGGGCACGCGGACCCCCCCGGCACGGTCCGCCAGTGGATCCAGGATTACGAGAGGCGCGGCAAGCCCCGTGAAGCGCGCGCCGTCGCGGAAAGGGCGCTGCGCCAGCTCCCTGCCAGCGAACCGGTCGCCCGGGAAGCGGCTCTGGCCCGGTTCCAGTCCCGCGACTGCAAGGGCGCGCTCGAGGCCTTGAATCAGTTTGCGCCCGCCACGCGCGACATAGAGACTCTGAATGCCCTGGGCCTCTTTCACACGTGCCTGGGAGACACCGAGGAAGCGGTTCGCCTCTTCGAGCGTTCTCTCGCCATGAATGCCAACCAGCCCGGAGTGATCGAATCGCTCCGGGTCGTCCGCGGGGGCGCGCGTCCCCGATCTTGAGGAGAGACATGAACAAGAGAATCGTCGGGGCCGCACTCATCGCGGCGGCCATCGGAGCGGTCGCGGCCGCGGCGCCCAAAAAGGCTGCCGCCCGTCCCGCCGGCGCCCCGGAGCCGGCGGCAGGCGTCGAGGCGCAGCTGCAGACCTTTGCGCTCCGATTTCTCTCCTGGGACCCCGAGAGCCACATCGCGGTGACGAAGTCGGCCGAGCGTCTCCCGGGGATGCAGGGCTACAAGATCGTGCGGAAGGGCCGCTACGAGAAGTTGAACGTCGACCGCCTGTACTACGTCTCCGACGACGGCAAGTGGTTCTTCGAAGGGGACTCCGTGGCGAACCCGGCGCCTCGGCCGATCCGATCCGCCGCCGACCTCTCGTGGGTGGGAGAGAAGATCTCGGCGGTCTTCCGGACGAAGGTGACTCCGCAGCTCGCGCCCGAGCGGGACACCCCTCCCTACAAAGGCGTGAACGTGGCGGTCGAGACCGGATACGGGCCCGTCCGTTTCCCCGGGTACGTTTCCGCCGACGGCACGAAATTCCTGCAGGGCGTCTTGTGGGATTTCCGCGGCGATCCGCGCGAGGAGCGGCGCCGGCACATCGACCTCTCCGCGGCGCGCGCGACCGGAAAGCCCGAGGCGGCCGTCAACATCGTCGAATTCGCGGACATGGAGTGCGGGTATTGCAAGATGCGCGGCCTCCAGTTCGACAGGCTCCTCGAAGCCAACGCGGGGATCGTCAACGCGCGGCGCCACTACAAGTTCTTCCCCCTGTGGTTCGGGCACATCTGGGCGATGAAGGCGGCCTCCGCCGGCGACTGCATCTTCAAGTCCGCGGGAGCCGCGCCGTTCTTTCGCTTCAAGGAGCAGGTCTACGCGCGGCAGGAGAGCATGACGGTCTCAGGGATCGACGAGCTCGCGGTGACGACCGCGGGCGCGGAAGGAATCTCCTCGGCGGATCTCCTCGCCTGCTACCTGCAGGAGAGGAGCTTCTCGCGCGTGCGGCACGAGATCGAAGAGGGCTACCGGCTGGGCGTCAATTCCACTCCGACGTACTTCATCGACGGGACCGAGATCACCTGGATCGAGGACAAGGTGATGGAAGAGTTCCTGCGCACGCTTTTCCCGAAGCTCAAGTCGATTTTCGGGAAGAGTTGAGAGTTGAGAGTTGAGAGTCGAGAGTTCAGAGTTCAGAGTCCGAACTCGTTTGCTGAAATGTTCAACCTCGACGCCTTGACGTAACTCTCGACTCTCAACTCTGAACTCTCAACTTCCTCACGGTTCAAACGGAATCGGTATCGTCGTCCAGCCGCGGACGGGAGCTCCTCCGCGGGTCCCGGGCTGGAAGCGCCAGGCGCGGACGGCGGAGACCGCGCTTTCGGTGAGGCCACCCGCGACGCCCTTCTGGACCTGGATCTCCAGGGGCTCACCGGTTTCCGAGACGAGGACGCGCAGCAGGACGATTCCGCCGATGTGGGCGCGCAGCGCCGCCTGCGGATACAGCGGCTTGATCACCCGGGAGATCTTCGGGGCGACTTCCATGGCGGGAGCGGCCGCGACGGGCGCCAGGATAACGGGATCCGGGCTCTCCCTTTCGGGAACCGGCGAAGGCTCGGGAGGCGGCGCGATCGCGACGCGGACCGGAGAAGGCGTCGGCGCCTCGACAGCCGCTGCGGGCGCCGGCGGCTCGGGAGCGGCGACAACGCTCACCGCGGGCGCGAGCGGCCGCGGCTTGAGGACGGCGGCGGCGTTCGGGACCTCGTGTGGCGTGCGCTTTCGCATCTCCTGCTCGATTTTTCGCAGCTCCTGAGAGACCCGGCGCGCGACCTCGTCCTTGAATTCGGAGTCGCTCATTCGCGCGGTCGGCCCGGACACGATCACCGGAAGCGCGGTGGGGGTCGCCGGTGTCTGCGTTGGCAGCGCCGGGACGGCCGCGACCCGCACGGCGGGTTGCGGGCGCCGCAGGACCAGGAAGATCGTCCCGCCGACCGCCGCGGCGACCAGCAGGGCTCCGCCGAGCACGAACGGCGGGCGGCGTCGAGCCGGCGGGTCCGGCTCGGCGGGCACGGGCGCCCGGGAAACAGGGGAACGGCCCGGGGCCGGAGCGGGGGACGAGGGGGTGAGAGGGGCGGGAGCCGGCGGCGAGGGAACTCTCGGACGCGAGAGCGAAGCGGGTGCCGCGGCTCCGGCGGGAGGGTCGAGCGCCGCTTCCGCCGCCCGCGCCTTTCCTTCCGCCTCCATCTCCGGGGAGAACAGCCCGTTCAGGAAGAAGGCGAGATTGAAAGTGGACGGCGAATACTGCCCGGAGAAGAGGAGCTTTCCGAGCTCGCGGCGAAGCTCTCCGCTCGACTGGAACCGCGCCTCCGAAGGACCCAGGCACAGGCGGAGCACGGCCGAGACCTCGGGCGCGATGGGAGCGCCGTCGCGAAGCGCCGCGCGGAGGTCTCCCGCCGTATCGGAGGGGCTCGGAGCCTTGCCCACGAGCATCTCGTAGAGAAGCGCTCCGAGCGAGTAGACATCCGAGTTTTTCTCGATCCGCGCCTGGGCGCGTTCCTCGGGAGCGAGGTACGGCGCGATCTCCCGGGCGAATCGCGGCCGGCCGAGCGAGGGGAGAAAGCCGCCGGCAAGGCCGAAGCCGGTCAGGCGGATCTCGCCGTCGTCGGAAAGCGAGACGAAGCCCGGCCACACGAGGCCGTGCAGGGTGCGTTCTCCCTCGATCGTCGTGTTGTACGCATGGTCGAGCGCGGTCGCGACCTTTTCGACGATCAGCAGCGCATGCTCGTACGGGATCGCCTGGTGCTCGCCGCGAGCCTTCTCGAGGACCGCGTCGAGGGTGCGTCCGCTGTCCTCGCTCCAGGCGAGGTAAGGAATCCCGTCCGCGGAATCGAGAACGACGCCGCGGGAGATGGTCGTGTTCTTCAGGAACGTATGGACCTCGCCGTTTTCCTCGATGGCGTCGAGCACCGCGTCCTCCGAGATCTCCGGCCCTTCGAGGATGCGGAGGCGGGCGAAGCCCTTCTCCCCCGTGACACGGAGCGCCCGATAGACGCGGCCGAGCGCGTCTTCCTGGAGGTATGCGGTCAGGAGATACGGCCCGAAACGCCGCGGCAGAGGCTCGTCCGTCATCGCCACGCGCGGCGGCGCTGGCCGGAAGGGGAGACTTTCATGATGTGTGGATCCGTTCGGTCGAACGATTGTAAACAGTTATCGATCTGAGTTTTCAGTTCCAGCGGGCCGGATGGACTCGGGACCGGACGGTCGGCCGTTAACCCCTTCGTTTCAGCGGCTTTCGGCCGTTTGCCCTTTCGCCGTGCGCGCTCGCCGGCAAGCGGAGAAGGCCCTACGGCGACCGCGCGGGGGTGGGCTCGGGGGTCGACGCCGGCTCCGGAGACTGGGCGCCGGCTTCGCGGAGCCGGTGAGCCGTCGCGATCGCCTGGAGATGCTCCTCGTAGGTCCGGGTGAACGTGTGCCCGCCGGTCATGTCCGCGACGAAGTAGAGGTAGTCGGTTTTCGCGGGCGAGACCGCCGCCTTCAACGCCGCGAGTCCCGGACTGCAGACCGGGCCCGGAGGAAGGCCGTCGTTCGTGTACGTGTTGTAGGGCGACTCGTAGGTGTAGTCCGAGCGGTGCAGGGTTCCCGTCCAGCGTCCGTCTCGTCTCAAGGCGTAGGAGACGGTCGGGTCCGCTTGAAGCCTCATGTTCTTTCTGAGGCGATTCCAGTAGACCGCCGCGATCAGGGGCCCTTCGCTCTTGATCGCGCTTTCCTTCTCGATGATCGAAGCGAGGATGACCGCCTGCCGCGGAGTGAACCCGAGGGCGCGCGCCTTCTCCCGAAGGTCGGGCGTGAAGTTCTTCCGGAACTGCGCCACCATGCTGTCCACGATCTGGCGCGCCGAGGTCGTCCGCGTCACGACGTAGGTCTCCGGGAACAGAAAACCCTCGAGGTCGTTGACGCCGGTGGTCAGGCCCGGCAGGAGCTCGGTTTCCGTGAGCGCGCGCTTGAAGGCTTCGGGCCCCCCGAATCCGCGGCTCCAGAAGAGCTCGAAGGTCTCGTCCTCGGTCAGTCCCTCCGGAACCACGATCGGGTACTGGACGACTTCCCCCTTGCCCATCCGGTTGATGGCCTCGTCGATCGGCATCGGGCGGTCGAACTGGTACTCGCCGGCCTGGAGCCGGGTGCCGCTCCGATAGACGCGGTAGTAGATCTCCGCCAGCCGGGCGTCCTGAACCACCCCCTCCTTCGCCAGGCGCTCGAAGATCTGCTTCGTGGACGTCCCGGGCGGGAAGAGGACCGTCGTCCGGCCCGCGGCGACCGGCGGGCGGCGGGGATGCTCCAGCCGGTAATACGCGTAGACGACGCCGAGGACGCCGAGGACGGCCAGGAGCAGAACGACCCGAACGATGCGGCGGGCGGTGGTCATGGGCGCCGCGCGCCCGCCACGTGCGACAGCCAGTCCTCGAGAAGGACCGCCGCGGCGGTCCTGTCCGCCGCCTCCCGGGAGGCGCCGGCGGGAAGCCGCCGGGCCGCCTCGTTGGATGTCAGCGTCTCCTCGTGAAAGTGGATCGGGAGGGCCGTTCTGCGGGCGAGCTTCCGGGCGAACGACCGGATCCTCGCGGCGAACGAGCTCTCGACCCCCTCCGGCGATCGCGGGATTCCGACGAGAATTCCCTCCGCCTCCTCCTCCAGGCAGAACGCCAGGATCTCGGCGATCGAGGCGTCGTCACCCTTGCGGAGCAGGGTGCGCCGGGGGGTGGCGATCATGCCAGCGGCATCGCAGGTCGCGAGGCCGATCCGCTTTTCGCCGAAATCGATGGCCAGAATGCGAGGCATCCCGAGGAGTTTACAGTCGACAGTTGTCAGTTTTGAGAGAGCTCCCTGATCCCCCGCTCGGGGAATCCGCGGCGTAAACCCTCAACTCTGAACGCTCAACCCCCCTGTCCCCAAGGGTGGAATCCCTCCCGGACGCGCACGGTTAGAATCGTCGAATCATGAAGAACGTGGTGATTCTCGGCGCCGCACGGACTCCCGTGGGCTCCTTTCTCGGCAAGCTCTCCTCTCTCTCCGCGCCGGCGCTCGGCTCGGCGGCGATCCGCGGCGCGCTCGCGCGATCGGGAGTCGCCCCGGAGAGCATCGAGGCCGTGGTCCTCGGCAACGTGCTCCAGGCCGGGCTCGGGCAGGCGCCGGCGCGGCAGGCGTCCCTGGGGGCCGGCATCCCCAATTCGGTCCCGTGCGTGACGGTGCACAAGGTCTGCGGCTCCGGCATGCGCGCGGCGATGGACGTCGCCAACGCGATCATCGCGGGCGAGTACGACATCGCGGTGGCGGGCGGCATGGAGTCGATGTCGAACGCGCCGTACCTGCTGGACCGGGCCAGGACCGGGTACCGGATGGGCCACGGCGTTCTCGTCGATTCGATGATCAAGGACGGCCTCTGGGACCCGTACGGCGACGTCCACATGGGCACCTGCGCCGAGAAATGCGTGGCGAAGTACCACTTCACGCGGGAAGAGCAGGACGCCTTCAGCCTCGAGTCCTACCGCCGAGCCCAGGAAGCCTCGAAACGCGGGCTGTTCGCGGACGAGATCGTGCCCGTCGAGGTGCCCTCGAAGAAAGGCCCGCCCGCCGTCGTCGACGCCGACGAGGAGCCGTTCGCGGCCTCGCTCGACAAGATGGCCGGCCTGAAGCCCGCGTTCCAGAAGGAAGGCGGGACCGTGACGGCCGCGAATTCCTCCAAGATCAACGACGGCGCTGCGGCGCTGATCCTCTCCTCGGAAGAGAAGGCCGCCTCGCTCGGCATCAAGCCCCTCGCCCGGATCGCGGGCTGGTGCGGGGTGGCGCAGGAGCCGGAGTGGTTCACCACGGCTCCGATCGGCGCCGTCCGCAAGCTTCTCGACAAGGCGGGGCTCAAGGTTTCCGACATCGATCTCTTCGAGGTGAACGAGGCCTTCGCCGCCGTGGGGATGGCGGCGATCCGGGAGCTGGAGCTCGACCCGGCGAAGGTGAACGTCCTCGGCGGCGCCGTCGCCCTCGGTCACCCGATCGGCGCCTCGGGCGCGAGGCTCCTGACGACGCTCGTGCATTCGCTGCGCCGGGAAGGCAAGAAGCGCGGCGTCGCGGCGATCTGTATCGGAGGAGGCGAAGCCACCGCGATGCTTCTCGAGGCGTTCTGACGGAGTCGTTTCCCGTTTCCCGTTTCCCGGCGCGCCGACGGGCGTGAGCATCCCGTTCGATCTGGTGCTCGGCGGAGTTCCCCGATTCGAAGCGGAGTCGCCATGGGCCTGGCGTCTCGCGCGCCGATGCCTCGCGACGCTGCCGGCTTCGACGCGAACGATGCGGGCGGGTGCCCGGCCGACCATCGCGGACCTCGCGGGCGAGAGCCCGCACGTTCTCGTGCAGGCGGATCCCGAGGCGTACCTTCCCGCGCTTTCGGCGCGGCGTCTTCTCGATCTTCTGGAATCCGGGGAGGCGGACGTCGCCCTGCCCGTCTCGAACGAGCCGTGGTGCGAGGCCGCGCGGCGCGAGGCGCCCTTTCCGTACCATACGCCGGCGTTGCTCGAAGAGGCCGCCCGCGCGGTTGCCAGGGCGGCGAGGGGACTTGGCCGCGATGGCCCGTTCCGGTCTCCCGTCTTCGCCGCTCGCCGCGAAGCGCTGGCCGGATTTCCGCGTGATCTTCCGCTCGACGCCGCCGTCGAGCGTGCGTCGGTTCTCGGCAGGCGGGTGCGCGTCGATCCCGGCGCCTACCTGCACCGGTATGGCGAGATGGACGGGCAGGCGCGGGAGGACCTGGCGGCGCGGATCCCGGAGGGGTCGCGCGTCGTGCTGGACGTCGGTTGCTCTCGGGGCGGCACCGGCGCGGCCCTCCGGCGGGCCGGCGTCACGGAAATCATCGGCATAGAGCCCGACCCGGGAGACGCCGTCCAGGCCGCCCGGCGATACGACCGCGTTCTCGCGGTACCGCTCGAAGCCGTCACCGAGGACTTCGCCGGCCGCTTCGACGCAGTCCTCTTCGGCGACGTGCTGGAGCATCTGGCGGATCCTTCCGCCGCGCTGCTTCGCGTGCGCCCGTGGCTTTCCTCCCGCGGAGCCGTCGTCGCGTCGGTCCCTAACGTCGGGCACTGGTCCGTGATCGCCGACCTCCTGCAGGGCCGCTTCGACTACGTTCCCTACTCGATCCTCTCGGGCACCCACGTGAGGTTCTTCACCCGCCGCACGCTGGCTGACCTGTTCGAGGCGTGCGGATTCGAGTCCCCGCGCATCGAAACGGTCCGCTTCACCCCGTCGCCGGAAGGCGCGAAGGCTCTGGAGAGATTGAGACGCGTTCCCGGCGCGTCAGACGACCTCGACGTGGTCGAGTTCGTCGCGGTTGCCCGCCGGAAGGGTGGTTGAGCGTCGAGCGTTCAGCGATAGGCGTTCATGCGAGCCAGCGCGGCCAGCCGGCTTCAAACTTTGAACTCTCAACTCTCAACTCTGAATTCTGAACTCTGAGCTCCTGCGCTCAGCGCTCGACGCCTAACGCTCAACCCTCCCGTATGATCCCCCCGTGATCAACAAGGTCGTCGCGAGCGCGGACGAGGCCGTCGGCGACATCCCCGCGGGCGCGACGCTCGTCGTCGGGGGCTTCGGGCTCTGCGGCATTCCAGAGAACCTGATCGCGGCGCTCCGGCGCCGGGGGGTCGGGAACCTGACGGCCGTCTCGAACAACTGCGGGGTCGACGATTGGGGCCTCGGGATCCTGCTCAAGAACCGGCAGATCCGCAAAATGGTCTCCTCCTACGTCGGGGAAAACGCGGAATTCGAGCGGCAGTTCTTGAGCGGCGAGCTCGAGGTCGAGCTCGTTCCCCAGGGGACGCTCGCCGAGAGAATGCGGGCCGGAGGCGCGGGGATCCCCGCCTTCTTCACTCCTACCGGCGTCGGGACGCTCGTCGCGGAAGGCAAGGAAACGCGGACGATCGATGGACGCGACTATGTTCTCGAGCGCGGCATTGTCGGCGATTTTTCGCTCGTCGCGGCCTGGAAGGGCGATCGGATCGGGAACCTCGTCTACCGCCGCGCCGCCCGCAACTTCAATCCGGTCGCGGCGACCGCGGGCCGCATCTCGATCGCAGAAGTCGAAGTGCTCGTGGAGGTGGGGGAGATCGACCCCGAAAACGTCCACACGCCCGGGATCTACGTCAACCGGGTCGTCGTCGCGCCCCGGGAGAAGCGCATCGAGCGTCGGACGGTGAGAAAAAGATAGTTTTCAGTCCTCAGTTCTCAGTCTCAGTCCCGGCCTTCGAGTTGGACCACTGAAAACTGACGACTGACAACTGATAACTTGATCTCCATGCTCGATCGGGAAGGCATCATCCGGCGCGCCGTTCTCGAGCTCGAGGACGGCTTTACGGTGAACCTCGGGATCGGGATGCCGACCCTCGTCGCGAACCACATCCCCGCGGGCATGGAAGTGATCCTCCAGTCGGAGAATGGAATTCTCGGGCTGGGCCCATATCCCACGGAGGCGGAGATCGATCCCGACCTCATCAATGCCGGAAAAGAGACGGTGACGGTCCGGCCCGGCGCTTCGTACTTCTCTTCAGCGGACTCTTTCGCGATGATCCGGGGGGGGCACGTCGATCTCTCGATCCTCGGGGCGATGCAGGTGGACGAGGAGGGCTCGATCGCCAACTACATGATCCCGGGAAAAATGGTGAAGGGCATGGGCGGGGCGATGGACCTCGTTGCCGGGGCTCGCCGCCTCGTGGTGACGATGGAGCACACGGCGCGGTCGGGGGAGAAGAAGATCCTGAGGCGATGCACGCTGCCGCTGACGGGTCGAGGCTGCGTCGACCGCATCATCACCGACCTCTGCGTCTTCGACGTCGATCGAAGAGAACGCCAGCTCGTCTTAGTCGAGCTCGCTCCGGGAGTCGGGGAGGAGGAGATTCGGGCGAGGACCGAAGCCGCGTTCCGGGTCGCCTCCGACGTGCGTTCCATGCCGGCGTGAGGCCAGCGCCGGATCGCCTGCGGACGGCCGTCTCCGCGGCGCTTCTCCTCGTTTCCGTTTTCTGTTCCGGCACGCTTCTCGCCCAGGACCCGTTCGGCTCCTCCGACCCGTTCGAGGGCCAGTTCAAGGTCCGACCCAACTTTCAGCTGCGATTTCGGCCTCCGACGAAGGGCGGCGAGGTCCGCCTTTACACGAAGAAGCCCGTCCACTACGAGAAGGACGTGTCGTGGGAGGGGTCGGACGAGGTCGTCATCGAGTACCAGGACGTGAAGATCACCGCCGACAAGGCGCGGTACGACTTTCCCACGAAGACCGCCACTCTCGAGGGCCACGTCGTGATCGACCAGGGGCCGACCCGACTTTCGGGCAGCCGGGGGACCTTCCAGCTCGAAGCGAAGACGGGCCGCATGGAGGACGCCACGGCGGATCTCTCGCCCGCGTACCACGTCATCGCGAAGTCCATTGAGAAGATCGGCGAGGCGACCTACCGGATCCACGACGGCCTCTTCACGGCGTGCGACGTCCCGAAGCCCTCCTGGTCGTTCCGGCTCTCCGAGGCGATCGTCACGCTCGACGACTACGCCCGCATGAAGAACGTCTCGTTCCGGGCCGGCTCGGTGCCTCTCCTCTGGACGCCCTACCTCGTCTGGCCGACGAAGGAGGACCGCGCCTCCGGCCTGCTCGTCCCGGGGGCGGGGTACAGCTCGCGAGGGGCCTACCTCGGCCTGACGCACTACTGGGTCACGGGGCGCTCGACGGACCTGACGTCGAACCTGGACCTCTATTCGAAGGGCTCCGTCGGCCTCGGCGAAGAGTTCCGCTGGACCCCGACCGCCGAGTCGGCCGGGCTCTTTCAGGGGTATGCGATCCACGACACGGATGCGACGGTGTGCGTCCCGCTCGACCAGGCGCCGGGGGAAACGAGCTTCTGCACGCTGCCGGACGGAACGACGGGCGTTTTCACGCGGAAGACGAAGAACCGCTGGAAGTACCGGCTGGACCACGTGTCCGACGATCTCCCCGGGGGCTTCCGCGGCGTGCTCGCCTTGCGCGACTACTCCGACGAGCAGTACCTGCAGGACCTCGAGCGCTCGTTCGCGCTGAACTCGGCGCGGCAGATTCTCTCTCGCGCGTTTCTCACGAAGAACTTCGGGGACGACTCGCTCAACATCCGGTTCGAGCGGGCGGTAACGTTCTTCGGAACGACGGTGATTTCGGAGCGCCTGCCGAGCGCGGAGTTCTTCCGGCGGACGTCGCGCGTCGGGCAGACCCCGTTGTTCCTCGCGCTGGAGTCCTCCGCCTCCTGGCTTTACCTGAACCGCGGGCCCGGGCTGCCACGGGGAGACTACGGGCGGTTCGACGTCCATCCGACTGTGTCACTCCCCTGGAAGAAAATTCCGTGGCTGTCGATCACGGCCCGCGCGGGCGGCCGGTTCACCGAGTACACGGACTCGACGGATTCCGCCACGCAGACCCGCTTCGTCGGAGAATCTCTGACCCGCGAGTACGGGGAGGCTGGCCTCTCCATCGTCGGTCCGTCGTTTTCCCGGATCTTCGACGTAGCGATCGGCCGGTTCGGCAAGTTCAAACACGTGATCGAGCCGCGGATCGACTACAGCTACGTGTCCGAAGTGGGCGATCCCGAACGGATTCCGTCGTTCGACGAGGTGGACCTGCAGCTCGGGCAGAACCAGGTCCGCTACGCGCTGGTCAATCGGCTGCTCGCCCGCGCCGCCGACCCGAAGGCCCCGGCGGCCGAGGAAATCGCCTCGTTCGAGGTCGCGCAGACGCGCGCCTTCACTCTGCCGCAGAGTCTCCTGCCGAGCGCGACCACGTTCGCCAATCCTCTCGTCACGAAGACAGGCCCCGTCGAAGCCACGCTCCGGGTGGCGCCCGGTCCGGGGTTCCACCTCGACGGCCGGCTCTCCTACGACGGGGGCGCTTCTCAGGTCACGGGCACGTCGATCTCCGCCGCCTACAACCGCAAGACGAGCTTCGTCAACGCGACGTGGTTCGCGAGCCGTCCCATCCTGGCCACGCCCCTTCCCGCGGGATTTCCCTCGCCGAATTCCGACCAGTTCCGGGTCGCGGCGGGCATCGAGCTCTCGAAGCAGTTCCGGGTGGACACGCAGTTGAACTACGACGCGCGGCAGAACCTGCTTCTCGAGGACCGCACGCTCGTCGCCTTCCGCGCCTCCTGCTACACCGTTTTCGTGGAGGTGCGGCAGCTGCGCCTGCCGCCCACCACGCGCCGGGACGTGCGGTTCGTGGTCAACCTGAAGGACATCGGCACCCTGCTCGATCTGCATCAGAGCGTCGACCGGATATTCGGGCAGTGAGAAACCGCCGGGCGGTTGGGCGGTGGGGCTGGCCGGCCAGCGGGAGTCCTTTTCGGCCGCCGCCTCACGCCTTCCGCCTGCCGCCTCCCGCCCGGTTATGATCCCTCGCGAATGAAAGGTCTGATCCTCTCGGGCGGCCGGGGAACCCGCCTGCGCCCGCTGACGTACACGCGGGCGAAGCAGCTCGTCCCGGTCGCGAACAAGCCCGTCCTCTTCTACGGGGTCGAGGCCATCGTCGCCGCGGGGATCCGCGAGATCGGCGTCGTCGTGGGTGATACGCGGGAGGAAATCCAGGCGGCGCTCGGCGACGGGTCCCGGTTCGGCGCGAAGATCACCTACATCGAGCAGGACGCCCCGCGGGGCCTCGCGCACGCGGTCCTGATCTCGGAGGAGTTCCTGCGGGGATCTCCGTTCGTCATGTACCTCGGCGACAACCTGATCGCCGACGGGATCTCGAGCCTCGTCGACGAGTACCGGCGCATCGGCTGCAACTCTCAGATCCTGCTCGCGAAGGTACCCAACCCGGAGCAGTTCGGGGTGGCGGAGCTCGACGGGGACCGCGTCTTCCGGCTGACCGAAAAGCCGAAGAATCCCAGATCCGATCTCGCGTTGGTCGGCGTCTACATGTTCGACGACACCATCTGGGAAGCCGTCAAGGCGATCCGTCCCAGCGCGCGCGACGAGCTCGAGATCACCGACGCGATCCAGTGGCTCATCGACCACGGGAAGACGGTCCATGCGCACCTGGTCTCCGGATGGTGGAAGGACACCGGCAAGATCGAAGACATGCTCGAGGCGAACCGAATCATTCTCGACACGTTCTCGCCGAACGGTCTCGCGGGCGTCGACTCGGGCTGCCGCATCGAGGGCAAGGTCGTGGTGGAAGACGGGGCGAAGCTCGTCCGCAGCATCGTGCGAGGCCCGGCGATCATCGGACCGGGATCCGAGATCCGGGACGCGTTTGTCGGCCCGTACACGGCCATTGGCCCGGACTGCCTGATCGATCGGTGCGAGATCGAAAACTCGATCATCCTCCGCGGGTCGCAGGTCGTGAGCATCCCCGGACGCATCGCCGATTCCCTGATCGGCACGAACGTTCGGATTCATCCGGGCGCCGAGCGCCCTCGCGTCCACCGTTTCTTGATCGGAGACAACTCGGAGATCGGTATCGTATGAAGGTTCTCGTGACGGGCGGGTCCGGGTTCATCGGATCGAACTTCATCCGCCAGATCCTCGAGGCGCGCGGGGACGGCGTGACCGTCGTCAACCTCGACAAGCTGACGTACGCCGCCAACCCCGCCAACCTGGCGGACGTCGATCACCGGTCCAACTATCAGTTCATCCACGGCGACATCACCGACCCCGACGCCGTCCGGACCGCTATGGACGGGTGCACGGACGTCGTGAACTTCGCCGCCGAGACCCACGTGGACCGCTCGCTTCTGGGCGATGCGTCCTTCATCGAGACGGACGTACGAGGCGTCTTCGTCCTGCTCGAGGAGGCCCGCCGCCGTAGTGTCCGGCGGTTCGTCCAGATCTCGACGGACGAAGTGTACGGAACGATCGCGGAGGGCTCGTTCACAGAGGAATCCGCGCTGAACCCGAGGAATCCCTACTCCGCGTCGAAGGCGGGGGGCGACCGCCTGGCGTACTCGTACTGGGCCTCGTATGGCGTCCCCGTCGTGATCACGCGGGCGTCCAACAACTATGGCCCGTATCAGTACCCGGAGAAGCTGATTCCGCTGTTCGTCACGAACGCGATCGACGATCAGCCGCTGCCCCTCTATGGAGACGGGCGCAACGTGCGCGACTGGCTCTATGTGCGCGATCACGCGGCCGCGATCGACTTCCTTCTGGACGCCGGCGAGCCGGGGGAGGTTTACAACATCGCAGGAGGTAACGAGGCGGAAAACATCGAAATCACCCGTCAGGTCCTGCGCGAGCTGAAGAAGCCCGAGAGCCTGATCCGATTCGTCAACGACCGCCCCGGGCACGACCGCCGCTATTCCCTCGACGCGTCGAAGCTCGCCCGCCTCGGGTTCACGAGCCGCACGCCGTTTGAGAGCGGCCTCTCGGAGACCGTCGCGTGGTACCGGAACCGCGAGGACTGGTGGCGGCCGGTGAAGGAGAAGGACGCCGCGTATCGGGATTACTACCGGACGCAGTATGGAGACCGGCTCGCTACCTCCTCGGCGACGGCGAAAGAGCCGGCCGGGCGCCGCTAGGAGCCCGTCCGAGTCATGTCCATCGCGAACGCGGTGAGGCGGAAGCGAGAGCGGAAGCGAACGGCTGATTCTTTGCGTGGGGCCTGGCGGTCCCCCGAACCCCCGGCGGCGGGGAGGCGTAGCCGGGCTACGCCGGACGAGCCCCAGGGGTCCAGAGGACTGGCGAAGTCCCCTGCTCAGAATCAGACCGAGCATTTCGCTCGCAGCGAGAGACACGCTTTCGCGCAGCAGGAGATTACGAGGACGGACTCCTAGGCGGTCGCTCCGATGAGCACCGCATCCGGCCCGGCGTCCTCGGCGGAATCCCTTCCGGGGGGGCATGTCGCGCTGGCCACGCCGCGCCGGGCGCTCGTGACGGGGGCGACAGGGATGCTCGGCTCCGACGTCGTTCCGGCGCTCGCGCGGGCGGGGTTCCAGGTCGTTCCGCGGGCGCTAGAAGACCTGGACGTTACGGATTCCGCCGCCGTCGGTCGCGCCTTTCGGGAAGCGGCTCCCGACGTCGTCGTCAACTGCGCTGCGTTCACGAGGGTCGACGATTGCGAGACCGATCCGCGCGCGCACGCGGTCAACGCGGCGGCCGTCGGGATTCTGGCCGAGGAGTGTCTCGCGCGGTCGATTCAACTCGTCCACGTCTCGACCGACTTCGTGTTCGACGGCGCGAAGGGCTCTCCCTACACGGAGCAGGACGAAACGCGGCCGCTTTCGGCGTATGGCCGCACCAAACGCGCGGGCGAGGAAGCGGCGCTCCGGGCTCCCGACGCCCTGGTCGTGCGCAGCTCGTGGCTGTTCGGCCGCTCGGGTTGGAACTTCGTCGAGGCGATCCTGAGGCAGGTCGAGTCCGGGCGCGCGCAGCTCTCGGTCGTCCACGATCAGAGAGGGCGCCCCACCGCGACCCCGGATCTCGCCGAGGCGATCGTGGCGCTGATTCTCTCGCGCGGCTCCGGCGTGTACCACTTCGCCAACCGCGGCGAAGCGAGCTGGCTCGAGTTCGCCGAGGCGATCGTCTCTCTCGCCGGTCGCGGAGAGGTCCCCGTGCTGCCGATCGACTCGGCGACGCTCGCGAGGCCGGCCGTTCGCCCCGCCTACTCCGTTCTCGACACGGGACGGTACGAGGCGAAGACGGGAAAGCCGATTCGGCCCTGGCGCGACGCGCTCGCCGAGTACCTCGCCGCGCGCGCCCGGCCGGAGGCGTGAGAGTTTGATCCCGCACGACGGCAGGCGAAAGGCGGTCCACGCCGTCATGGGGCTTTTCGCGCTGCTCCTGGCGGTCCTCGACTGGCGCGGGGCGGCGCTCCTGGCCGCTGGCGCGCTCCTCTTCAATCTGTTCGTGATGCCGCGGATCGGCCGAGCGATCTACCGTGATCCCTCGCGCGCCCGGGACCCGGGCATCGTCGCTTACTCGGCCGCGGTTCTCGCGCTCGTGCTGCTCTACCGGCACCGGCTGGAGATCGCGGCCTCGGTCTGGGGGATGCTCGCCTTCGGCGACCCCGCCGCCGCCCTCGCCGGACGCGCTTTCGGCGGGCCCCGCCTGCCCTGGAATCGGGAGAAGACGTGGGCAGGTCTCCTGGTCAATTTCACCGTCTCGCTGGCGGCGGGTCTCTTCCTGTTTCGTTTCGTCTCGCGGGGGCCGGCGCCGAGCGCGATCGAGCCCGTCCTCGCCGCCGCCGGCGCCTTCGCCTTCGCGGAATCGCTGCGCACCGGAGTCGAAGACAACCTCGTCGCGCCTCTCACCGCCTCCCTCGTCCTGTGGGGCTCGCTCGCCGTGGGTCCCGACGCCTGGGCCCTGCTTTTCCGGTATCCCGGCTTTGCGGGCAACCTCCTCGTCGCCGTCGCGCTGAACGCCGTGCTCGCCTTCGTCCTCGCGCGGCTCGGGATCGTTTCCTCGTCGGGCGCCGCCGCGGGCTTCGTCGTCGGGACGCTCCTTCTCGCGATCGGAGGCTGGGGCGCGTACGAGCTCCTCTGGGCGTTCTTCGCGCTGGGGACCGCCGCGACGAAGCTGGGCTGGGCCGCGAAGTCCTCTCGGGGAACGGCGCAGGCGGAGGACGGACGCCGGGGAGCTCGCCACGTCGTCGCCAACTGCGGGCTGGCGGTCGCAATCCTTCTCGTCGCGGCCGGCCGCCGGCCCTTTCTTCCCGACGCCGTCTTCGCGGCGCTGACCGCGGCGTTCGCGGCCGCGCTCGCGGACACCCTCGGAACGGAGGTCGGGAGCCTGGCGGGCCGCCATCCCCTTTCGCTGCTCTCGGGCCGGCGCGTTCCGCCGGGAACCGCCGGCGCGGTCTCGTGGCAGGGCACCGTCGCCGGAGCGGCGGGCGCCCTGGCGATGGGAGGCGTCGGCTATGCGGCCGGCCTGATCCCTCTCTCGCTCGTGTGGGTCGTCGGGGCTGCGGGGGTGGCCGGTTCGCTGTGCGAGAGCCTGCTCTCGGATCTCGGCGCGCGGCGCGGGTTCCGTCCGGACCACGAGTTTGCGAATGCCCTGAACACGTTTGCGGGCGCGGCCGCCGGGGCGGAGGTCGCGATGTCGATCGCGAGGGGGCGGATCTATCTACCGTTTGAGCTGAGTTGACATGAGAGTTCAGAGTCGAGAGTTGGCGACTCACACTCGATGACTGCCGCCTCGCAGGCCCGGACGGACTCTTGAAG
Organism: Acidobacteriota bacterium; assembly: GCA_040004075.1. Lineage (GTDB taxonomy): Bacteria > Acidobacteriota > Thermoanaerobaculia > UBA5066 > Gp7-AA6 > JALYUA01. The sequence goes on along the minus strand of JBDUBP010000275.1, from coordinate 12,623 downwards.
CGATATCTCCGGCTCGCGCGGCCGTTTACGCTTCTGCCGCCGCTCCTCGGGATCGTTTCGGGCGCGGTGTGCGCGTTCGGCTCGGCGCACAATCCCGATCCCGCGCGGCGGGTCACGTGGGCGGTCGTGCTGACCGTCGCGATCGGCTCTCTGTGCGCGTCGGCGCTGAACGCCGCCTCGAACATCGTCAATCAGATTGCCGACCTCGAAATCGATCGGCGCAACAAGCCGAACAGGCCGCTGGTCACCGGAGAAATCACGATCCGCCGCGCGTGGCAGGCCGCGGGAGCGCTCTATGGCCTGGCGATTCTTCCGACGTGGATCGTCGTGCCGTTTCCCTACAGCCGGCTCTCCGAGCGTTTCGCCGCCCCCCTCCCGCTGCACGCCGCCTTCTTCCTCTATGGCGTCGGCGCCCTCGCGACGCTCGTGTATTCGTTCCCCGCATTCGGCAGGACCAAGCGGCACTGGCTCGCGGCGAACGTGACGATTGCGATTCCGAGGGGAGGCTTGCTCAAGGTGGCGGGATGGGCGTTCGTCGCGAGCGTCGCGGCGCTCGAAGCCTGGGCCATCGGGGGAATCTTCGCCCTGTTCCTGCTCGGCGCGATGTCGACCAAGGACTTCTCGGACATGGAGGGCGACCGCGCTCACGGATGCATCACTCTTCCCATTCGGTTCGGCGTCCGCCGCGCGGCACGCATCATCGCCCCGTTCTTCATCCTGCCCTGGCTTCTCATTCCCGTCTTCGCCTGGCCGTCCGGCCCTCACGGAACGGGCGCGCTCCTGACGGGAAACCGTGTCCTGCTGACAGCGCTCGGAATCGGTCTCGCTCTCTGGGGCGCCTGGGCCGCCTACCTGCTCCTGCGGGACCCCGATGAGCTGGCGCGAACGGAAAACCATCCGGCCTGGACCCACATGTACCTGCTGATGATGGCCGCGCAGGTGGGATTCGCGCTGGCGTATCTGTTTTAGGAAGTTGAGAGTCGAGAGTGGAGAGTCAAAAGACGATCTTTTGCGGGCTTTTACTCTTAACTCTGAACTCTCAACTCCTGACTTTCTTCCAGGGCGTTACAATGATTCGAGATGGAAAACGAGGCTACGGCGGAGATTCTCCCGCCGGCCGCCATCGAGGAAGGACGGGTTCGCTGGAGCGGCCTATCCCTGATCTTCGATGAGCGAACTTTGAACGGTTTTGTCGAGCGTCTGGTCGACCGCATTCCCGATCTGAAGGATCTTCGGATCGCGGTGACCCCGGGCGAGCTCGCCGCGACCGTCGTCGTGCATCGATTCGGCGTCCCCTTATCCGCCAAGGCGACCCTGTCGCAGCTGCGGCTCAAGGACGGTTTTCTCGCCTTCGTGCTCGACAAGGTCCAGGCGCTTTCCTTCATCCCGATTCCCGATCAGCTCCTGCACTACGTGGTGCAGAAGGCGCCTCCGGGGCTGCTGACGTTCTACCCGGAAGACCGCATCATGGTCGTCAACCTGAACGACTGGATGCCTCCGGGAATCGACCTCTCGCTGGAGCGCACGATCTTCGAGCCGGGCCAGCTGACCCTCCAGTTCGCGAGCGGGTCCTACGACCTGTCCGACTTTCTGCGGTCTCCGGTGGACGACCCCGACTGATCGGCGGTAAGAGGTCTCAGCGCCCCGGCGTCGGGCCGATGAGGGTCCCGATCAGGATGGCGCCGTCCGTCCGGTAGTCGTCGCCCCCGCCGTTCTGTCCGGTGCCCGCGGCGCGATAGTTTTCCACCCGCGTCGTGTGCGCGAGCCGGACGGCGCGGTCGAGATCCGCGAAGAGGCGCGCCCGTTCGGCGTCGACGTCCTCGTCGATGTGGTGCATGACTTCGCCCGTCCGGTAACTGACGCCGACGTTCAGGTCGTAGGTCGCCGCGCCGATCCAGACGGTTCTCGAGGAATCGGGCGGCCGGGCTGTTGCCCAGAACCGTGCGTGATGGCGGCGGCGCGGGCTTCCGCCGACCGTCTTCTCGAACGCGAGATCCTGCGGCCGGTTCCAGAGGTATTGCGTGCTCACCGGCGCGGTCTCGTACGGCCGGCCGAAGAGAACGCTGTGGGCGTCTCGGAGGCCCGACCGAAACGTGATCGGGTCGGCGAGATTCCACCCGGCGGACCCCATTCCCTCGACGACCGATTCGCGGCTGCCGACGAGCGCCACGTTCAGGGGATCGGAAGGGATGCCCTCACGCGTGAACGTGACGCGCTCCGCGGGCGGCTGCAGGAGGCGGGTCGCGGGGCTCCGCCAGGCGGCGGGCAGCAGCACGTACGCCAGGAGTGCGTAGGAAGGCAGCAGGAGGGTCGCGAAGGCGGCGGTGCGCACGGCCGACGTGCGCAGACGCCGCGCGTCTGCCCGGGAAATGTGCAATCGCATGATGGGGCTGGGTGATGTTACGCGGTGCGGGGCTCCGGCGCCACCTTCCTCTTCCCGCGGCCGGGGAGAGGGTTGGGGTGAGCCGCAGGCGCTCTGGTGATTGTGCCAGCGATGCGCCTTGCCTCTCGCCCCCCTCACTCTTCCTCCTCCCCCCGCTGCCGCGGGTAGAGAGGGGAGGAGCGAGCCGGCTCGCGTCCTGACCGTGGTGAGGAGGCGACTCCGGCGGGAGGCGAGCCGGACAGACACACTCGAGCCCGGACTTATACAATTGACCCCCAAAAAAATGAAGGGATCCGTATGAAATTCGTCACTCTGGGATTTGCCGCGGTGCTCGCCGCATCGGTCGTCCTGGCTCAGTCGGGCTCGATCGTCCCCAACGAAAACCTGGTCGTCGAAGGGATCCCGCCGGTTCCCGCGGCGATCGCCGAATCGGTCCGGCCGTATACCGAGAGCCGATCCGCCGGGTTCGCAAGCTGGCATCCCACCCGCCGGGAGATGTTGATCACAACCCGGTTCGCGGACACGGCGCAGGTGCATCTCGTGAAGAACCCTGGCGGAGCGCGCCGGCAGCTCACCTTCTTTCCGGATCGCGTCGGAGGAGCCGCCTTCCAGTCCGCGCGCGGCCAGTTCTTCGTCTTCTCGAAGGACGTCGGCGGCGGAGAGTTTTTCCAGCTCTACCGCGACGACCTCGCGACGGGCGCCGTGACGCTTCTGACCGACGGCAAATCGCGCAACAGCGGCGCCTTGGGATCCCACGACGGAAAGTGGATGGCCTACAGCTCCACGCGGCGCAACGGGCAGGACACCGACCTCTACGTCCAGGATCCTTCCGACCCGAAGACCGACCGGCGCCTCGCGGAGCTCTCGGGCGGAGGCTGGCAGGCCGTCGACTGGTCGGCGGACGCGAAGAAGCTTCTGGTCGTCGAAGCGCTTTCCGTCAACGAGTCCTACCTCTGGCTCGTCGACGCTGCGACCGGCGTCAAGACCCTCGTGACTCCGAAGGGTCCGGGCGAGAAGGTCTCCTACGGATCCGGCGAGTTCGTTCCGGGCGCAAACGCGATCTACACGACCACAGACAAGGATGCCGAGTTCCAGCGTCTCGTCCGCCTCGATCTGGCTTCGGGCCGGCAGACGGTGCTCACTGGAAAGATTCCGTGGGACGTCGAGGACTTCGACGTCACCCGCGATGGAAAACGGATCGCCTACGTGACTGACGAGGAGGGCGCGAGCGTCCTCCGGGTGCTGGAGGTCGATTCGGGCAAGGAGCTCCGGGTTCCGGGTCTGCCTCTCGGGACGATCGGAGCGCTCCACTGGCACGAGAACGGCCGCGATCTCGGCTTCAGCTTCTCGAGCGCTCACTCGCCCTCCGACGTGTACTCGTTCGACGCCGCCGCGGGAAAACTCGAACGCTGGACGGAGAGCGAGACGGGCGGGCTGAATCCCGAGAGCTTCAGCGAGCCGGAGCTCGTGCGATGGAAGAGCTTCGACGGCAAACTGATCTCGGGTTTCCTGTACAAGCCGGGCGGGCGGTTTCCCGGAAAGCGCCCCGTAATCGTGAACATTCACGGCGGCCCCGAGGGACAGTCGCGTCCCGCGTATCTCGGCCGCAACAACTACTTCATGAACGAGCTCGGCCTGGCGATGCTGTTTCCCAACGTGCGGGGTTCGACGGGATTCGGGAAGACGTTTTCCAAGCTCGACAACGGCACCCTCCGCGAGGACTCGGTCAGGGACATCGGGGCGCTGCTCGACTGGATCCGCACGCGGCCGGACCTCGACGCCGACCGGATCATGGTCACAGGCGGCAGCTACGGCGGATTCATGACGCTCGCGTCAGCGGTCGCCTACAACGACCGGATCCGCTGCTCGCTCGACGTGGTCGGGATCTCCAACTTCGTCACGTTTCTGGAGAAGACCGAGGCATACCGGCGGGACCTGCGGCGCGTCGAGTATGGAGACGAGCGCGATCCGAAGATGAGGGAGTTTCTGCAGAAGATCTCTCCGCTCACCTCGGCGTCGAAGATTACGAAGCCCCTGTTCGTCGTTCAGGGCGCGAACGACCCGCGAGTTCCGCGCAACGAGTCCGAGCAGATGGTCGCCACCGTCCGGAAAAACGGCGCGCCGGTCTGGTTCCTGATGGCGAAGGACGAAGGGCACGGGTTCGCCAAGAAGCGCAACCAGGACTTTCAGTTCTACGCCGCGGTCGAGTTCATGAAGGAGAATTTACTGAAGTAAGTCCGCGGGCCTGAGGGAGCGTTGAGCGTCGAGCGTTCATGCGGAGCCGGGTGCGGGGTGACGCCTCGCTTCCGGTTTTCGTTTCCCGGCTTTGGATCTCCGATCTAGTTGACCGCGGAGTACCGCGCCGTCTCGCTCCCTTTGGTCGCTCGGCTCCCGGCTCCGGTCGTCCCCGTCCGCCTCCCGCCTACCCCCTTTCCCCTCCCGTCCCCTGAAGCGCTCTCCAGTAGGGCCTGTGCGCTTCCCTGACATCCGCGATCACGTCGCGGGCCGCTGCCGACGGTTCGCCGGCCTCCGCTCCGCGGACCGGGTCGCCGAGCAGCGTTCGCAGGCAGGCGGCGGCGGCCTCGGCGATGGCTTCGAGGGCGTATCCGCCTTCGAGCGCGAGAACGACCTTCCCCCCTGCGAGGGTTTGAAGCCGCGCGGTCAGCTCGGCGTACCCCCCGGCCGACACGAGCTGCTGGCCGAGAAGGTCGCCCCGGGCGGCGTCGAACCCACACGAGACGAGGACCAGGTCGGGCTCGAATTCGCGGGCGATCGGCAGAAGGATTTCGTCGAACGCGGCCAGGTGGTCAGCGTCGCCGCGGCCTGCCGGCCACGCGACGTTGACGGTCCGTCCGGGTGCGCCGACCCCGCCCGTCTCGCCGGTGGCGCCGGTCCCGGGATAGAACGGCCACTGGTGCGTCGAGAAGTAGAGGACGCTCGCGTCGTCCCAGAACGTGTTCTGGGTGCCGTTGCCGTGGTGAACGTCCCAGTCGACGATCAGGACGCGCGGCGCTTCGGCGTTCGGGGCGGCCCTCGCGATTGTGGCGCTTTGCGCGGCCCCGGCGACGATTTCGCTCGGCGAGGCCCCGGCGACGATTTCGCTCCGCGCGCTCCTTGCGACGAAGTCGCTCTGCGCCGCTTTCGCGGCGACCGCCACGTTGTTGAACAGGCAGAACCCCATCGCGCGATCCTCTTCGGCGTGGTGTCCCGGCGGCCGGACGAGGGCGAGGCCGTTCCGAAGCTCGCCTCTCAGGACGTCGAGCGTCAGATCGACGAGACCGCCCGCGGCGAGGCGGGCCGCGAGCGCGGAGCCGGCCGACGCGTACGTTTCCGGATCGAGGGACGTGTACGTGCGGTCCGCGGTCGCCGCGATCTCGTCGATGTGCCCCGCGGAATGGACCGCGAGGAGCTCCTCACGGGTCGCCTCCCGCGCGGGGACCCTCCGGCACCGCGACGTGAGTCCGTCCGCCGCCAGGCGCGCCTCGATCGCCGCCAGCCGCGCCGGCCTCTCCGGATGCTCGTAGGGAGCGGCGTGCGACTGGAGTCGCTCGTCGAAGAGGATCCCGGTCGCAGCGCTCATCGCAAGGAGTCCCGGATCCGCTCCGCGAGCTCCGGACTTCTCGTGCAGGAGGTGTCGCGCGCGAGGCATAGGTTCAGGGCGAGATCGCACCCGCAGGTGCAGTGCTCCGCCGCGAGCCTCTCCGCGTATTTTTCCGCCGAGGCCCCCGAGAGCCCTTCCCCGGCGAGAAGCGCCCTGCGCCGGTCCGGCAGCGACGCGGCCGCTAGCGGGGGAAGCGAGCCCCGGCCCGCCGCCGGAGGAGCGCTCGTGCCCGAAGGCCCGGCGCGACGGGCGCGGAAGAGCGGGCTGCGCGCCCGCAACCACCAGAGACCCGCTGCGAAAATCGCCCCGTAAAGCAGAACGAGAAGAACGGCGGGGCCCGGTCGCCGCGCGCGCCGGACCGGCGGCGGCTCGCCCGGAGGGACGATCCGCAGGCGCGAGCGCTCCGCCGGACCGGGATCAGCCATGGAGCGCGGCGGCGAGCCTGGCCGCGTCCGCGGTGGGGAGCTGGCAGGCGAAGTCGCGGCAGACGAACGCGCGCGCCGGCCCGCCGTCGGGTGAGCGCCCCTCGACGAGCGGCGAGAGCCCGTCAAGGCTGCCCGCGGGATCCGCGTGCGCGACGACGCGGTCGAGAGCCGGATCCGCGGCGACGGCGGCCCGCAGCGCTTCGAAGTCCGCGCGGCCTTTTTCCCCGGACAGGACGACTTCCCGCGACGGGTGGACGGCGCGGTCCACCGCGCACAACATGCGGGGGAGGGCCGATGAGGCGCGGGTCAGATAGGTGGAGAAGAGCGAGAAGATCCCTTCCGCCTTTTCGCGGAACCGCGGATTCCCGGTGAATGAATGCAGCCGGAGGAGATTCGATGCGGCGACGGAATTGGATGAGGGCGTCGCGCCGTCGACGATCTCGCGCGGGCGGAGGACCAGGCCGTCGTGGTCTTCCGTCGTGAGTGCGTAACCGCCTCGACCGTCGTCGAAGCGCGCGTCAAGTGTCTCCTGCAGGGCGAGCGCCTCCTTGAAATAACGCGGCTCAAAGGTCGCCTCGTAGAGGTCGAGCAGCGCTTCGATCAGATTCGCGTAGTCCGATGCGAAACCCGAGATGCCCGCTTCGCCGCCCCGCTCGCGGTGGAGAAGCTCGCCGCCGCGCCGGCACCGCTCGAGAATGCGGTCGGCGGCCAGTCTTGCGGCGTTTTCGTACCCCGGCTCGGCCAGCACCTGCCCCGCGAGAGCAAAAGCCGAAATCCCGATCGCGCTCCAGTCGGTCAGGAGCTTGTCGTCGGTGGCAGGAGCCACGCGGCGCGAGCGGACCTCCCGCAGGATCCCCCGCGCGCGCTCGAGCACTGCGCCGATCTCCTCCTCGGCCTTTCCGAAATCGCGGGCGAGCTCCGGGAGCGATCGGACGACCGAAAGGACCGTCGCGCCGCCTTCGAAGTTGCCGCCCGCGGTCACGCCGAAGCGCGCCGCGACGATCTTCGCGTCCGATTCGCCCAGAGCCTCCTCGAGCTGCGCCGGCGTCCAGACGTAGTATGTGCCCTCCTCGCCGCCGGAGTCGGCGTCCTGCGCCGCGAAGAACCCGCCGTGCGAGGGTGTCATTTCGCGGAGGAGGTAGTCGAGGGTCTCTCCGGCGATCCGCGCGTGCTCCGGGTTCCCGAACGCCCGGAACGCGAGCAGGTAGACGCGCGCGAGCATCGCGTTGTCGTAGAGCATCTTTTCGAAATGCGGCACGAGCCAGCGCGCGTCGACGGAGTAGCGGTGGAACCCGCCGCCGACCTGGTCGTACATCCCGCCCTCCGCCATCTTCTTCAGCGTCGTCTCCGCCATTTCCCGTGCCCGGGCGTCGCCCGTCCGAAGGAAGCGCCGGATGAGGAGCTCGAGCCGCATGGCCGGCGGAAACTTGGGAGCGCCGCTGAAACCGCCGTTGACCGCGTCGAACTGCCGGACCATTTCCGCAAACGCGGCGTCGAGGGCCTCGATGCCGACCGCGACGCCGCCCGGGACGCCTTCCGACGCGGCCGCCACGTGCGCGAGAAGCTCCGCCGCCGAGGTCTCGAGCTCGGGCCGCCGGCTCTTCCAGGCGTTCGAGACCGAGTGGAGAAGGGAGAGGAACCCCGGCCGTCCCCAGCGGTCGTCGGGCGGAAAGTACGTCCCTCCGTAGAAGGGCTTGCCGTCGGGGGTCAGAAAGAGCGACAAAGGCCACCCTCCGCTGCCGGTCATGGTCTGAACGGCGCTCATGTAGATGTCGTCGACGTCGGGACGCTCCTCGCGATCGACCTTGATCGAGACGAAGGCGTCGTTCAACGCCGCCGCGACGCGGGCGTTCTCGAAAGACTCCCGCTCCATCACGTGGCACCAGTGGCAGGTCGAGTAGCCGATCGAGAGGAAGACCGGTCTTTCGGACTCGCGGGCGCGCGCGAACGCCTCCGGTCCCCAGGGGTACCAATCGACCGGATTGTCCTTGTGCTGGAGGAGGTAGGGGCTGCGCTCGTTTGCCAGGCGATTCGACATGGCGAGACGATAACCCCGGCGGGAGGGGGAGGATTCCGAGTCAGTTTTCAGTGTTCAGTTTTCAGTCTCCAGCTCCCGGCTTTCCAGAACTGACGACTGACAACTGAACAACTGACAACTACTTCCCCTGCGCCGTGATCGTGACGTCGTTGTCCCGGTCCTTGATCGAAACGATGTCTCCCGGGCCGAGCTCGTCGAGCCGTCGGAGGATGTCTTTGGGAGACACCCGGCTCTCCTTCGACAGGGACTCGACGAGCGCCCGGGGCACCCGGATGTGCACGCTCTTGTCCCAGTCGTCTTTGGCCTGGATGTCCAGAACGGCGCCGTCGGAGAGCACCTCGATACGCGAGTGCCCGCGGGTGATGACTCCCGGCTTGCCGGGGGCGCTGCCGTTTCCCGCCTCGAGGATGTCGCGGGCGGTGATCTCGCCGTCGCCGAAGTCCGCCCGCATGTTGCCGCCGATGTCCGAGACGGGGACGAGCGAGGCCATCCGGGCGACGAGGCTGATCGGCACCGTGAACGCCACGTGGCGATTGCCGCCGTTCTCCGCCTTCCGGATCTCGACCCGATACCCGCGGACCCGGCGGAACTCGCGGGCGGGGCGCTGCCACATCGAGAGAGCGAGCGCTCCCAGAATCACCACGATGAGACCGAGCACGACCGCGCGGACTTCTCTCATGCCCATGGGAACGTATTCTGGCAGGAAAGGTTCCAGGCAGGGTATGGACCGGCTCGCCGGCTGTGTAAGTCCCGGCTCGCCACCAGGCCTCCTCGTCTCTTCATCACAGTCAGGACGCGAGCCGGGGGGGCCAGCCGCCAGCAAGGACTCGATCAACAGAGAGACCACCCCTCATCCCAGCCCTCTCCCCGGGTGCGGGAGAGGGAGCTCTCAAGCCGGTTCGAGGCAACCCAAGGCCCACGGAGGCCGCCATCGAGTCCTCCCCTTGTGATATTTTTGCCTCTGCGGACGAACCTGCTCTCCGCGAGGGACTTGCGAGAAATGCCTCATTTCATTACAGACACGTGCATCGGGTGCGGGGTGTGCGAAATCAAGTGCCCCACGCACACGATCACGGGTGACAAGAGCGAGAAATACGTCATTCACGAGGACCGGTGCATCGACTGCTCCGTCTGCGCCCGGTACTGCCCGGTTTCCTGCATCCAGGACAACCGCGGCCTGCTCGTCGAGAAGGTCAAACCCCGCGACATTCCGAAGGCGATCGTCGACCGGGACCTCTGCACCGGGTGCGAGTTCTGCATCGACATCTGTCCGTTCGACTGCATCTACCTGATCGAGGACCCTTTGAAGGAGACGTTTCACAAGATCGCGGAGGTCGATGCGGGCCCTTGCGTCTCCTGCCGCCTGTGCGAGACCGTCTGTGAAAAGGACGCGATTTTCGTTCCGAACCCGATCACATCCGCGAAGAGATACCTCCCGGCCCTGTGACCGACGACCCGCGCGCGGATTCCGGTTCGGCCCCCGGGGAGTCGGAAGAAGAGGAAGGACCGGCGGCGCGCGGGGCCACCGTCGCGCGGTTCTTCGTCCTCCCGCTCCTGGTCGTCGGCACCGCCCTCGTCATCTTCTTCGTCTTCAACCTCATGACGTTCGAGCGCCGGTCGCCGGCCGACGAGCTCGCCGAAGTCCGCGGAGGTACGGCCAACCGCCGCTGGCAGGCGGCCTTCGAGCTCTCGCGCACGATCGGCCACATGGCTCCCGGCCCCGAGCGCGACGCTCTCTCGGCGGAGACCCGCCGGGTCTTCGACGGGCTTTCCGGCAAGCGTGCGGACGACGTGAAGGTCCGGCGCTACCTCGTCCTCGTCCTCGGGAAGCTGCAGGACCGCGCGGCGCTTCCGCAGCTGCTCACGGCCGCGCGGGACGACGATCCGGAGACGCGGCTCTACGCGATCTGGGGCCTCGGGATGCTCGGAGACCGCCGCGCCGTCGATCCGGTCATCGAGAGCTCGTCGTCTGAGGACGCGGGCGCCCGGAAGATGGCGGCGTACGTCCTCGGAAAGCTCGGCGACCCCCGCGCCGCTCTCCGTCTTCGCGTCCTGCTGGGAGACCCGGTCGCCGACGTCCGGTGGAACGCCGCGATCGCGCTCGCTCTTCTGCACGACGGCTCGGGCCTGGAGGTGCTGCGCGGCATGATCGATCGGGGCGCGCTCTCACGCCAGGCGAACCTTTCGACGGAACAGGCGGAAACCGCGATGGTGTCCGCCCTGCAGGCGCTCGCCGTGCTGCGAGACCCGGGCAGCCTCGCGCTCATCGACCGCGTCGCGCGCGAGGACCCGAACCTGCGTGTGCGCGAGGCGGCTCGCCGCGCGGCGGATGCGACGCGAGGAGTGCCGGCCGGTTCTCCGGCGAAGACCTCGCGAATCCTTGAGCGGCGCGCCGCGCTTTTGGTAGTCTGAGCCGGACCGATGGCCACGGCAGAAAAACAGGTCCCCTCTCCCTCGGACGAGGTCCTCGCCGACGGACTCACACGACGCTCCACACTGAAGTGGATGACCGCCGCGTGGCTCGGCTTCACCGCCGCGACCGTCGTCGGACTCACCGCCACCGTCCGGTTCCTCTTCCCGAACGTGCTCTTCGAGCCGCCCACGCGGTTCAAGGCGGGCGAGCCTTCCACCTACAGCCCGGGTGTCGACGAGCGCTGGAAGGAAAAGTACGGAGTCTGGATCGTGCGGAACACCGAGTCGATCTACGCCCTCGTCGCGGTGTGCGTGCACTTGGGCTGCACGCCGAACTGGCTCGCCGCCCAGAACAAGTTCAAGTGCCCGTGCCACGGATCGGGCTATTACGTCTCCGGGATCAACTTCGAGGGTCCCGCTCCCCGGCCGCTCGAGCGCGCCGAGATCACGCTTTCCCCCGACGACGGACAGATCGTCGTCGATAAGGCCACGCGGTATCTCTACGAACGAGGGCAGTGGAGCGATCCCAAGGCATTCGTGAAGATGGTCTGAGGCTCGCCCCGGTCGCACTCGAAAGCGGAGGTCTTTTTGGTTCCTCGTTGGCGCCAGATACAAGAGCAGATTGTCGCGAGCCAGTTCTGGAAGTCCATCTTCCGGGTCGGCATCCCGAACACCAACCGCAAGCGCGTCCTTGCGATGCTCGGCAACGTCGTCCTGCATCTGCACCCGGTCAAGACCCGCAAGTCCGGCGTCAAGATGCGCTACACGTGGTGCGCGGGCGGCGTCACCTTCTTCCTCTTTCTCGTGCTGACGTTCACGGGCCTTCTCCTCATGTTCTATTACCGGCCGACCGTCGAGTACGCCTTCGTCGACATCCTGGATCTCCGGGAGCAGGTCCCGTTCGGGATCATGCGCGAGGTGCACCGGTGGGGCGCGCACGCGATGGTGATCTCGGTCTGGATCCACATGTTCCGCGTCTTCATGACGGGCTCCTACAAGCCGCCGCGCGAGTTCAACTGGGTGATCGGCGTGATCCTCCTCGTGCTGACCCTGCTGCTGTCGTTCACCGGATACCTGCTCCCGTGGGACCAGCTCGCGATCTGGGCGATCACGGTCGGTTCCAACATGGCTTCCGCGACGCCCCTCATGGGAATCCAGGGGCCGGGGACCGGCCTTCTGAAGATCGGCGACATCCCGCTCGTCACGTCGACGAACGACGCGCGCTTCGGCCTGCTCGGCGGGCGATTCGTCGGCGCGGGAGCCCTTCTCCGCTTCTACGTCCTCCACTGCGTCGGCATCCCCCTGATCGCGGCGTTCCTGATGGCGGTCCACTTCTGGCGCGTCCGGAAGGACGGCGGCATCTCGGGGCCGGCGTGATGAGGACGGAAGGCGGAAGGCGGAAGGCGGAAGGCGAACGGAGGCAGGCCTAGCTCTCATGCCCGTCATCAACGCCTTCAAGTCCGCCGTCAATTTTCTGTCCGCTCCGCAGTACCTCGTGACGGCGATGCTGGTGCTGCTCCTCGTGGGGCTGCGCTCGAAACTGCTCTGGTCGAAGCGCGGCGGCCTCTTCCTCCTGATCGCGATCGGCGGCGGGATGGGCCTTTCGTACCTCGACCCGAACTTCAACGCGGTCGCCTCGTTGCCCGACAACGTGCCGATCGTCGGGATGATTTTCTTAGTCGGGTTCTTCTTCTGGTTCGCCATGAACCAGGCTTACGAGAACGACCGCCGGATCGCCGCCGGGCTGCCGACGATCGAGGCGGC
>JBDUBP010000131.1:0-14160 GCA_040004075.1 Acidobacteriota bacterium | reverse complement strand
TCGAGATGGGGGCGTCGGACCTCCACCTCACGACGAATTCCCCCCCGATGGTGCGTCTGGACGGCCGGCTCATTCCCCTCCCCTATCCGCCCCTGACGGTCGCTGAGACCAAGCAGCTCGCCTATTCGGTCTTGACCGACACCCAGAAGCACCGCTTCGAAGAGAATCTCGAGCTCGACTTCTCCTTCGGCGTAAAAGGTCTGGCGAGATTTCGCGCCAACAACTTCTTCCAGCGGGGCGCCGTCGGCGGCGTGTACCGGCAGATCCCATACGAGATCCTGGGGTTCCGGGAGCTCGGGCTGCCTCCGGTGGTCGAGCTGCTCTGCGACAAACCGCGCGGCCTGATCCTCGTCACGGGCCCCACCGGCTCCGGCAAGACCACGACGCTCGCGGCGATGCTCGACCGCATCAACCGGGAAAAGCAGCTGCACATCGTCACGATCGAAGATCCGATCGAGTTTCTGCATTCCCACAAGAAGTGCATCGTCAACCAGCGCGAGCTGCACGCGGACACCCATTCGTTTCCGAACGCGCTCAAGTCCGTCCTCCGCGAAGACCCCGACGTCGTGCTGGTCGGTGAAATGCGCGACCTGGAGACGATCGAATCCGCCTTGCGGATCGCCGAGACCGGGCATTTGACGCTCGCGACCCTGCACACGAATTCGGCGACGTCGTCGATCAACCGCATCATCGACGTCTTCCCGGCGCATCAGCAGACGCAGATCCGGACCCAGCTCTCGTTCGTGCTCGAGGGGATCCTCTGCCAGTCGCTTCTCGAGCGCTCGAGCGGCAAGGGTCGCGCCATGGCGATGGAGATCCTGATCCCGAATGCCGCCATCCGGAACCTCATCCGTGAGGACAAGATTCATCAGGTGTATTCGATGATGCAGACGGGTCAGTCGAAGTTCGGCATGCAGACCTTCAACCAGTCGCTGGCCACGCTCTACCACCGCAAGCTGATCACCCTCGAAATCGCGCTCTCGCGCTCGTCGAACCCGGACGAGCTCCAGGAGCTGATCAGCCGCGGCTCGGGGTTGAACGTCGCCCCGCCGGCCGCCACCGCCGGAAAGCGCGCCTAAGGAGCCGACCATGCCGAATTACGTCTGGAAAGGGAGAAATCGCACGGGGCTCGTCCAGGAGGGCGTGCTCGCCGCGGACACCAAAGACGTCGCGCTGGCGTCGCTGCGCCGGCAGAACATCGTCGTCACCGGAATCCGGGAGCGCGGCAAGGAGATCTCGCTCACGAAGGTCGGCCGCAAGGTCCCGCCGAAGACGCTCGCCGTCTTCACGCGCCAGTTCTCCGTCATGATCGACGCCGGCCTTCCCCTCGTGCAGTGCATCGAGATCCTCGCGAATCAGCAGGAGCACAAGAACTTCCAGCGCATCCTGTTGCAGGTCCGGCAGGACGTCGAGGCGGGATCCACGCTGGCCGACGCCATGCGCCGGCATCCCAAGGCCTTCAACAACCTCTACGTCAACATGATCGCCGCCGGCGAGGCGGGCGGTATTCTCGACACCATCCTCCAGCGGCTCTCGGTCTACATCGAGAAGTCGGTCAAGCTGTCCTCGCAGGTCAAGTCGGCGCTCATCTACCCCGTCGCGGTCATCGTCATCGCGATGATCGTGGTCGCCGTCATCCTGCTGAAGGTCATCCCGACCTTTGCCGCCCTGTTCACGAGCCTCGGCGCCGAGCTTCCGTTCCCGACCCGGATGGTCATCATGGCGTCGAACTTCCTCGCCCGCTATTTCGTGTTCTTCCTGATCGGCATCGGCGCCTTCATCTATCTCTTCAAGCGGTACTACGCGACCTTCCGCGGCCGCCGCGTCGTGGACGGGTTCGTCCTGAAGCTTCCGGTGCTCGGGATGATCATGAAGAAGATCGCCGTCGCGCGGTTTTGCCGCACCCTCGCGACTTTGACGTCCTCCGGCGTTCCGATCTTGGAAGCGCTCGACATCACCGCCCGCACGTCGGGCAACGCGATCGTCGAGGACGCCATCCAGGAGGTCCGCAAGGCCGTCGAAGGCGGCAAGACGATCGTCGAGCCGCTGCGGGACGCCGGCATCTTCCCGAACATGGTCGTCCAGATGATCGGTGTCGGCGAGCAGACAGGCGCGCTGGACCAGATGCTGAACAAGATCGGCGACTTCTACGAGGACGAGGTGGACGCCGCCGTCGCGGGGCTCGTCAAGCTCCTCGAGCCCGTCATGATCTTCATCCTCGGCATCATCATCGGCGGCATCGTCATCGCGATGTACCTGCCGATGTTCACGCTGATCAACAAGATCGGGTGAAGAGAGTTCAGAGTTAGGAGTTCAGGGTTCAGAGTTCAGAAATTTTCGGAGCTCGGAAGTGATTCCGCGCCCGATTTCCAGGCGGCGCGTTGAACTCTCAACTCTCGACTCTTAACTCTCAACTCTCAAAGTTGCCCAACACCCTCAGGAGATCCATCGGCTGGCTGACGGCGATCCGGATCGTCGTCCTCACCCTCATCCTGCTTTCCGCGATCCTGGTCCAGGCGGGAGCGGGCATCCACATCGAGATCACGTTTCTCTATGGCCTCTTCGCCGCGGCGGTTCTTCTCGCGCTCTTCCACTGGACAGTCGGCCGATACCTCCCCCCCCGGCTCTCGGCCTACATCCAGCTCCTCGCGGACGTCGGCATCGCGACCGTCCTGGTGTACTCCTCCGGCGGCCCGGACTCCGTCTTCAACTTTCTCTATCTGGTCGTCATCGGCGCCTCGGGGTTCCTTCTCCACCGGACGGGGGCGGTCATCGTCGCCACCGTCGCGGCGATCCTGTACGGCGCGATGGTCCAGTTGATGGCGTACGGGGTCCTGCCTCCCCCGCCTCTGGCGCCCGTCTCGGAGTGGAGCACGGCGCGGATCCGCTTCAACCTGGCCATCACGGTCGCGGGGTTCTACGGCGTCGCGTTCATGGTCTCCTACCTGTCCGAGAAGCTTCTCGCGGCGCGGGTCGAGCTCGAGCTGCGGCAGCGCGCGCTGCAGCGCCTGCAGACCCTCTACGGCAACGTCATCGCCACCATGTCCTCCGGGCTCATGACGACGGACGCCGACCAGCGCATCACGTTCTTAAATCGCGCGGGAGGCGACCTCCTGGGCGTGGACCCGGGGGGGGCGCCGGGCAGGCCGATCGCGGACTTCGGCTTCGTCTTCCCCGACGAGTGGACCGAGATTCGAAGCCGCGCGCGGGGACGCGAGACCTACCGGGGCGAGCTCGACATCGAGGGAAAGAGCTCCCGCCGGGTGTTCGGGTTTTCCCTGCGCGTCCTGAAGGAATCCGACGGTGAGGAAGAGGGGACTCTCATCCTGTTCCAGGATCTGACCGAGATCAAGAAGCTCGAGAGGCGCGCGCGTTTCAACGAACAGCTCGCGGCGGTCGGAGAGCTCGCCGCCGGTATCGCGCACGAGATCCGGAACCCGCTCGCGTCGATCTCGGGGTCCGTGCAGGTGCTCTCGAAGGACCTCTCCGTCGGCTCCGCGGAGAAACGGCTCATGGAGATCATCGTCTCGGAGTCGACGCGCCTCTCCAAGATCCTCGAGGACTTCCTGCGGTTCGTGCGGCCGCAGGAGCGGCGCGTCGCGGAGTTCGACATGGCCGTCAACCTGTCGGAGGTGATGGATCTCTTCCGGCTTTCCGACGAGGTCTCCGATGGCCACAAGATCGAAGTCGACGTCTCTCCCGCGTCGTCGCAGCTGTCGGGCGATCGAGACCAGATCCGCCAGATCGTCTACAACGTGGCGAAGAACGCCGTGCGCGCGATGGCGGCGGGCGGAAGCCTCCGCGTCGTAGGCCGGGAGGACGACGCCTGGTATAGCATTCGATTCATCGACACCGGCCGTGGCATGAACGAGGAGGAGCTCGCGCGTCTCTTCACGCCGTTCTCGACGGCGTTTGACGGCGGCACGGGCCTCGGAATGGCGATCGTTCGAAGGATCGTGGAGGACCATGGAGGGGCCATTGACGCCGAATCGATTCCGGGCGAAGGCACGACCGTGACGGTGCTCCTGCCGCGGCGCGCGATCGCCTCCGAGACCGGAAACCGCAAGCCCGCCGCGGCGCCTCTCATCGAGCCCTGGCCGGCGCGCGATCATCGGACGGGAGCGGCATGAGCGGTCCGCGCCTCCTGATCGTGGACGACGAGTCCTCGATCCGCGACATGCTCGCCATCTTCTTCCACAAGCGCGGGTTCGAAGTCGTGACGGCCTCGTCGTTTGCCGAGGGAACCGCCGGAGCGGCCCGCTCCAACCCGGACCTGATCCTGTCGGACATCAAGATGCCGGATGGCAACGGGCTCGATCTGCTCCGCAAGGTCAAGGCGGAGAGCCCCAAGACGCCGGTCATCATGATCACGGCGCACACGTCCACGTCCGACGCGATCGAGGCGATGAAGGCGGGCGCCGTCGATTACATCGCGAAGCCTTTCAACATCGAAGAGCTCGCGATGATCGTGGATCGCGCCCTCGGAGAGAAGGCGCTCCACGACGAGAACGTCTATCTGAAGCAGGAGCTCGCCGCCCGTTACACGTTTGCGAACATCATCGGCAAGGGCTCCCGGATGCAGGAGATCTTCCGGACCGTCGAACGCATCGGGAAAGTCTCCTCGACGGTCCTTCTCACCGGCGAGAGCGGAACCGGCAAGGAGCTCATCGCCCGCGCGATCCACTACACGTCGATCCGCAAGGACAAGAAGTTCGTTTCCATCAACTGCGGCGCGCTTCCCGAGACTCTCCTCGAGTCCGAGCTCTTCGGGCACGAGCGCGGCGCGTTTACGGGGGCCGTGAAGGAGAAGCGCGGCCTCTTCACGGAAGCGGACAACGGAACGCTCTTCTTAGACGAGATCTCCGAGACGACTCCGACGATGCAGGTGAAGCTCCTGCGCGCCATCCAGGAGAAGGTCATCCGGAAGGTCGGCGGAAACGAGGAGACGAGCGTCGACGTGCGGATCATCGCCGCCACGAACAAGGACTTAACCGAGCTCGTCAGCGAAGGGAAGTTCCGGGAGGATCTGTTCTACCGCATTAACGTGATCCCCATCGTTCTGCCGTCGCTGCGCTCCCGCATCGAGGACGTCGCGCCCCTGACCTCCCACTTCATCGTGAAGGTCTGCAAGGAACAGAAGATCCCGGAAAAGAAGATCTCGACGGAGGCGATGAGGCTGCTCGAGGCTTATCCCTGGCCCGGCAACGTCCGCGAACTCGAGAACACGCTCGAGCGGACGGTCGCGCTCGAGGCTGGCCCGGTGATCACCGCGTCGAGTCTCCCCGAGTCGATCGCGCTCGGGGTCCGGACGCGAGTCCCGGATTTCGAGAGCCTTCCGGCGGAGGGGATCAACCTCGAGGCGTACCTGGAGGCCGTCGGGAAGCGTCTGATGCGCGAGGCGCTCGATCGTTCGGAAGGAGTCCAGACGAAAGCCGCGGAGCTTCTCCGCATGTCGTTCCGCTCGTTCCGGTATTACGCGAAGAAGTACAACCTGATCCGCAAGGAAGACCTCTACGAGGAAGGCGGGGAGACCGCCCAGGAGGCCGACGCGCCGTGATCCGTCCGGGCTCGCGAGCATCGGCGATCCTCTTCACCATCGCCTCCTTCCTTACCCTCTCGGGAGCGTTCGGCTGCAACCGCGCGGGGCAGCCCCCGTCCCCGTCCCCGTCCCCGTCCGCGGACGGCGCCCGGTCCTCTCCGGCCTCCGCGCCGGTCGCCGCGGGTCCTCGCGTCGAGATGCCCTCCGGAGCGACCTACCGGCTCGAGCTTGCGAAGACGCCCGAGGAGCAGGCGCAGGGGCTCATGTACCGCGAGAGCCTGCCCGAGAAGACCGCGATGCTGTTTCTGTTTTCGGATTCGGGCGTGCACAAGTTCTGGATGAAGAACACGATGATCCCGCTCGACATGATCTGGCTCGACAGCGACGGTAAGGTCCTCTTCGTCAACGCCGGCACGCCCCCGTGCAAAGCGGACCCCTGCGCCAACTACGGGCCGGACGCGGCGGCGGCGAGCGTTCTCGAGATCGCCGGCGGGATGGCGGCCCGCGAGAAAGTCACGGTGGGAGCGAGGTTGAAGATAGTCATCAGTGATCAGTAATCAGTAATCAGTAATCAGTATTCAGTTGAACGGGTTCGAACCGATAACTGAAAACTGATCACTGACAACTGCTAGGGTTCGAACAGAAACAGCCCGTCCCCGGTGGTCCCCACGTAGAGGCGTCCTCCCGGAGCGGCCGCGGCGGTGGCCAGCGCGAGTCCCGGGCGGGGGCTCGAGACGGCGAGCCTCTTTCCGCCCTCTTCCCAGACGAGGGTGCCTTCCTTGTCCTCGAGCGAGCTGTACTGGGCGGCGGGACCGGTCGACGCGGAGGCCTGGAGGAACAGGCCGCCCTTCAGGATCCCCTGTTTTCGGTTGTTCCAGCTCTGGCCGTTCCACCGGTAGAGCCCATCGGACGTGCGGACCTCCAGCAGCGGTCCGCCGCCGGCGTCCTGCAGCAGCTCGGCGCCGATGGGCGTCCCGGGAGACCCTGCGACCGGGTGAAACGCGCGGCCGCCTTCGGAGATCCGGAAGACTCCCGCGGTCGTCACGAGAACGGGAGACGCGAAGGGGGCGCCGAAGAGCGAGAGGGGAACACCGGGCGGCGGGGCCGCAGGCGGGGTCCAGCGCTCGCCGCCGTCCCGGGAGATCCGGACGCCGGAGAATGAAGAGAGGACGAGCACGGTCTTTCCCTCGCCGTCCCGAAACGCGGCGAGAGACGCGGCCGCGGGCAGCGAGTCGCGGGAGACCCGGCGGACGCGCATTCCCTGCGCCTCCCACACGCCGCTTTCATCCCCGCCGTACGCGCGGAAGAAGAGCATCCGCGAGGGATCGTTCGGGTCGGCGACGAGATCTGAGACGCGGCCTTCGGCGAGCCCGACCGACGCGGCCTTGAGAGTCGCCGCGCCGTCGTCGGAATAGAAGACGCCCTCCCCTTCGGTGCCGACGTAGAGGCGGCCCGAGCGGCGGTCGATCTCGAGGGCCGTCACGACGAGCGACTCGCGCGAGACGCGGGCCCAGGTCTCGCCGTCGTCCATCGAGCGGTGAAGGCCTCCGACGGTCGCCGCGTAGACGACGCCGGGCCGGTTCGGGTCGCGGCGGATCGTGTGCGACCTCCGGTTCGTGAACCCGTTCTTGAACCGCGCCCAGCGGTCGCCGCCGTCTCGCGTGCGGTAGACCCAGCCACAGGTCGAGACCCAGACATCCTTCGTGTTCGCCGCGTCGAAGTCCCACGCGTACACGGTGGCATCCAGGACCATGCCTTCGGCGATCCGCGCCCACGAGGTCCCGCCGTCCCGCGTCCGGAAGGCCTGGCGCCACGTGCCGGCGTAGAGCGTGCGCGCATCCGACGGATCGAAGGCGAGAGACTCGACCTGGAAGAGGCCCTCGGTCCCCTCGCCCGTCCGCACCCAGGTCGCCCCGCCGTCCCGGGACAGGTGCACGCCGTCGTCGCCCCCCACCGCGAGGACCGGCGTTTTGACGTTGTCGGGAGAGAGGGCGAGCGCGCGCGTGGCCACGACCGTCTTCCAGATCGCCAGCACCGTCCAGTTTTCCCCCCGGTCGTCGCTGCGCACGACGAGGCCGCCGGCGTACTGTCCGGCGAGAGAGGCCCAGAGGCGGCCCGCGACCCCGCGGTCCGCGACGAGCCCGGTGACGACGTATCCCGGAAAAGCGGGGCCCGCCCGAAGGGACTTCCACGTCGCGCCGCCGTCGGCGGAGCCGTAGAAGTTTCCCCGCGAGGTCCCGCAGTACACCGTGCGGCTCTCGAACGGATCGGAGGTCAGCACGCGGACCTCCGCGCCCCACACGGGCAGCCGCCACCACGTCGCAGCCGCGCCGCATCGCGAGAGCGCGGCAAAAAGGAAAAGGGCGGCGAGAAAACGGATGCCGAAGGCCCGGGGCATTCTCAAACGGATTTGACCTCCCGCGCGAGGCGCCCGGTCGTCCTGCCGGCCGCCGCCTTCCCCGCTCCGCGGCGAACGGCGATCATCTCCGCCAGGATCGCGACCGCGATCTCCTCCGGCGTCACGGCGCCGATCGCCAGCCCGATGGGCGCATGGATCCGCGAGAGCGTCTCTTCGGAAATGCCCTCTTCCCGCAGCTTTTCGAAGACTCCGCGCACCTTGCGCGCCGAACCGATGAGCCCGAGGTAGCGCGCGGCGGGGGCGCCTTCGGACACCCACGGGCGCAGAGCGGCCAGATCCGTTTCCCAGCAGCGGGAGACGACGGCAACGTACCGGTCGCGGCCCGGGCGGACGCCATCCGCCGGAAGGGCGTAATCCCGGCCGGTTCGCACGACCGCGGCTTCGGCCGGGAAGCGCTCGGGTCGCGAATACTCCTCGCGGTCGTCGGCGACGGTGACCTGGTAGCCCAATGGAACCGCCAGGCGAGCAAGCGCCAGGCCAACGTGCCCGCCGCCTGAGATGAGAAGCGCCGGCGCGGCCTGGAGCAGCTCGACGGAAACGCGCGCCGATCCCCCGCAGATCATGTTGGTCATCTCGCGTTCCTGGCCGGGCGCGATTTCCCGCTCGAAGAAGTCGTACCACTTGAGAAAGCGGCCGGGCCCGTCGTCCTGGCGGAAGAGCGCCGCCGCATCGGCGATCACCACGGCCTCGAACGGACCGCCGCCGATCGTCCCCGAAAACGTTCCGTCCTCAAAGACGAGGAAGCGGCGTCCCACGCGGGACGGCCCGGATCCTCGCGTCTCCGTCACGGTGGCCAGCGCGACGCGGCCCCGAGCCTCGAGGTCGGAAGTCAGCTGCCGGAAGAAGGCCGCGTCGCTGCTCATGGAACTGTTCATTTTACGCGCAACGGGCGGTCCGCGGTAGGCGAAAGGCGGCGAACGGCGAACACCAAGCCATCGGCGCGCCAGGTCTTGGTTCCCGCTCAACGCTCGACGCTCAACCAACTCTCAACTCTGAACTCCCAACTCTCAACTTCTGCTACTTTCCTCCCGCTATGAGCTCCGTCCGGGTCGCCGTCTTTCCTGCCGCGGGGCTCGGCACGCGGTTTCTTCCGGCCACGAAGGCTCTACCGAAGGAGATGCTTCCCCTGGTCGACAAGCCGCTCGTCCAGTACGTCGTCGAGGAGGCCGTCGCGGCGGGGATCGAGCGCATCGTGCTGGTCACGAGCCGCGGCAAGAGCGCGCTCGAAGACCACTTCGACCTCTCGTACGAGCTCGAACGGGCGCTCGAGGAGCGCGGGAAGCAGGACCTGCTCCGGGAGGTCCGCGCCGTGTCCTCTCTCGCGCGAATCTCCTCCGTCCGGCAGGCGCAGGCGCTCGGCCTCGGCCACGCGGTCCTCCAGGCGCGCGATCAGGTCGGCAACGAGCCGTTCGCGATCCTGCTCTCCGACGACATCGTGGTCGCGGACGACCCGTGCATCGGACAGATGATCCGGCTCTACGAGCGGCGCGGCAACCCCGTCATCGCCCTGCAGGAAGTGCCGGAATCGCAGACCCACCAGTACGGGATCGTGGCCGGGGAGCGCGCGGAGGAGCGCGTCGTCGCCCTGTCCGATATGGTGGAGAAGCCTCCCGCGGACCGGGCGCCGAGCAATCTCGCGATCATCGGCCGTTATCTGCTCCCGCCGGAGATCTTCGGGATTCTCGAGAGCACGCGCTCCGACGTCGGCGGAGAGATCCAGCTCACGTCCGGATTGAAGGCGCTGCTTCAAGAGAGACCGATCGACGGATATCTCTTTTCCGGCACCCGTTACGACGCGGGAGACAAGCTCGGCTTTCTGAAGGCAACCGTCGAGATCGCGCTCTCCCGCCCGGATCTGGGACCCGCGTTCCGGGAGTATCTGAAGGGCCTCGCGCTCTAACGGCCGGCGTCGCGGCGGTCAATCGCCCGACTTGCGCGACTCTTTTTTCTTTTCGGACGGCTTCGAAGAGGAGGAGGACCCCGACTCCTTCTTCGAAGACCTGCCGCCCTTCTCCGCCCCGTCCCCTCCGCCGGCCGCCGCCGCCGATTCCGACTTCCCGGCTTTTTCGGTCTGCTCGGACTTCTCGGACTTCTCGGACTTCTCGGACTTCTCGGACTTTTCGGACTTCTCCGACTTCTCCGACTTTTCGCCGCCCGATTTCTCCGTGCCGTCGCCCTTGGATGCAGCCATGTCGCCCTTCCCGTAGTCCGTGATGTAGAAGCCGCTCCCCTTGAACTGGATGGCGGGCGCCGAAAACGCTTTCTTCACGGCCCCGCCGCAATGGGGGCATTTCTTGGGCGGGGGGTCCGAGTGATTCTGGATCACCTCGGTCTTCCGGCCGCACTTCTGGCAGAGGTATTCGTAAATCGGCATGCGAGAGAAGTCTACCGTGTGAGGGCGCGGGAATCGGGATCGGGAATCGGGAATCGAAACTGAGAACTGAAAACTGACGACTGACCTGAGAGCTGACAGCTAGCTCCCCAGCGATCCGCCTTCGGTCTTGTACTGGATCCTGCGGGCGCCGGCGCCCGAGCCGCGAACCTTGCGGACGAGTCCGAGGCAGAAGAACGCGTAGAGAATCCGCGCGTTCTCGGAAACCGATCCCGGCCCTTGCCCGGCGAGATGCTGGAGCGGCGTACGCCCGTCGATCCCCTCGTAGTACCGGCGTTCCGGTCCGCTGAAGAGGTCGAGCAGGGCGTTGCGGGTCCGCTCGAGAACGGTGCTCGAGCTGCCGAGCCTCAGGATGAGCCGGCGGACGTCGGCCGAACGCCGCACCCCTTCGAGAATCACCTGCGGAATGGGCGCGTCGATCCGCACGAGCTCTCCCGTCCTTTTTCCCCCGATCTCGAAGAGCACGTCGCCCGCGTCCCATTCGAACGCGCTCCAGAGGATCTCGCGGATCTGGCCCTCGACCGCTTCGTTCAGCTTCTCCGGCGTCAGGAACCCCATCTGGAGGAGCACCTGCCCCAGACGGAGTCCGTCCCGCGTCCGCCGCTCCTCCGCCTCCTTCGCGGATTCGGGTTTCAGGAGGCCGCGCTTCAAGAGGTACATGCCGAGGCTGACCTCCCGCTCGTTGGACGTCGCGAAGACGACGAGACCGTCATCGAGGTAGATCCGCCGGACCCGTCCCTCTCGCGAAACGGTCACGACCCCGGGAACGCGATACCGATGGATCGTGGCGAGGATCTCGGCGAGCGGCGTGACCGCCAGGTCACCCCGGTACTCGAACTTCTTTTCCATAAGAGGGGTGAACCCGATGGTACCAAACGCGACGGGCGAGGAGCGGGCGGACGGCGGCGGGGCGATCCCCCGCGGCATCTACAATCCGTGCCGTGCTCACCGTCGCGCAGGCTCTGTCGGTTCTCGCGGCCGCGGTCTCGCCCGCGGGCGTCGAGGACGTCTCACTGGAGCGGGCCGCCGGACGGGTTCTCGCGGCGGGGGTCCGCTCCGACGTCGACTGGCCGCCTTTCGACACCTCCGCCATGGACGGATACGCGGTGCGGGTGGCGGACGCGGTCGCCGGGCACGAGCTCCCGGAACGCGAAGGGCTCGTGGGAGCGGGGGCCGCGCCCCCTCCTCCGTTGTCCCCAGGCGAGGCCGTGCGCGTCATGACGGGAGCGCCGCTGCCGACGGGAACCGAGGCGATCGTGCCCGTCGAGCGGTCCGAACGCGCCGCCGGCCGCGTTCGATTCGACATCGCCCCGAAGCCGGGCGCGCACATCCGGCGGCGCGGCGAGAGCGTGCGTGCGGGAGCGGCGCTTCTGACGGCGGGCCGGAGGCTGCGCCCGGGAGACGTCGCCCTCGCCGCGCTCGCGGGACGGGAACCGCTCGGGGTCTTTCGCGCGCCGAGGGTCACGATCGCGGTCACCGGAGACGAGATCGTCCGGGGCGCAGCCGCTCCGGGGCCGGGCCGGCTGCGGGACTCGAACGGCCCGATGCTGCTCGCGGAATGCACCGCCCTCGGCTGGACCGCCCGGCGCGGGACGGCCGTCGCGGACACTCCGGAGGAGGTGGCGCGGCTCTTCGCCGAGGCGGGCGAGGCGGAGGATTTCCTGATCACCACGGGAGGCGTCTCCGCGGGGGACCTCGACCTGCTGCCTCCCGCCGCGGCGGCCGGGGGCTTCGAGATCCTCTTCCACCGCGTCGCCATGCAGCCCGGAAAGCCCATCGCGATCGGACGCCGCGGCGGCGTCTTCTGGATCGGCCTTCCCGGCAACCCCGTCTCCGCCGCGGTCGGTTTTCACGTCTTCGCGCGAGAGGCTCTGGCCCGTTTCGAGGGCGAGACCGATCCTGCGGCGCCCCGCGTGACAGCGCGACTGACGCTTCCAATTGACCCGTCGGCGGAACGCGACCGGTTTCTCGACGCCGCACTGAACGTTTCCCAAAGCGTCCTCACGGTCGAGCCGCTGCGGTCCTCGGGAAGCCACGACCTCGCGGCGCACGGAAGGGCGAACGCGCTCATCCACGTTCCGTCGGGCGGTCCCCGTCTGCCGGAAGGCGCCACCGTCTCCTGCCTTCTCCTGTCGCGATGAGCGCCGGTCCGCGCGCGGCTCTCGAGGTCCTGCAGCGGCGGGTGCGCGCTGCGGACGACACCCCGATCGCCTACACGTGGTGGCGCCGCCCTTCGCCGGAGCTCCTGGTGATCGCTCCCGGCTTCTGGCGCGCGCGGCTCGCCCGCGAGAACCTCTTCCTGGCGACCCACTACGCCCGGCGCGGGTACGACGTCGCCGTCCTCGATTTCCGGGGACACGGAGACAGCGGCGGGGCCTATTCGTTCGGCGCGTTCGAGGCGTTGGATTTGAAAGCGGTCGTCGACCAACTCGCGGGAGAGGGGCGCCCGTACAGCCGCTTCGCGATTCTGGGGCTGTCGCTCGGAGGCTCGATCGCCGCGGGAACCCTCGGGCTCTTTCCGCATCTGCCCTGCCGCGCGCTCGCGATGATCTCCTCGCCGGCCGACCTCAGGACCCTTCGGCCCCGGCCCTGGACCGCAGCGGCCCGAAAGCAGGTCAGCCTCCGCAGGGCCGTGCAGATGCCGCGGATGTCCGCCGGCGCTCCGTTCGCCCGACGGCCGGACGTCGCGGAATCTCTCGGACGGCTCACGATTCCGAAGCTGATCATCACCGCCGAAGGCGACTGGCTCGTCGCGCCATCCCACGGCAAGCTGCTGGCGGACGCGGCCGCGCCTCCGGTCGACTACGTGCATCTCGACCTGCCCGGTAACCTGCACGCCGACGCCCTCGTGAAATACGTCCCGCTCCGGCTCCTGCGCGTGCTCGACGGGTGGTTCGCGAAGAACGCGGGGGCATGAGATGAGGAATGACTTTTCAGTTCTCAGTTCTCAGTCCGGCGTCGAGACCGGTCATTTAGAAAATCCTCAGGGAAGGAAACCCAAGAACCGAGAGCTCAAAACTGAAAACTGAGAACTGAGAACTGACTACCCCTTAATATCCCGGCTGTGTCTGCCCGCCGCGTCGCCATCACCGGAGTCGGGTGTCTCTCTCCGAACGGAAACGGACGGGAGGCGTACGCGCGGGCGCTCCGGGAAGGGCGAAGCGGCGTCGGACGCATCTCGCTCTTCGATCCCGAAGGCCTGCCGGCGACGATCGCGGGCGAGGTCAAGGGTCTCGACATCTCGGCGTGGGTCGGCGCCAAGGACATCCGGCACGTCTCCCGCGCCGTTCCGATGTCGATCGCCGCCGCGTCCGAGGCGCTCGAAGACGCCGGGATCGACACCGGGGCGCTCACCCTCGCGGAGCGCCGCGCCATCGGCGTCGTCCTCGGAACGGGCGGAGGGGGGATCGAGTTCTCGGAACGCATGTACCACCTGTACTACACGAACCAGGTCAAGAAGGCCTCCGTCTACTCGATCCCTTCCGGAACGATCGGAACCCTGTCGTCGGAGCTCTCGATGCACTTCGGCCTGCGAGGACTCTCACACGTCCTCTCGACGGGCTGCGCCTCGTCGACGGACGCTCTCGGGCAGGCGTTTCGCGCGATCAAGTTCGGAACGGGCGACGTCTTCCTGGCCGGGGGCGTAGACGCGACGGTCGTCCGGGGAATCATGGAGGGGTTCGCGATGATGCGGATCGTGTCGACCGCGCGCGAGGGCGATCCCCCTCGGGCGTCGCGGCCGTTCTCCTCCGACCGCGACGGGTTCGTCCTCGGGGAGGGATCCTGGATGTTCGTGCTCGAGGAGCTCGA
>JBDUBP010000175.1:0-14182 GCA_040004075.1 Acidobacteriota bacterium | reverse complement strand
CGTAGATCTCGAGGATCCCGCCGAGCTTGGTGTCGAGCTCCTTGCGCGGGATGTGCGTCAGGTCGAGGTACACCTCGCGCCGTCCGCCGATGCCGTACCCCTGAAGGCAGACCTGAAAGATCTCGCGCGTGGCGATGTCGCGGGGGACCAGGTTGCCGTAAGCCGGGTACTTCTCTTCCAGGAAATACCACCTCTCGCCTTCCGGGATCGCTTTCGGGTCGCGCTTGTCGCCCTGCGTCCGCGGGACCCAGACGCGCCCGCCCTCCCCGCGCGCCGACTCCGACATCAGGCGCAGCTTGTCCGTTCCCGGAATCGAGGTCGGATGCACCTGGATGAACTCGCCGTTGGCGTAGTGGGCGCCATCCTGGTAGGCGGCTGACGCCGCGGTCCCCGTGTTGATGACGGAGTTCGTCGAGCGGCCGAACACGATGCCGGGTCCGCCGGTCGCCAGCATCACGGCGGCGCCCGGGAACGACTCGATCTTCATGGAGTACCAGTCGAGCGCCGTGATCCCCCGGCAGTTCCCATCGGCGTCCCGCACGAGCCCCAGGAACTCCCAGGCCTCGTACTTGCGGACGAGTCCCGCCACCTCGTAGCGGCGGACCTGCTCGTCCAGCGCGTAGAGGAGTTGCTGGCCCGTGGTCGCCCCGGCGAACGCGGTCCGATGAAATTTGGTGCCTCCGAACCGCCGGAAGTCGAGCAGGCCTTCCGGCGTCCGGTTGAACATCACGCCCATGCGGTCGAGGAGGTTGATGATCCCGGGTGCCGCGTCGCACATCGCCTTGACCGGCGACTGGTCTGCCAGGAAGTCGCCGCCGTAGACGGTGTCGTCGAAGTGAATGGCGGTCGAGTCGCCCTCGCCCTTGGTGTTGACCGCGCCGTTGATGCCGCCCTGCGCGCAGACCGAGTGGCTGCGTTTGACGGGAACGATCGAGAAGAGGTCGACGGAAACCCCGAGCTCCGCCGCGCGGACTGCGGTCATCAGCCCGGCCAGCCCCCCCCCGACGACGATGATGCGTTCGGTCGCCATGTTTTCTAGATGCGGAATGCGGAGATCGAGCGCACGCCAACGACGGAGAGCGCCACGAACACCACGGCCGAAATGTACAACATCCGCCGCTGCGCCCGTGGTCCGACCGTGAGCCCCCACACGATCGAAAAAGACCAGATCCCATTGGCGAGGTGAAACGTCGCCGAGAGAATCCCGGCGATGTAGAACGCGTAGATCCACGGATTGGCGACCGCCGCCTGCACTTGTCGGAAGAGGTCCAGGCTCTCGTGGTCGGTGAGCTGGACGAGCCGCGTGGTCCAGTAGTGAAACAGGATGAACGCGAACACGATGACGCCGGTCAGCCGCTGCAGGAAATACATCCAGTTGCGGACGTAACCGTTCGAAAACAGGTTCGGCTTCGCGGTGCCGGCGATGAACAGCCCGTAGACGCCGTGGAAAAGCAGCGGGAGGGCGATCACGAGGATCTCCGCGGCGACCGCGCCGGGGAGCGTCTGGAGCCGATGCGTCATCTCGTTGTACGCGTCGGCCCCCCGCGCGGCGGCGGAGTTTTCATACAGGTGAAAGGCGAGGAAGCCCCCGATCGGAACGATCCCGGAAAGGGAGTGCAGCCGCCGGACCCAGAAGTTCCGGTCCGACGTCATACCTTCAGGATGCGGAAGAGCTCGCGAACGGCCTCGGCGGACTTCGCGAGCGCGTCCTTTTCCTCGTCGAGGAGCCGGATCTCGAGGACCTGCTCCGCCCCGCCTCGCCCGAGCTTCACAGGAACGCCCAGATACACGTCGCGCATCCCGTACTCCCCCTGAAGATACGCGGCGCACGGAAGAACCTTCTTCTTGTCCTTCAGTACGGCGTCGACCATCTCGACGACCGCGGAAGACGGCGCGTAGTACGCGGACCCCGTCTTGTAGTAGTTCACGATCTCGATACCGCCTTCGCGCGTGCGTTTGACGATCGCGTCGAGCTTGTCTTTGCTCAACAGCTCGGGAATCGGAACGCCGCCGACCGTCGAGTACCGCGGCAGCGGCACCATCGTGTCGCCGTGGCCGCCGAGAACGAAAGCGTGGGTGCTCTCGACGGAGACGCCGAGAGCCTCCGCGATGAACCATCGCATGCGCGCGGAGTCGAGGACGCCGGCCATCCCGAAAACACGTTCGCGGGGAAAGCCCGACACGCGACGCGCCACTTCGCACATGGCGTCGAGCGGATTGGAAACGACGATCAGGATCGCTTCGGGGGAGCGGCGGGCGATCTCCCGGGTGACGCCTCCGACGATCTCCTGGTTCTTGAGCACGAGATCGTCCCGGGTCATGCCGGGCTTGCGCGCGAGCCCGGCAGTGATCACGACGATGTCGGATCCTTCGGTCTCGTCGTATCCGTTCGAGCCGCGAATCCGGGCGTCGAACCGCTCGACGGGAGCCGACTCCATCATGTCGAGCGCCTTCCCCTGGGGAATCCCTTCGAGGATGTCGACCAGCACGACGTCGGCCATCTCGCGCTCGACGATTCTCTGCGCCGCCATGGCCCCGACGTTCCCCGCGCCGACGACGGTCACTTTCTGCTGCATGGGCGGATCTTATCCGCTCCGCCGGCGAAGAAAAGTCCGTCCAGATACGCCTCCGCCGCGCGGTGGAGGGAGGTCCCGGACGCTAGAATGGGGAGAGGTGTTCGACCGCCCGCCGTACAAGGACCATCCACTCTGGAGCGAGGCGATGTCGCTCACTCGGGAGGGCTACGCTCTCGCAGACCGGGTCAAGGAAGGCGATCCCGCGCTGGCCATGCAGGTGAAGAAGGCCGCGGTCGCCGTGCCCGCCCAGGTCGCGGGCGCGCTTGCCGCCGAGCCTGGCGCGTCGGAGCGCCGGGACCACCTGGCCGAGGCGCGCGGCGCGCTCGCGAGCCTCGTGCGGCACGCCCGATCCTGCGGCCTCCCGGGCTCCGACGAGCTCGCACGGCACGCGGAGCTCTTCGATCGTTCCGTTTTGTTCGAGCTCGGGGCGGGAGAGAAGCTCTTCTGAGCGCGCCGGAGTCGCGCCCCCGAGTCTCGCCCGCCGTCTGGTGGGTGGCGGCGTTCCTCATGGTCGTGCTTCTCGGGGTGGGACCGAACTGGTGGGAACGAAAGCTCTATCGCGACAACCAGGCGCTCGCCGGGGTCGGCGCGACGCTGCACCCGGGGGGCCTGACGCCCGCGCGCCGAAAAATCGATCCGGGCAACCGTTCGGAACTGGTCGTCCGCCGCCTGGGCACCCCGTCGATGGCGAGCGCCGCGCAGGGCGTCTCCCGGCACGAGGTCTGGACCTACTATTACTCCGACGGCACGATGATCTGCAACCTGACCGACGGAATCGTCCAGCGCATCTCTCTCTCCTATGGGGCGCCGTCGATCCCAACCGCGAGAGACTCCCGATGAACGAGACCCTTCCTTCGACAGAGCCTTCGATTCGAGTCGTGATGATGCCGAAGGACACCAACGCTCACGGGACGATTTTCGGCGGAGTGATCCTCTCGTACATCGACCAGGCGGCCGCGGTGGAGGCCAAGCAGCACGGCGCCGCGTTCATCGTCACGGTCGCGATGCGCGAGATCGTCTTTCACCATCCGGTCTACGTCGGCGACCTGGTCTCCTTCTACACGCGCCTGGTCAGGATCGGGCGCACCTCGATCACGATCGCCGTGGAAGTCTTCTCGCAGAACGGCGAAGGCAGCGGCCGGAGAGTGAAGGTGACGGAAGCGGAGGCGACGTTCGTGAATCTCGACGAGGACCGCCGGCCGATCCCGATCGCACCGCGCCCCTGACCGGGGTCGCCGGCCGCCTACCAGAACAAAGAAGGCCCCGATTTCTCGGGACCTTCTTCTTCCGACAAAGCCGGACAAGAGTCCGGCAATATCTACCGGTCGGCTTCTAGTCTATCTCTACCACTCGCCTTCGCCTTCGGTCTTTTTCGGCGGAGCCGCTTCCTCGTCCTCGTCGTCCAGGTCATCGGCGGCTTCGCGGGCGAGCTCCTCCGAGTCATGCGTCTCGGAGAACTCCTTCAGCCCGCGGCGATACTCCTCGTCCGCTTTCCAGTTGCCCTCGCCGTACATCTCGCCCGTTCCGCCGGAAGCCGTTCCTCTCCCGGATGCGGGGCGCCCCGAGGATTTCACGGCGCGCGACGAACCTGCGCCCGCGCGGCCTGCAGGCTTCGGCGACGCCACCGCCGCGGAAGACCGGCCGCCGGCCATGCGGCTGGAACCCGAGCTGCCCGAACGGCTGGATTTCGCGCCGGACTTTCTCGCCGCGCTCGAACGGCTGGTGGAGGTTCTTCCGGTGCTCGCGCTCTTCGCGTTGGACTTCCTGGCGCGTGAAGTTTTTGCGGTCGATTTCTTCGCGGCCGACTTTTTCGAGGTCGAACGCGCCGCGCTCTTCCCCGAACGCGTCTTTGAGGAGGACTTCCGCGACGACGATTTCTTCGCGCCGCCCGAGGAAGCGCGCCCGCGCGCCGAGGCGCCCTTGCGCGGCGTCTTCCTCGCGCCTCGGGAGCTTTTTCCTCTTCCCTTACTGGCCGCCTTTCCCGTCGATTTCTTCTTCTTGGCCACTCTGTGCTCCTCCTCTCCGGGTTTCGCCGGTGCCCGCGATCATACAATTCCGAAGGTGCCTAATCGAGATGGGGAGCGCGTTCAGATTACGCCGCTCGCGTCCGGACTCCGCATCGAGATCGGGCCCCTCGTCCGCCGCCGCCGCGAGCGCCTCCGCCTCCTCGGGGTGGCCGCCGCCCTCCTGACCGCGACCCTCTTCGGGGGGGCCCGGCTGGTCTCGGCGTGGGATTCCGGCCTCCGGAAAGGCGATTTCTCCGAGCTGCCGCTGTCGGCGCTGCTGGCGCTCTCGATCGCCGTGGGGCTGTCGACTCCGTTCGCCCTGCTCGGCCTGTCGGCTCTGGCCTTCGCCGAGGAGACCGTCGTCGTCGGTCCGGAGGAGATCGTCATCGAAACCGCGGTGTTCGAGAGGATCACCCGGACGCGGATCGCCCGCCGCGACCTCGACTGCTGGCGGGAGACCTTCGTTCCGCTCCCGCCCTGGTGGACCTGGGCCGTCGAGCGGCTCGCGGCCCGGGCCGGCGGCCGGCTTCTCCCCCTGGCCGGCATGGCGGGCCCGAAGGAGAAGCGCCGGATCGCCTCGGCGCTCGCCCGCGCAACCGGCAAGCCGATCGTGCGGGACTTCGGCCGGGTCCGCGCCCCGGAGGACGGCCGCGCGGGGATTCCGGGCCCGATCCGGGATAAAATCTCTCGGTGAACGAAACTTCCACCAACCCCGGACGGCACCTGACCGACGTCCGGCTTTTCGAATTCGACGTCCCCGACGAGGTTCGCTGGGGGCTCGCCGAGGCCGGCTTCGTGTTCGCGACCCCGATCCAGGCCGTCTCCCTGCCGCTGACGCTGTCGGGCCGGGATGTCGCGGGACAGGCCCAGACGGGGACCGGCAAAACGGCCGCCTTCCTGATCACGATTTTTTCGCGGCTGCTGCGCACTCCCCGGCCCGGGCCGGCCCGCGGGCCCCGAGCCCTGGTCATCGCTCCGACCCGGGAGCTCGTCGTGCAGATCCGACAGGAGGCCGAATCCCTCGGCCTTCACACGGGACTATCGACGCTCGCGGTCTTCGGCGGGATCGACTACCGGCTCCAGCGCGACGCCGTCAAAACAGTCCCCGACATCCTGGTCGGCACGCCGGGCCGCCTGATCGACTACGAACAGCAGGGGGCCACGACGTTCAAGGACGTCGAGATCCTCGTCGTCGACGAAGCGGACCGTATGTTCGACATGGGTTTCATTCGCGACCTTCGCAAGATCCTGCGCCGCTGCCCCTCGTACGACCGCCGGCAGACCCTCCTCTTTTCGGCCACCCTCTCCGCCTCGGTCATGGAGCTCGCCTACGAGCACATGAACAACGCGCAGAAGGTCGAGGTCGAGCCGGAGCGCGTCGGCGCGGAAGGGATCACCGAGCTCCTGTACCACGTCTCCTCCTCGGAGAAGTTCCGCCTCCTGCTCGGAGTCCTCGAGCAGGAGGGAGGCTCACGCGTTCTCATCTTCGTGAATCGCCGGACCACCGCGTTTGACCTGGTGAAGGGCCTGACCGCCAACGGCTATCCGACCCGCGCGCTCGCAGGCAACGTCCCCCAGGACCGCCGGCTCAAAATCCTGACGGATTTCAAGGAAGGGCGGCTCGCCGTTCTCGTGGCGACAGACGTCGCCTCGCGGGGGCTCCACATCGAGGGCGTCTCCCACGTCATCAACTACGACCTGCCGCAGGACGCGGAGGATTACGTCCATCGGATCGGCCGCACGGGGCGCGCCGGCGCCGTCGGTCAGGCGGTCTCCTTCGCCTGCGACGACTACGTCTTCTCGCTCGACGCCATCCAGAAACTGATCGGAAGGCCGATCGAGGTCCACTGGCCCTCGGAGGCTCTTTTTCGCTCGGGAAAAGTCACGAGCGCCCCGCGTCCGCACGCCGCCGGGCAGCCCCGCCGCTCGTCGCCGCGCCAGAAGCCCGCCGGAATGCGGATCCCGATCGCGGCCAGCCCCGGTGACCCGGATTCGTTCGGCCGGACGAAACGAAAGAGCCGGAGAAGATAGTTAAGCGTTAAGCGTTCAGCGTTGAGCGTTCGCCCCCCGCAAGATTTCCTTCGATTCCCGATTCTCGATTCCCGGCTCCCGTCGCCTTTAGGCCGCTGCCAGCGCTCCGGCGGCGACCCAGTGCGCCAGCAGACGGCGGATGCGGTAGGAGTCGGCGGCGACGCTCGTCTCGCAGTCCCGGGGCGTCGCTCCCTGGGAGACCCGGGTCCAGAGGTCCCGGACGAGGATCCCGTCGCGCTCGTCGGGGTGGGGCGTCGGCTTGACCTCCGTCGTCTTGAGCTCGACCTCGTCGGGGACCAGCGCCGCGGCCTGCTGGAACTCGTCGTAGCGGCGCATCCCCTCGAGGGAGAGCGGAAGGATCTGGCGCAGCCCCGCCGCGCCGCTGTCGTCCGCACTCGAATCCGCGGAGCGTGAGAAGAGAAACGTCCCCGGCAGCGGCCTCTCGAGGAGCTGGTAGAACGCCTCGTCGCCCGACAGCAGTCCGGTCCGGCACGCCTGGAGCCGCCCCGCTTTCAGCAGGATCGTCGCGAGAATCTCGCCCTTACGATCCTTGACGTTGAGCGAACCCGAAACGCGGGATTCCGCAAGGCTCTGCAGGAGCGCCGGCAATCCGAAGATGTCGAGGTCCCCGGAGAGCGTCGCAGCGGGAGGGGCCGCGGCGGTCTCGCCGGACGGGCCGCTCGACGGAGCCTCCGCGAACGCGATCAGGGCCTTCGACGCGGCCTTTCCGATCTCGTGGCCCGAGAACCTCTTCGCGAGGTCCTCGAAGGCCGCGCGCACGGCGGGGTGAGGCGTTGTCGAAAGAGCCTCGATGCAGTAGAAGAGGCTCTGATCGTTCTGATGCAGGACGAGACCGAACAGCTTGAAAGGCGCATTGGACTTGATCGCGCCGAGAAGTGCGTTCAAGGCCTCTTCGTCCTCCGAGAGATCCTGGCCCGCGAGCTCCGGCAGACGGGCCATCGTGTCGCCGAGCTCGGGCTTGCGCTTCAGGCCGTGCTCGACGACGGCCTTGTGAGCGCCGGGCGTTCCGAACCGCGCGAGCGCCGCGACGACGCGGTCGAGCAGGAGGCGCGTCTCGCGCGGGTCGTACGGACTGTCTGCCGCCTTGTTCAACAGCACGGCCTCGAGGTCCTGGAGAAGAGAGACGAGCGTGTGCTCCGCCTTTTCGTGCTTCAGCTGCCCGAGGTTCGCGATCGCTTCCTTGACCAGGGGCGCCGGAAAACGCAGCTCGAGGTGCCGGACCGCCAGGTCGACGTCCTCGTCGATCGAGGCGCCGGCGGGGCGCTGAATGCGGCGAAGCAGGTAGAGGAGGTTGCGGCGGTAGTACCACTCTTCGTCCGCGGCGCCGCGCCCGAACGCCGGACGGAGGTCCGCCAGAGCCGCCTCGCGGGCGGACGGCCCGTGCACCTCCAGCAGGAGGAGAAGCAACCGGCGGCGCTCCCGCTTCACCTCGCGCCGCAGGTCCGACAGGAGACCCTCCGGCGTCAGGTTCAGAAAAAAGTTCAGCACCTTGCGCAGCTGCGGATGAAGCTCGGCAGACTCCGCGTACTTGCGCAGGCGTTCCGGGTCGAGGGTCTCGTCCCCCTTCTTGCGCATCGACTGGGCGGCAACCGGATCGATCGAGCGGTCCGCGATGATTCGGTTGGCGAGATCGATCATCGTGCCTGACTGCGCGAGCGAGCCCTCGTTGAAACGATCGACCGCGGAGCGCACCATTTCCTGGAAGCGCCGGCTGGCCTCGGCCGGGTCCTCGGTCTCCGTCACGATGCGCCGCATCGCCTCGATCGCCGGACTGGCGGGCACGGACGCCGCGCGCGCCTCTTCGGTCGCGCCCGGAACGATCCATCCCGGAAGACTGCTGCCGAGGGACTTGAAGACGTCGCCCGTGTTCACATTCAGACCCATCTCGCGCAGGCGCTCCAGGTACTGCTCGAACTCCTTGCCGGATCTCGACGTGCGCGCCGCCGCGGCGAGAGCCTGGGAAGCGAGCGGCGCCGAAGATCCTCCTCCCGAGCCGACCTCCCGCTCCAGGCGATCGAGAAGGACCGACAGGCGCCGCAATCCCTGAAACTCCCCGCTGCCGACCGCCGCCTCGCCGGCTTTCGCGCCCGACGCGGTCGCGAGGCCGCGCGCGCCCGTCGCCGGGGCCTGCCGGAACAGAACGTCCACGGCGGCCGTCGTCGCGGAGGAGGTGGTCGCGTCTTTCAACCGGGTGAGGTTGCTTTTCAGAAACTCGCGGTCGCCCTCGGGACAGTAGACGAGCACCCGCTCTTTCAACTCTTCGAGGAAGGTCTCGAAGGGGCCCCTCGGCACCAGGTTGAACTCTCCCATCAGGTGAATCTTCTTCACCGCGTGGAAGAGGTAATCCGACACGGGGATCTCCGTGCCTCCCCGGTATTGCGAGATGGTCCAGGAGTGGATGCTGGACGCCATCAGCTCCGGCGAGTACTGCAGCAGAACCCGAAACGACTCCGCGACCACGAGGGGCGGCAGAGTGTCCGAGAGGTACTGCTCGAGCTCGTCGAGCGCCTCGCGGAGCTCGGAGTTCATTGTGTCGCCGGACATGTTCGGGTGGTCCTAGGCTAACGCAGGTTCGACCGCCGCGATAGCGGGCGGGCGTACAGAAATGGCGGATTTGCGCGAAAACCGGCCTTCCGCGGCCGGAAGGCTCAGAAGCTCTTGAGAAAATCTGCGTTGGACTTGAACTTGGAAAGGCGCCCGAGCACGAGCTCCATCGCCTGAATCTTGTCCACGGCAGCCAGCGCCCGGCGAAGCTTCACGATTTTGGGGAGCTCGTCGGGCGCATAGAGTTTCTCTTCTTTCCGCGTCCCGGACTGGGGGATGTTGATGCAGGGGAAGATCCGGCGGTTGAAGAGGTCCCGGTCGAGCACGATCTCGGTGTTGCCGGTGCCCTTGAACTCCTGAAAGATGATCTCGTCCATCCGGGATCCGGTGTCGACGAGGGCCGTCGCGATGATGGTCAGCGAACCGCCGCCCTCGGCGTTGCGAGCGGCTCCGAAGAAGCGCCTCGGTTTCTCCATCGTGCGGGCGTCGATGCCTCCCGACATGATCTTGCCGCCGCCCTTCTGCATGTGATTGTAGGCGCGGGCCATGCGCGTGATCGAGTCGAGAAAGATGATCGCGTGCTTCCCGCACTCGACGAGCCGGCGCGCCCGCTCGGCGACGATCTCGGCGACCGCGATGTGGTTCTCGGCGGACAGGTCGGCCGACGACGCGATGACCTCGCCCCGGACGCTGCGGCGAAAGTCGGTGATCTCTTCCGGCCGCTCGTCGATCAGCAGGACGATGACGTAGACATCGGGGTCGTTCACCGACACCGCATGGGCCATGCGCTTCAAGAGCGTCGTCTTCCCGGCCTTCGGCGGAGCGACGATGAGGCACCTCTGGCCGCGCCCGATGGGGGTCAGAAGATCCGTCACCCGGCCGCACATCTCGTCCGGCTCGGTTTCGAGCTTTAGCCGGTCGTGGGGATCGATGGAAACGAGGTCGGCAAACGCGGGCCGCTGCCGGAACGCCGCCGGGTCCATTCCCTCCACGGTCTCGATCCGCCGAACCAGGGACCGCGCGCCGTCGGTGGCGAAGGCGCTGATGAACGCGCCGGGCTCGAGGCCCTCGCGCACGATCAGGTCCCGGGGGACGATCGGGTCGCGGGGAGAGGGGAGGTAATTGGCCTTCGCATTGACGAGGACTCCGGGGGCGTTGTCGCGGGGGGGGAGGTGCAGCACGCCTTCGACCGGCCGTTCGGGCCCGGTCGCGACCGCTTCCTCGGCGCGTTCCGTGTAGCCGCCGCTCCCGTTGCCGCCCTGCGGCCGCCCGCCGCCTCCGGCTCCTCCCCCACCGCCCCCACCGCGGCGGCGCCTGCGGCGGCGGCGGCGATGCGGACGGGGACCTTCACCGGGAGTCGGACTCTCCGTTTGTACGGGAAGCGAGGCAGGAATCTGGGGTACCAAGGGGTCTTCGGACACTGAGCTCCCAAGCTCCCGCCGCGCTGACTCAAGGTCGGGGCGGGAAGATCGAAGGCAGGAGTCTAACAGATTACGCAAGCGAAAAGAAAGGTTGAGCGTTTAGCGTTCAGCGCCGAGCGTCCTTCCGCCGACCGCCCACCGCCTTACCGCCGTCAGGCAAACAGCGCCATGATCCGGGACGGCTCGGCGGGGGAAACCCGGGACAGTCCGAAGTCCTCGTCGGCATGGCCGGGAGTCGAGACCCCCACGAGGCTCGTCGTCATCCCCCCGGCCGACCGCGAGAACTGGATCGCCCGCCTGGCCGGGGTCGTCGCCTCGGGAAGCGCCTCGTCGATCTCCTCGGGGAGGCCGGCGGCGAGCCGACCCTGGAGCAGGGTCGCGGAGCCGAACACGCACAGCCCGAGGGCCTGCGCCGCCCGGAGCGCCGGGACCTTGCCCTGGCCGATCATCTGGGAGCGGTACGCCAGCGCCTCGGCCATCGCCAGGTTGAAGGGCATCTGCACGGCGCAGAAGTGGTGCTTGTCGCCTGAGATTTCCCGGGCGACCTCGACGGTCTCGGACAGGGAGAGGTGCTCGGGGTGCTCGGCCGGGGCTCTCAGTCCGTCCCACGTCGCGAGGCCCCACGACCCGATCTCGCCCGAGTCCGCGGCGGCTTCCATCACTTCGGCGGCCGCGCAAAGCCGCTTCCGGAAAGCGGTCTTGTCCAGGGCCGCGCGCTGGGCCTCGAGATTGTGGAGGTAATAGAGGTCGATGGTCTCGACCCTCAAGTTCTCACGGCTCCGCCGGAGCTGGTCCTTCAAATAGGCCGGCGCGATGCAGTGCCCTCCCGCGACGATCTCGGAGCGAGGCGCGAGGCCCGTGTCGATGAAGGTCTCCTGGATGTAGGCCTTCGGAGGACGGGGGTCGTCCGCGTCGTGAGGCAGATAGCCGCCCTTCGTCGAGATGAAGACCTCGTCGCGGGAAGATTCTTCCGCGTCGAAGGCTCTCTTCAGGGCCCTTCCGATCGCCCGTTCGCTCTTCTGCCCGCGGTAGTTGATCGCGGAGTCGAACACGTTGACGCCGCAGTTCAAGGCGAGACGGACGCTCGCCTCATACCCCGCGTCCGTCTCCGCGTCCTCGCCGCCGAGGTAGGTCCCGAGCCCGATCGAGGAGATGTAGACCGAGGCGGAAAACTGGCGAAAGTGTCCCTTTCCGGCGGCAGTCCGCGCGGCAAAACGCTTCGTTCCGTCGACGCTGGCCTGGCCGGGGATCACCGTCGGAGGCTATCAGGTGGAGGGCGCTCCGTCCGGCCGGCAGCGTACCGAAGGGGGCGCGGGAGGCGGCAGCCGGAAGGCGGGGGCGGTGGGCGAGTCACTCCAGCCGGTGAACTGGACGCCAGCACGACACCCTCCTTTCGCGTCTCCGCTCTTTCGATTCCCGATTCCCGATTCCCGGCCCCCGTGAAAATGAAAACTGACGACTGACGGCTGATGACTCCTACACATAGCTCTTCTTCAGGAATCCCAGATTCGGCCACCCGGATCCCAGGATCGCCGCGGAGTCGGCCTTCAGCCAGTCGGCGAGGATGGTTCCGTAGTAGGAACGGAAGTCGTTCTCGACGAGGAGGTTTCCGTTCGAGTCGAGGTTGGTCAGGTTGGGGGCGTTCCCGTAGATCCCGGCCCCGACGGCGTCGCCCACCACGAAATGGGGCGCCGACGTTCCGTGGTCGGTGCCGTTCGACGCGTTGTCCTGCGCGCGGCGTCCGAACTCGGACCACGTCATGAGAAGGACGTCGTGCGACTTTCCGTGCCCGTCGAGATCGTCGAAGAACGCCTTAATCGCGTCCGACACGTTCTGCACCAGCGCGTCGTGCGCCTGGTCTTCGGCGGCATGGTTGTCGAAGCCCCCGTAGGTCGCGTAGAGGATGCGCGCGCCCACGTTCGCGTTGACGATCTGCGCGATCAGGAGGAGCGCGGAGCCGAGGCTGTTCGCCGGGTAGGCGCCCGCGGCGACGTAGCCGCTGCCGACCGTCTGGAGGACGTTCGACGAGGCGATGGCGTCCTCACCGAGCTGTCCGACGGTGTCGGCGGCCGTCGGAAGCTCGTACTCCTGCGAGCTCTGCTTGAGAAACGTGCTCACCTGATTGTTGCGGTCCCCCGCCGCCGCGCCGTCGGTCTGGTACGAGTAGGTCGCGAGCGTCAGGAACGAGGGAACCTGGACGTTGTCGGCGAGCAGGGTGCGAGGGAGAGAGCTGCTGATCGCGGTGCACGAGAGCGGATTCCCGTTTCCGGCGAGCGTCGCGTCCGCCCACCTCCCCAGCCAGCCGCGGTGCTCGACCAGGCTCGGGTCGGCCGTGTGCCAGATGTCGCGCGATGCGAAATGCGAGAGGCTCGAATTCGGGTAGCCGATGTTCTCGACGATCGCCACGCGCTGCGCGTCCCAGAGCGCCTTCAGCCCGGTCATCTTCGGATGGAGGCCGAGGTTCGCGTCGAGAGGGAGAACGGTATTGGACGGGATGCCGATGCGGGAGCGAAGCTGCGCATACTTCGCGTCCGCGTACGGGACGACGGTGTTGAGCCCGTCGTTGCCTCCCATCAGCTCGAGGATCACGAGGGTGCGTCCCGATGCCGCCGCGTCGGCCTCGACGGCCTCGAACCCCCGGCTGGCCGCTACCGACCACTTCGGCACCATCGCGGAAACCGTCACGAACCCCGCGCTGCGAAGGAGAAAGTCGCGTCTGGAAAAAGTCATGGCGTTCCTTTGCGGGTGCAGGTCACGCGAACTGGAAGTACGGGCTGGTCAGGATCAGGTGGACGAGACCCCGTACTTTCTTGTCGACGTTGGCGGAAGTGTTCGTCCAGGCGACCCGCTGCCCGGCGTCGTTGGTGTTCATGTAGTCGATCCACGCCTGCCGGCTGGACGGAGGCGCGTCCGAGACGTTCAGGCGGTCCGCCACGATGTCGACGACCTTGTCGGCGGTCGACGCGTCCCGGCCCGCGAGGATCCGGTTGGGATCGAACCGGGTCCCGTTCGCGCCCCGGTTGCTGGCGAGGGTGTTGGTGAACGTCGCCCGGTTGAAGACGGTCCCCGTGTTGAGCCAGGAGAGGCCCCAGTCCCATCCCTTCGCGTCTTCCGGATCGAAGAGGCTCTGCGACATGCCGTTCAGGGAGGCTGCGGGAGAGGAGAAGTCGCTCGTTCCCTCGAGCATCCTGATGGACGCGACGGCGTACTCGACCGGGCTGCGGACCCACGTTTTGCGCGCATGGGGCTCGTAGAACTCGGGGCTCGTGAAGATCGCCCGGAGCACCTCGCGCAAGACCCGGCCCGACGAGACCCACACCGATGCGAGCTGATCGACGATGAAGTCGGGCGGATCGTCGTAGACGAAAAAGCGCCAGAGCTTCGCCCCGAGGAAGCGCCCGGAGACGGACCCGCGCGCATCCGTGCGCGTTACGAGGATGTTGATGGCGTCCGTGGGGTTCCAGTTCCCCGTCTGGCCGAGAAGGGCCTTGCTCCCGTTGTCGTGGACCGCCGGGTTGTTCACGAACGTGGCGCCGTTGTAGTTGTCCGCCTGGCGGTAGTTCTGGACCGTCCATCCCGTCAG
>JBDUBP010000125.1:0-4216 GCA_040004075.1 Acidobacteriota bacterium | reverse complement strand
CGCGCTCTCTTCGAGGCGACACCCGAGGAGGAGGAGACCCTGGCCACACGCACGGACGATCTCGCGTCGGCGGGCTTCGAGATCGAGCCGATGTCGGGGCGTTCCTACGGCATCGCCGCGATTCCGGCCGAAGCCCGCGAGAGAACGGCCGCGGAGCTTCTCCACGAGGCGCTCGCGCGGCTCGCCGAGAGCGGCTCGGCGGACGAGACGGAGCGCCGGGATCGAATGGCCGCGGGAATCGCGTGCCGGTCGGCGGTGACGATTCGCTACCACCTCGCGCCCGAAGAGATCCGGCGGCTGCTCTCCGACTGGCTCCGATGCGCGGACCGCTTCACCTGCCCCCACGGCCGGCCGGTGGTTCTGTCGATGTCGGAGGACGAGATGGAAAGGTACTTCAAGCGGAAGTAGCGGTTCGGAGGGGCGGTTGAGCGTCGAGCGCTGAGCGTTCAGGCCGCGCAAATGCAGCGGCGCTCGAAAAACAAGACAGCCGGCTCGCGCCGGCTGTGGGTCTCTTTCGCTTCGCGTTTCCCGACTTCGATTCCCGATTCCCGATTCCCGGCTTCCGGCGCTCCGTCCTCAATAACTCCTCGGCGGCATTCCGACGCCGTCGGCGTTTTCGCGGCGCTTTTTCCGAAGATGCGTGGCGATCAGGATTCCTCCGAGGAGGATGAACGCGGCGGGCGCGCCCCACCGGTCGATGAAGGACCAGTCGATCTCGAGATATCGGTCGATCAGCCACAGGGACCCGAGCCCGACCAGGATGACTCCCCATGTGAGGCTGGCCGTGCCGCTCGAGACGCGCACCGGCGTCGGCGCGGTCGCGAATCCCGAGGAGGCGACGTAGCCG
This sequence comes from Acidobacteriota bacterium, assembly GCA_040004075.1. Taxonomy (GTDB): domain Bacteria; phylum Acidobacteriota; class Thermoanaerobaculia; order UBA5066; family Gp7-AA6; genus JALYUA01. The sequence continues at coordinate 3,369 of JBDUBP010000125.1, read as the reverse complement.
CGGTTGATGGCGTGGGCCTGGCGCACCGCGTCGATGATGCCGAAGAAGAAGACGAAGGCGATCATGGGCCCGAAGAACTCTCCGCGTCCGTGCGCCGAAGCGGCGATGCAGACCACGAAGGCGATTCCGAAGGCGATGCCCCGCTGGTAGAGGCCGAGATAGAGGTGGCCCAGGCCCGGGAAGATCGAGAGGATGCCAGCGAGCGCCGGAGACTTTCTCTCGGCCGCGTACAGGGGCGGCGCGATCGGAGGCGGAACGGGCCCCGGCGGGGGCGCATAGGGCGCCGCGGGGGGCGGTGGGGGCGGCGGCGAATAAGGGGTGCTCTGGTCCATGGCGTTGTCCTCCTGGCGGGCGGTCAGGCGCGCCACGTTGGGATCGATGTTTCGTTTTTCGGCACATTCCCCTCGCCACCGTTGCGCGGACGGCTTTGCGGGGGACGGGGCCTCTCTTCGGGTCTCATGACGAGGGCGATGACATTGGACAGAACCGCCCGGCTGTATCCGCCGGCGCGGCCGCGCCAGACGGCCAGGGCGCGCGTCGCGCGCTGCTGGAATGCGCCGAGACGATTCGCGAGAGAGGCATCGGCGACGACCGCGACGCTCTTCGATTCACTCTTCAATCCCGCGCCCGCTTTCCGGGCGAGGTCGGCGGGATTGAAGCCGGCGAGCATGACCACGACCGCCGCGGCGTAGGCGAACGCGATCGCCGCGCGCGGATCGAGGAACCCGCGCCAGCGCGCGCGCGTCTTCACGGGCTTCGCCGCCGAGAGCCGTCCCGCGACCCAGGGGGCGGGGAGAGGCGGAGTCAGGTCGCGCATCCCTGAAAGCGTCTCGAACGCCTCCCGGCAGCCATCGCACCGCGACAGGTGGAACTGCAGCCGCGCGCCATCCGCCCGAGCCGTCTCATGCCCGGGCTCGAGAGAGACCGCGATCAGGAGCTCCGCGCCTTCGCAGGAGACGGTGAGAGCGGGAATCCGCAGAAGCGAGTCTCGAAGCTCCGCTCTCCAGGCCGGCGCCTGCAGGCCGGAGAGAAGACTCTCGGCGGTCGCGAGGTCCCGGCTGAGGATTTCGCAGTCGGCGCAGGCGGCTCGGTGCGATTCGCGCTCGGCCTCCGGCGCGTCCGCTACGAGCAGCCGCTCGATCTCGCGGCAGCTCATACGAAGGCCCCGGCGGCGGCGGCGGCGGCGAGCGAGGTCAGGACTCCGGTCCCCCGGTTCTCGTGGCGCTCGCGGATCTTCCGCGCCACTTCCGCGCGGGCGCGGAAGAGACGCGACTTGACCGTCCCCTCGGGAAGCGAGAGGGACTTGCCGATCTCGTCGTAGGCCATCCCCTCGAGGTCCCGGAGGACCAGAATCTCGGCGAGGTCATCGGGGATCTCCGCCAGGGCGGAGAAGAGCATCTTGGTCCGCTCCTTCTTCAGCGCGTCGGCCGCGGGGTCGTCCTGCGAACGCAGAAGGGGCATCACCGCCTCGTCCGAGACGAACCGGAACGACTTCTCCCGCTTCAGGCGCCGGTACCGGTCGATACAGAGGTTGCGGGAGAGGGAGACGATCCAGGCGATCAGCGGGAAGCCGCCGTCGTAGCGCTCCAGGTTCTCGAAGATCTTCAGAAAGATCTCCTGAGAGAGCTCCTCGGCGTCTTCGCGCTTCAGCGTGAAGTGGTAAGCCACCGAATAAACCCTCTGTCCGAAGCGGTCCACGAGCTCCCTCCATGCCTCGTCTTCGCCCTTACGGCACCGATCTACGAGGCTTCTGTCGTCGGTGCTGTTCAAATCGTCCTCACCGGCTCAAGACGCAGGTTGGGAACAAATGTTCACAGTTGGGGGGAGGCGGGAGCCGGGAAACGGGAGCCGAGCCGACCGAAGGGAGCGAGACGGACGCGGTACTCCGCGGCAACTGATTCGAGAATCGGGAATCGATCAAGCCTCGACCTGTCAGCGACTTCCCCGGGCATGCCGCGCCTCCTCAGGAAAGGTTTTCTTTGAGCTCCAACGGATCATATAGAGGTTCGAGTGGACCGCCCGGCTCCCAAAGCGGAAGACTGAAAACTGAAAACTGAGAACTGAAAACTGCCGGCTGACAGCTGACAGCTACGCCCTCTTTCCCCGCCCCCTGCCGCCCCGCCTCCGTCGCGCCGGGGCCGGCCCGCGCGGGTCGGCCGGCGTGTCCGTTTCGAAGCTCTCGCGGGTCTTCTTCGCGCGGTCGCCGTAGGCGCGCCATTCCCGGGCGAGCTCCTCCCCGCGGCCGGTCGCCATCGCGCCGAGCTCGAAGAGATCGAGGGCCGTCGAGAAGGTCTCCCGAAAGGCGAGCCGGCGTGTCGCCAGGCGGTTGTCCGGGCGGTAGGAGAAGCGGCCGACAGTCGCCAGGGCCTGCTGGATCCGATGGGAGATGGCGTGCGGCAGAGACATGCGGAGGGCGATCGGAGGAACCGTCTCCTCGAGGATCGCGCCGAGGACGGCCGGGTCCGGGTCCCCGTCCGGAACCGTCTCGCGCACCCGCGCGCGGACGATCGGCAGGAAGAAGAGGCCGAACAGCGCGGCGTCGTCGAAGGGCCGCCCGCGGCGTCGCTCCGCGTCCAGCGTCTCCAGGAGCGCCCAGAACAGGTGGCCGGTGCCGTGGGGGTGGTCGGGATCGATCTCGCGGAGGACGTGGGCAAGCTCCGGCAGCAGGGCGTCTAAGAGCCCGACCTCCCGCAGCAGGAGGAAGGTGGGCAGCGCGTGCCCGCCCCGAAGCGACTGGAGGAGCTCCTCGGTGACCCGGGGCGGCGCCGATTTGACGATGTCCTTCCGGCATTCGAGAATCGCCTCGTAGGCGTCCGGCGTGATCGCGAACCCGAGGCGGCTGGCGAATTCGACCGCCCGGAGCATCCGGACGGGGTCCTCCCGGAACCGGACCTGGGCGTCTCCGATCGTCCGGACGAGGCCGGCCTCGAGGTCGTCCAGGCCGCCGACGTAGTCGATCACGGCGAAATCCGAGATGTCGTAGAAGAGGCCGTTGATCGTGAAATCGCGCCGGAGGGCGTCCTCACGGGCCGTCCCGAACGTGTTGTCGGACGTCATCAGCAGCTCGGGCGCGTCCGGGTCGGCGGTCTCGGGGCGCCGCCGAAATGTCGCCACCTCGATGACCTTGCCATTGGCGAATAGGATGTGGGCGAGCCGGAACCGGCGGCCGATCAACCGGCAGTTGCGGAAGAGCCGCCGGAGCGCCTGGGGGTGCGCGTCGGTGCCGATGTCGAAGTCCTTGGGGGTGCGGCCGAGCAGGAGGTCCCGCACGCTCCCGCCGACCAGATAGGCCTTGTACCCGGCCGCGGACAGGCGGTAGAGGACCTTCAGTGCGTCCGGGTCGATCTGCTTGCGCGAGATCGGGTGCTC
>JBDUBP010000103.1:0-14329 GCA_040004075.1 Acidobacteriota bacterium | reverse complement strand
CTTTTTCGGAGCCGTCGTCGGTCATTGGGGTCTCGAGCCCGGAAAGGCGAAGGGCGAAGGGCGAACAGCGAACGGCGCGCGGGGCTGAAGGACGGCCCGGCAAGCGGAGAGCGGCCGACGGTGAATCAACTGTGCGCCCAAGAGATGAGGGCGATTGTATTGAATTGCCTCGGCCGATCGTTCCACCCTCTGGCGGGGACCCGCTCGGGTCCGCCTTTCGACCTTCGCCTTTCGCGATCCCAACCCCGACATCGCCGTTCCCACCCTGCCGATGTGCTAATTTCCGCTCCTTATGTCCGCGCCCGCAGAGGCCGCCGCTCTGAAGCGCACGCCGCTTTTCTCTCTGCATCGGGAGCTCGGCGCGAAGCTCATCGACTTCGGCGGGTGGGAAATGCCCGTTCAATACTCCGGCATCCTCGAAGAGCACCGCGCGGTGCGGCAGCGGGCGGGACTCTTCGACGTGTCTCACATGGGAGAGCTCGAAGTCCGCGGGCCGGGCGCGGTCGCCGCGCTTCAGCGGCTGACGCCGAATGACATTTCGCGTCTCTCGGACGGCCGCTGCCACTACTCCGCATTCCTCACCGACCACGGAACGTTCGTCGACGACCTGCTCGTGTACCGCCGGAGCGCGGAAGACTTCTTGGTCGTCGTCAACGCGTCGAACCGGCCGAAGGATTTCGCCTGGGCGCGCTCCCGCATCGGAGGGGCCGCGGACGTCGCCGACGTCAGCGACGCCTGGGCGCTGCTCGCCCTTCAGGGGCCCCTCGCCGGATCGATCCTCGCGCGCGCCGCGGGAGAAGACCCGACCGACCTCCCCTATTACGGGTTTCGCGGGATGAAGGTCCAGGGCTTTCCCGCCCTGGTGTCGCGGACCGGTTACACGGGCGAGGACGGCTTCGAGATGTATCTGGCTCCCGATGCGGCGGAGCCGGTCATGCGCGCCCTCCTGGAGCTCGGCCGTCCGGAGGGGCTCCTTCCCTGCGGCCTCGGCGCTCGTGACACCCTGCGTCTCGAGGCGAAGATGGCGCTCTACGGAAACGACATCGACGACACGGTGACGCCGTGGGAAGCGGACCTCGGCTGGATCGTGAAAATGGAGAAGGGGGACTTCATCGGGAGAGACGCCCTCGCTCAGCAGAAGGCGGCGGGCGTCTCCCGGAAGCTCGCGGGGTTCGAGATGGTCGATCGCGGGATCGCCCGCCACGGATACCCGGCGGCGGCGGCGCATGGCGCGGGGATCGTCACCTCCGGCACCCATTCTCCGACGCTCGGGAAACCGATCGGGCTCGCCCTTCTCCCCGTTGCGGATACGGCGGTCGGTACGGAGTTCGAAACCGACATCCGGGGCCGCGCCGCCAGGGCGCGGGTGGCTCCGACGCCGTTCTACAAACGCAAGAAGGAGGCCCAGTGAATCCGGACGAACTTCATTACACGCAGAGCCACGAGTGGGTCCGGATCGACGGAGACATCGGCACCATCGGAATCACCGATCACGCGCAGAAGGAGCTCGGTGAGATCGTTTACCTCGAGCTCCCGGAGGTGGGGCACGTCTACAACGCGGACGAGGAGTTCGGCACCGTCGAGTCCGTGAAGGCGGTCTCCGAGCTGTTCATTCCGATCTCCGGAGAGATCGTGGAAATCAACCGATTGGCCGTGGCGGAGCCTGGAATCGTCAACGACGATCCGTTGGGAGACGGCTGGCTCATCAAGCTGAAAGTGACGACGGACGACGAGGTGCGCAAGCTCATGTCGGCGGAGCAGTACGCCGAGTACGTCCAGGCGGAAGAAAAAGAGAAGTGAAATTTCTCCCCACGTCGGACGCCGACCGCGAGGCCATGCTCGCGTCTATCGGCGTCTCGTCGATCGACGACCTCTTCGCCTCGATACCCGCGTCGGTGCGTCATACGCCCGATCTGCCGCCGCCGATGTCGGAGATCGAGATCCGCCGGTTCTTCGGAGCCCTGTCGGCGAAGAACGCGAACGCGCGCGACTGCGCCTTCTTTCTCGGCGCCGGGCTCTACAACCACTACGTGTCGGCCGTCGCGGACCAGATGCTCTATCGCGCCGAGTGGCTGACGTCCTACACGCCCTACCAGCCGGAAGTCTCGCAGGGCACGCTCCAGTCGATCTTCGAATTTCAGACGCACATCTGCCTCCTGACGGCCATGGACGTCGCCAACGCGTCTCTCTACGAGGGAGCTTCCGCGCTCGTCGAGGCGCTCCTGATGGCCGACCGCCTGGTCCGCGGACGACGGCGCGCGGTTCTCTCGCTGGGGATCCATCCCGAGTATCGCGAGACGGTGCGGACATACTTCCAGAACCTCGGACTGGAGATCGTGGAAGCGCCGCTCGGCGCCGACGGGCGGACCGACGCGGCCGCTCTCGCCGACGCCGTCGACGAGACGACGTTTGCGGTCGCCGTGCAGTCGCCGAATTTCCGGGGGGTGATCGAGGACTGGAGCGCCTGCGCGGGCTCGGCGCGCGCGCGGGGAGCTCTCTTCGTCGGCGTCGTTGCGGAAGCCGCGTCCCTTGCCCTCCTCGCGCCTCCCGGCGAAGCGGGCGCGGACATCGTCTGCGGGGAGGCCCAGTCGCTCGGCGTCCCGATGCACAACGGCGGACCTCTGCTGGGGTTTCTGGCCTGCCGGACGGCGCACCAGCGTCAGATCCCGGGACGTCTCGTCGGGCAGACGAAGGACGCGGAAGGGCGGCGCGCGTTTTCCCTGACGCTCTCGACGCGCGAGCAGCACATCCGCCGCGAGAAGGCGACCTCCAACATCTGCACCAACCAGGGGCTGATGGCGCTCGCGAGCAACATCCATATGTCGCTTCTCGGCAAGAAGGGGATGCGCGAAGTCGCGGCGCAGTCGCATGCCAGGGCCGAATACCTGAAAGGGCGGATCGCCGGCATTCGCGGATTCCGCCTGCCCGATTCCGCGCCCACCTTCAACGAGTTCGTCGTCGAGGGGCGCGGCCCGGCCGCCCCACTCCTGTCGCGGCTCGCGCAGCGCCGAATCCTCGCGGGAGTCCCCCTGTCCCGCTGGAGCCGCTCGGGCGCCGACGCCAACCGGTTCCTGGTGGCCGTGACAGAGATGAACACGCGCGAGGAGATGGACGACCTCGTCGCCGCGCTCGGAGAAGAAGGCTCATGAGCATCGAGATCGAGAACGCGAAAGAAACGGCGGAGACCGCGCCGCTCGGCGACCGGCTGCACCCGGAGCCGCGGCACGAGCTGCTCGTTTTCGAACGTTCGGGCGCGGGAAAGGTCGGCTACTCACTCCCGCCTCTCGACGTGCCGGACGTCTGCGCCATTCCGGCCGGCCTCCTGCGCGGCGAGATCGATGGGGAGACCGAGATCACCGAGGTCGAGGTCGCCCGCCACTTCACGCGCCTGTCGCGGCTGAATTTCTCGATCGACGAGAACACATACCCGCTCGGATCGTGCACGATGAAGCACAACCCGCGGATCAACGAGGAGATGGCGCGGCTGCCCGGCTTTGCGGCTTCGCACCCCCTGGCGCCGGAGGAGGTCTCATCCGGAACGCTCGAGCTCGCGTGGCGGCTCGAGCAGGCCTTGAAGGAGCTGACCGGCCTCGCGCGCGTGACTCTCCAGCCCGCCGCGGGAGCGCAGGGCGAGCTCGCCGGGATCCTGATGGTGCGCGCCGCCCTCGAGAAGGACGGCAACCCCCGCACCACCGTCCTGATCCCGGACTCCGCGCACGGGACCAATCCCGCTTCGGCTCACTTCGCCGGGTACAAGGTGCGGGAGCTCAAGTCGAACGCGCGCGGGACCCTCGATCTGGACGTCCTCGAAGGGGCCATGACGGAAGACGTGGCCGCGCTGATGCTGACCGTGCCGAACACTCTCGGCATCTTCGAGGATCGGATCCTCGAGATCGCCAGGATCGTTCACGCGAAGGGCGGATACCTCTACTGCGACGGGGCGAACTTCAATTCCTTCGTCGGGGTCGCCCGGCCGGGCGCCATGGGCATCGACGTGATGCACATGAACCTGCACAAGACCTTTTCGACTCCGCACGGCGGGGGAGGTCCCGGTTCCGGTCCCGTCGCTGTGACCGCGAAGCTGGCTCCTCACCTTCCCAGGCCGACGGTCGAGCGGCGCGAAGATGGAACCTTCGGCCTCGATTTCGACCGCCCCGAATCGATTGGACGCCTGAGGACCTTTCTCGGCAACTACGGGATGTTCGTGCGCGCGCTCGCCTACATTTCGTCGTATGGCAACCGGATCGGGGAGGTCGCGCGAGGCGCGGTGCTGAACGCGAACTACGTCCGCGCGGGGCTCGCGGCACACTACCACTTGAAGTACGACGCGCCGTCCATGCACGAGGTCGTCTTCTCCGACAAGCGCCAGGCCGAGAAGGGAGTCCACAACGGGGACATCGGAAAGAGGCTGATGGACTACGGCTTCCACCCCCCGACGATCTCTTTTCCCCTGATTGTCCACGGGGCCCTGATGATCGAGCCCACGGAAACCGAAAGCCGGTCCGGCCTGGACGCGTTCATCGCCGCCATGCGCGCGATCGCGCGGGAAGTCGAAGAAGACCCGTCGATCGTCTTAAACGCGCCGCACACGACTCCCGTCAAGCGCGTGGACGAGGTGGGGGCCGCCCGGAACCTGATCCTGCGGTGGAAGCCGAACGGGCTGGAAACGGGAGACGGGAAACGGGAAACGTAAGCCGGCATTCATTTTCGCGTTCGATTCCCGATTCCCGATTTCCGATTCCCGGCCCGCACGTTCAGATATCCTTGCTGTCCGCCATGACGGACTTCCAGCGGAAATGTCCCCTCTGCAACGGGGGAATGCTCGTGCGGTCGCGGAGCAACAACTCCGGATACACGTTCTACTTCTGGAAGAAACCGTGGAAGCGCAAGTTCTTCGACTTCGGGGTCGAGCGCGTGTATCCCTGGGCCTGCATGGGTTGCGGCGTCGTGCTGCTGTATCTCGAGCGCCTGCCCGCGATCGCTGAGGAGTATCGAACGGCCGCCGAGCCATCGACCGCGGCGAGCGGCGCGCCGGCCCCGATTCAGCCGTGATGGCCATCCGGTACCTGGACGGCCGCCGCCTCTCGCGGGCGGTCATCGCGGGATCTCGCTTCGTGGCCGATCGAGCGGAGCCTCTCAACAAGATCAACGTGTTCCCCGTCCCGGACGGCGACACCGGAACGAACGTCGCCTCCACTCTCCAGAAGATCGCGGCCGGCATCTCCCGCGTTCGCCAGCGGCACATCCGGGAAATGTCGCGCGCCCTGGCGGAAGAGGCCGTCGGGGGAGCGCGCGGCAACTCCGGCGCGATCCTGGCGCAGTTCTTCTGCGGGTTCTCCGAGGGGCTCCCCGACAGCCCCAGAATCTCCGCGGGCGACTTCGGGGCGGCCGTCGTGCGAGCGTCCGACTCCGCGTACGGCGCGATCGCGCGGCCCGTGGAGGGGACGATCCTGACGGTGATCCGGGACTGGTCCGCCTACGTCGCGCGGCGGGCGCGCGACGTCGCCGACTTCGCGCAGCTTCTGCCCGACTCGCTCGCCGAGGCGAAGAAGTCTCTCGAGAACACTCCCAGGCAGATGAAGGCGCTCGCGAAGGCGGGAGTCGTGGATGCGGGCGGGCAGGCGTTCGTCTATCTCCTCGAAGGCATCGTTCGTTACCTTCGGGAGGCCGCGCGCGGGGGGATCGTCGAGGCGCCCCCCGAAGAAGTGAAGGCGGCGATTTTCGACAGGACCGCCGAGTCGATTCTCTTCCGTTACTGCACCGAAGTGCTGCTCGAAGGCGACCGCATAGACCGCGACGCTCTCCGACGCGAGGCCGCGCTCCTCGGCGACTCCATCGTGGTGGCGGGAGGAGCAACGCGGGTGCGCCTTCACGTCCACACGAATGAGCCCGAGCGCCTCTTCGGGCTGATGGCCCGGCTGGGAGAGGTGGCTCAGACGAAGATCGAGGACATGCACGCGCAGCACGAGACGCTTTTCGACCAGAATCGCGCGTCGCGGGTCGGCGTCGTCACGGACTCCACGTGCGATCTGCCCCCGACGCTCATCGAGGAGCTCGGCATCGGCGTCGTCCCGGTGCGGGTCTACTTCGGCTCGGAGAACTACCTGGACAAGGTGACGATCATGCCCTCGGAGTTCTACGCCAGGTTCTCCGTGACCGACGTCGCGCCGAAGACTTCGCAGCCGCCGCCCGCCGACTTCACCCAGGTATTCGAGAACGTGGCGACCCACGCGGGCGCTCTCGTCTCGGTGAACCTCTCGGCGGCCGTGTCCGGCACCCACCAGGCCGCCATCGTCGGCGGTCGGTCGGTGAAGAACGCGACGATCGACCACGTCGACAGCCGTAACGTCTCCGTCGGCCTCGGATTGATCGTTCGGGCTGCGGCAGAGGCCGCCGCCGCGGGCAAGTCCGCCGCCGAGGTCGCCGCCGTCGCCCGGGACGCCGTCGACCGCACCCGCCTGTTCATCGCCGTTCCCACGCTCGAGCACCTCGTGCGAGGGGGACGCGTCTCGCCCGTGCGCGGGTTCATCGGGAAGCTGCTCGGTCTCCTGCCCGTCCTGACCATCACTCCGGAAGGCAAGGCGGAGCCCGTCGCGAAGGCGCGCGGCTTTGCCGCCGCCCGGATCCGCATGATGAGACTTCTCTTCGAGGCCGCCGACCTCGGAACGTCCGCCCGCCGGTTCGGCGTCGCGCACTGCGACGCGCCGTCTCTGGCGGACGCGATCGCCCGCGAGATCCGCGAGCGCTATCCCGAGTCCGACGTGATGATCGTCGAGTGCGGTCCCGCTCTCGGAGCGCACGGCGGGCCGGGGGCGCTTGCCGTGGCGGTGCTGCCCTGACGGGAGGTTGAGCGTTCGGCGTCGAGCGTTTGGAGTTGAGAGTTCCGGATTAAGTTGAGAGTTGAGAGTTGAGAGTTGAGGGTCCAGAGGAAGAACGTGGGTTGCGGGTCTGAGCACAACGGAATCTGACTCGAACGCACGGCCCTCGATCGCCACGGTCGGGCACTCCAATCGGTCTCTCGAGGCGTTTCTCGCTCTGCTCGCGGCGCATCGGGTTAGCCAGGTCGTCGACGTTCGGCGGTATCCCGCGTCGCGCAAGTGGCCGCACTTTTCGGCAGTCGCTCTCGCGGAGAGCCTGCCGGCCGCGGGCGTCGTCTATGTCCGGATGCCTGAGCTCGGCGGGCGGCGTAAGGCGCGGCCCGATTCGCCGCACACCGCCTGGCGCGTGGAGGCGTTCCGGGGGTACGCGGACTACATGGATACGTCGGAGTTCGCGAGCGGTCTCGCGACGCTCGCGGCGGCCGCGCGCGGGACGTTCACCGCGATCCTCTGCGCCGAAGCGCTTCCGTGGCGATGCCACCGCTCCCTCATCGCCGACGCGCTCATCGCGCGGGGCTGGGAGGTCTTCGAGATCCTGTCGGAACGGGAAGCGCGCCGCCGCGCCCTTCCCGATTTCGCGCGCGTGGACGGCGACCGGGTCGTCTACGACGGCGGGATGTTGTGGGGAGGTTGAGCGTCGAGAGTTCAGCGTCGAGCGTCGAGCGTTCATACCGCTGAACTGAAAGCTGATAACGGATGACTCAAAACTCCAGGTTCCCCTCTCCCACCCGGATCACCCTTCCTCCGAGAATCACCTCCCGGATGGTCGAGAGACGCCGGCCGGTTCCATCGGCGGTCTCCCGCCGGCCGGCCGGCGCGATCTCTTCCGGACCGACGTGGACTTCCACGTAAAGAGAGGACGGGCGGGAAAGAGCATGGCCCTGCTCGATCACGAGCGATGTGACGGGGCTGACCGGCACCGCGGCCTGCGACACGAGGTAGGCGGCCAGAGCGCCGGCCGCGGCTCCCGCGCCGGGGATCTCGGAAGCTCCGATCGTGTCGAAGGCGCGGGCGTGCGCGCTCGCGCCCGCGTCGCGCGTCTCCTTCGTGAACGCATAGACGATCGTCGCGTCGAGAGGCTCGGCGACCTCGCGAAGCGCTCCGTAACGCGGCGCCGCCCGGCCGAGCGCGTCGAGCGTCGCGACCGGGACAATCAGGCTGGGAAGTCCGGTCGACGCGACCCGGAGAGGCTGGTTCGTCGCCTGGAGCGCCTCCTCTTCGAGTCCGAGGGCCCGGGCGACGCGCGCCACGTCCTCTTCGGGCAGACGCGGACCGACCTTCGGTGGACGCTGGCGCAGCCGCAGCATGCCGATCCGTCCTTTTTCGACGAGCAGCTCGACGTGGACGAGCCCTTCGCGGCTCTCGTGCGCGACCCGGGTGACCGGCTCCTCCAGGGGCAGCCGGTTTTCGGTGGCATGAACAAAATGGGCTCCGAGGGCGGGATGCCCCGCAAACCCGATCTCCCGCTCCCGCGAAAAGATGCGCAGCCGGAAGAGCGCGCCGCGGATCCCCGAAGGGAAGAGAAAGGCCGTGGCCGCGTGGTCCATCTCGCGCGCCACCGGCTGAAGCAGCTCGTCCAGAATGGCCTCCGCCTGAGGAAACACCGCCAGGGGGTTGCCTGCGAGCGCGCGGTCCGCGAAGACGTCGACCAGAACGAAGCGATGCTTCACGAGGAACGGCGCGCGGCGAGGAAGAGCACGTCGCGCGCTCCCGCCGCCCCGGCCTTCTTCCATTCCGCGACGACCTGGGCGAAGGCGCCCGCCAGCGACGACGCCTCCGCGATGCGGGCGAAATGCTGGACGGAGATCTCGGGAGGAACGGCCTTGCCCGGGAAGGCCATGGCCGACAGACCCGCCGACGCGAGCACCAGGATGTCGCCCGGCCGGGTGCGGGCTTCCGCCCGGCGCAGGCCTCCCGCCTCGGAAGCCGGGAATGGGACCGGCCGACCCTCCCGGAGAAGCCAGGGGATCTGGGCCCCGGGGCCGGCGGCGGCCAGCAGAATGCGGTCGCCTTCCCAGCGTGCGGCGGCGGCGGCGCAGGAAGCGTCGGCCTCGAAGGCCCGCTCGACCGCCTCCTCCGGGGAGGACGAGAGTTTGTCGCGGCCCGCGGTGACGCCCCGGAGGAGGACGCCCAGGGCCGACTCGACCGGAAGGGCGGTCTCGACCAAGAGAAAGGAGACGAGGTCCGGTCCGCCTTCGACCCCGTACGAGACGAGGTCGAGCTCCTCCGAGCGCCAGCGCAGAGGCTCCGTCTCGAAGCCCGGAGTCGCCGGCCACTCGTGGGGAGCGAGCAGCGACTGCGCGCTCCGGAGGACGCGGGCCGCGCCTTCCCGGCGGGCGACGGCCACCGCCGCCTCGTGCTGGCGCACGCTCTCGACCGCGAGGGCCGAATGAGTCCCCACCTCGACTAAGAATTCCTCGTCCTCCCTGGTGAAGCTCCGGTTGCGCTTGTTCAGGAGCTGCACGACGCCGACGATCTCTCCGCTCGGCGTTTTCAGAGGGGCGGCGAGGATGGTCCGGGTCTGGAAGCCGGAGGTCAGGTCCGTTCGCGAGTCGAAGCGCGGATCTTTGTAGGCGTCCGCGATGCTGATCGATTCGCCCGTCCGGGCGACCGTCCCCGCGATCCCGCGGCCGATCGGAAGGCGGATCGGGGCGACGGCCCCCCCCTCGAGAATCTGGCTGACGAGCTCATCGGCGCCCCGTTCCCGGAGAAAGATCGTGCCGCGCTCCGCGTCGGTCTCGGACGTCGCGGTCTTCAGGATGATGCGCAGGATCTCCGTCGGGTCGAAGGTCGCGGCGAGCGCCTTGTTCGCCTCGAGGATGACCATGAGCTTCACCATCTTCGCGCGCGTCACGGACACCTCGGCCAGGACGCGCTCGAGCACCTGCCCTTCGAACGAGGCGATTGCATCGCCGAGCGAGTCGGCGTCGGGAAAGCGCGTTTCAGGGTCCTTCGCGATGGCGCGGTCCAGGATCCCGAGGAGCTCGGGGGGCAGGTCCGGCCGCAGCGTCACGGCCTTCGGAGGCGCCTCGGCGATCACGCGCCTCACGAGCCGCGCCGTGTCCGGGTCGTCGAACGGGACCTGTCCGGTGAACATCTCGTAGAGGAGCACGCCCATCGCGTAGATGTCGGTGCGGATGCTCGGCGCCTCTCCACGGAGGAGCTCGGGCGCCAGAAACTGAGGCGTTCCCGGGACCGTGTCCTCCTTCTCGCCGCGGTAGACGGCGCTCTCGACGGCGATTCCGAAGTCCATCAGCCTCGGCGTGTCGTCCATCCCGACGATGACGTTCTCCGGTTTGAGGTCCCGGTGCAGAACGCCGATGCGGTGCGCCGCCGCCAGCCCCCGGCAGATCTTTTTCGCGATCGCGAGGCCGCGGCCGAGAGGCAGCATCCGCTGTTCGTCTTCGACGTCCTTCAGCGTGCGTCCCGGGAGGTACTCCATCGAAACGAACTCTTCGCCGTTCAATTCGACGAGGTCGAAGACGCGGCAGACGTTCTCGTGGGTCACGCGCCGCGAGAGGATGATCTCGCGCCGGAGGGTCTCGCGCCGCTCGGGGGAGACGCGGTCGGGGCGGATTCTCTTCAGGGCGATGTCGCAGTCGAGCTTCAGATCGCGCGCGCGGTACACGACGCCCATGCCGCCGAACCCGAGGACGGACTCGATGCGGTACCGACCCCCGAGGAGGGTCCCCGTCGTCAGGGGACGGTCGGGGCCGGGCGTGGCGTCCAGCGGCCCGGCGGTCGTCGGCGTGTTGCTGTCGCGGGGCACGGTCCTTCGATTCTATCGGGGCCGGCGAAAGGGAGGCGGAACCTGCGGGAAGTTCTTTGACTTTCGGTACGCCGAAGGTAAAGATTGTCCGACTCACCGCTTACTTCGCGAGTACTTCAGAGGAGTGTAAAACCGTGAAAAGACCCCGGTTCCGATTAAATCGGATCTCCCTTCCCCTCGCTCTGGTCACCTTCCTCGCCGCCACCCCCGCCTTCCCCTCCGGATTCCAGGTCCAGACGCAGGGCGCGAAGGCGACCGGTATGGGCCTCGCGTTCACCGCGGTCGCCGATGATCCCTCCGCGATCTTTTACAACCCCGCCGGCCTCGGCTGGCAGAAGCACTTCGAGGCGCAGATCGGCGCCGAGTTCCTGACCAAGGTGAAAGGCGACTTCGAAGGCTCGAATCCCTATCCGGGCAACGGCGTCTCGGAGAAGCAGCACAGCACGACGTTCGTGATCCCCAACGTCTATGCCGTCGTTCCCCTGACCAACGAGCTCAACTTCGGCCTCGGGATTAACTCTCCTTACGGGCTGGGATTCCGCTGGGACAACCCGGAGACGTTCAGCGGACGCTTCGTGTCGCAGAACGCGGTCATCCAGACCGTGGACTTGAACCCGGTCTTCTCGTTCCAGGCAACGCCCACTTTCGCCGTCGCCGTCGGAGCGGACTACCGGTTCTCCAAAGTTCAGCTCGAGCGGAACAACGCCGCCATCAATCCCCTGACCAACTCGGTCGTGGACGTCGCCCACGTCAAGCTGAACAGCAAGATTCAGGACAACCACGGCTGGGGGTGGAACGCGGGGATCCTGTTCAAACCCATTCCCCAGTTCTCCGTCGGGGCCGCCTACCGCAGCCGCATCAAGATCGACTATGAAGGCACCGCCAACTTCCAGCAGCGCCTCACGAACACGCCTTTCGACGCCCTGGTTGCGCCGCTGATTCCGCAGGGCTCGCACCCCGTCGAGACGGCCATCGAGTTCCCGGCCACCTTGAATCTCGGGACCGCCTTCACCTTCCCCGGAGATTTCCTTGTGTCGCTCGAGGCGGACTGGACCCAGTGGACGAGCTTCAAGACGCTCGACATCCGCTTCCCGGACCTGACGGGCCGCGACCTCCACCGGGACGATGAGTGGCGCAACTCCTGGGCATACCGCATCGGTCTTCAGAAGAAGTTCGGGGCGATGGCCTTCCGCGCGGGCTATTACCGCGACAAGACTCCGATGCCAACGGAAGACATCGGTCCTCTGCTCGCGGACAATGACCGCGACGGCTACTCCGTCGGCTTCGGCTTCGGCACGGATCACTGGGGCATCGACGTCTCCGACCTGTATCTGAAGGTCCACGACCGGGACAACCGCGGCCGTTCGAATGACGCCTTCTACGGAACTTTCAAGGAAGCCGTGAACGTGTTTGCGTTCAGCCTTCGAGTGGCGTTCTAACCATGGAGAGCACGATGAAGAGATCTCTTTTGCGGCTCGCGGGCATCGCGGCCGTCGTGGGGCTCTGGGCGGCCGGCGCGCTGGCCCAGGCGCCGAACTTCAGTAAGTACGTGGCGCTCGGCGACAGCTACGGGGCCGGCTACGGCTCGGGCTGCCTCGTCGCGCGGGAGCAGCGGTTCTCGTACCCCGCGCAGCTGGCGAAATCGTTCGGGATCACCGACTTTCAGCAGCCGACGATTTCCGACCCGGGGATCCCGACCTGCAACACGATCACCAGCCTCACGCCCACCTTCGGGCCCATCTCGAAGGCGACGGGCGCTCCCACGAATGCGGCCCTCGCCCGGTCCTACGACAACCTCTCGGTGCCCGGCTACAAGATCGCGGACGTCTCCGACAAGACGACCGACAATGGAGGCATCGCGGACCTCATTCTCCGCGGGCGCGGCACGCAGTTGAATCAGGCCCTCGGGTTGAATCCGACGTTCATCACCCTCGGGATCATTGGCAACGACATCCTGACTGCCGGCGGCGCCGGCTTCCTGCAGGACGGCGTCACGGCGACTCCGCTCCCGGTTTTCACCACGAAGTACAACTCGGTCGCCGCCGCCCTGAAGGCGCCCGGAAGAACGGGCGTCTTCATCGGAACGCCGGACCCGCGATTCATTCCCCTCGCCTCGACGATCCCTTACTACGTCGTGAACCCTGCGACGCGCCAGCCGGTGCGCGATGCGGCCGGCAACGTCATCCCTCTCCTCGGCTCGCGCGACACGGGCGCCGCCGGCTGCCGGGTCGGTCCGGCCGGAAAGGTCTGCCCGCTTCCACCGGGAACGCTCGTAACGCTCATCGCCAACGCGCCCCAGGCGGCTCTCGGCGGCAGCTCGCTCCTCGGGCTCGGCTTCGGGATCCCGTGCAGCGTCAACCCGACGCTTCCGCGCTGCGACTTTCCCCTGCCGGACGGCTCCTTCACCCCCCCGGCGACCGTGAACATCGGCGTCGTGCTGTATCCGGACGAAGTGCTCGCGATCGACCAGCGCGTCCGGGACATGAACGCGGTGATCAAGTCCGCGGCGGAGGCAAACGGCTTCAAGTACTTCGACTTCTACGCTCTCTCCCAGGACCTCATGACCAACGGCCGAACGTATGGCGGGATTCACATCTCGACCGCGTTCGTCACGGGCGGCATGTTCGCGTACGGCGAGGCGGTCCACATGTCTCCCATCGGTTACACGATCCTGGCCGACGAGATCATCCAGTTCATCAACGCCTCCTACGGCACCAACCTCGAGCGGCCGAACATCGCCCAGGCCCTCTTCACGCCGGATGTGCCGCCCCCGGGGACTACGGGAACCATCACTCTGGCAGCGAGCCTCGAATTCACCGAAGAGATGTGGCGCGGCATTTTCCGCTCGTTCCCCCTCCAGGACGAGTCCTTCGATCTCGTCTTCTCGGCGGAGCCTGCCCCGGCGGCCGAGCGCGCCGCTCCCGTCGAACGCGGCCGCGTCATCCGCCTGCCGCGAAAGCGGTCGTAGGGCCGGTCTTCCACGGATTGAGACGCCCTGGCGGACAGCCGGGGCGTTTTCTTTTTGAGGCGATGCGATCCCCTCCCTCTCCCCCCGCGCTCCGGGGAGAGGGCCGGGGTGAGGGGCGGCAATTCCCGGCGGCTGGACGGACACGGCCCACTCTGTTAGATTTCGCCGTCTTTTTGGGGGGTGGCGCTTCCATGATGATTCCAGCGACCCAGATTCGAGCCGGGACCCTCGTCATCTACAACGGCGAGCTGCACCGGGTCCACGGGATGGTCCACAAGACCCCCGGAAACCTGCGCGGCTTCGTCCAGGTCAAGATGCGCAACCTCCGCAACGGCTCCATGACCGAGCACCGCTTCGGATCGACGGATCGCGTCGAGAAGGCTTCCTTAGACGAGAAGGAGATGGAGTACCTGTACTCCGATTCCGCCGGGCACCACTTCATGGACCAGGGTAACTACGACCAGATCACGCTTTCCGACGAGGTGATCGGCGAGCAGATGAAGTACCTGCTGCCCAATACGGTGATCCACGTGGATTTCTACGAGGAAAATCCCGTCGGAATCGAGCTGCCCAACACGGTCAACCTCAAGGTGACGGAGACCTCGCCGGGAATGAAGGGGGCCACCGCCTCGGCCTCCTACAAACCGGCGGTTCTGGAGACGGGCCTCGAGGTCATGGTCCCGCAGTTCATCGAGGCGGGGACGACGGTCAAGA
>JBDUBP010000212.1:0-14481 GCA_040004075.1 Acidobacteriota bacterium | reverse complement strand
CAGCTCGAAGACGTGCCCTGGGACCAGGCTCTCGACCTGATCCTGAAGCAGAACGGTCTCGGGTACGTCCTCGAGAACAACATCATGCGCATCGCCACCAGCGCCAAGCTCCAGACCGAGCAGTCGGACCGCGCGCGTCTGGCCGAGGCGCGGCAGGCGGCGGAGCCGACGCGCACGCTCATCAAGAAGCTGTCCTATGCGCGCGCCGGAGAGATCTCGAACACGATCAAGAGCGTGATGTCCAAGCGCGGCGACATCGTGATCGACGCGCGGACCAACACCCTGATCATCCGTGAGATCCCGACGTATCTCTCCGCGGTGCTTCAGCTGATCGACCAGCTCGACACCGCGACTCCGCAGGTGATGATCGAGTCCCGGATCGTCGAGACCACGAAGTCGCTCGGGCGCAGCCTCGGGATCAACTGGGGCGTCAACGGAAACGCGGACGTCGCCCACGGCAACTCGACGAACCTCGTGTTCCCGAACAGCATCATCGGAACAGGGCGGGTCGGGCTCGGCACCGGCCCCACGGTGGCGTCCATCCGGCTCGGAAACATCCTGGACACCTTCAACCTGGACCTGGCGCTGACCGCGGCGGAGAACCAGGGGCTGCTGAAGATCATCTCCTCGCCGAAAGTCGCCGCGCTGACCAACACGGCGGCGTCGATCCAGTCCGGCGTCCAGATCCCCGTGCAGACGAACGTGAACAACACGACGACCGTCATCTACATCGACGCCACCCTGCGCCTGACGGTCACGCCCCAGATCACCAATGAGGGGACGGTCCTTCTCGACGTCCAGGTCTCCAAGCGCGAGCCCGCCGTCGCCTTGAACCTGTCCCTCGGCAGCAACGTCCCGCTGACGATCCGCGAGTACAAGGGCCAGATCCTGGTGCGCGACGGCGGAACGACCGTCATCGGCGGCATCTTCCAGATCAACGACCAGGACCAGACCAACATGATCCCCGGCCTCTGGAAGATTCCCATCCTCGGGAACCTCTTTCAGAACAAGACCCGTACGGAAAAGCACGACGAGTTGCTGATCTTCATCACGCCCCGGATCCTCCGGTCCTAGAGAGGTCGAACGCCATGAAGAAAGTCCTCTGCGTTTTAGTCTCGGTCCTGGCCGCGCTCTTCTCGAGCGGGTGCACGAACAAGCAGGGCGAGACGGAATCGCCTGTGTTCATCACCACGGACATCCAGCTCCAGCCGGGGTTCGTGAACGTGGGCGTCGTGGCCCCCATCCAGATCCAGACGATCCGGCTGCAGAGCCATCTGAAGAACCCGGCCGCCACCGATCCTCAGCACTTCTCGGACGTTCAGATCGAGAGCTACCGCGTCCACTTCCGCCGGACGGACGGCGGCACGCTCGTGCCCTCCGATAAGACCTTCGGGGCGGGCGTCGTCGTCCCCACCGAGGGAACGTCCACGCTCTCGAACTTTCCGATTCTGGCGAGCTCCGACGTGCAGCTGTCCCCGTTCGACCAGCTTCTGCCGTTCAACGGCGGGATCGACCGCGAGACTCACAACAACGAGATTCAGATGACTTTCGATCTCACCTTCTTCGGCCACACGGTCTCGGGGATGAGGGTGCAGAGCGAGACGGCGAGCGGCATCCTGCTGTTCCGATTCGCCGGTGCGACACCGCTTTCCAGGTCTCGATAAGGGGAGGCACGACATGCGCCGGAATGCCATCGGACTACTCGGGATCGCGCTCGTCGCGTTCACCCTCGCGTGCTCGGCGGATGCGCCGGCGCCGACGCCGCCCAACGGCGGCGGCGGAACGCCGCGCGTTACCCCGGGCGCGGCGTCTCCGCTCCAGATCCGGCTCTTCACGAGTAACGCGAACCCCACGGCCGGGAATTGCTCGCTCGTCCAGGCCATCGTCTCTTTGAACGGCGCGAACGTTCCGGATGGCACCGGCGTCGCGTTCTCCACGGACTTCGGCGTTTTCCAGCAGAATGGCGAAGCCGTCGTGTCCGTCACGACGCAGAACAGCGCCGCGGTGACCGCGATCTGCTCCTCCTCGGCGGGTCTTGCCAACGTCCGCGCCAGCGCGACCGTGGCCGGCCAGACGGGAAGCGCGACGATCGCGATCTCGTTCCAACCCTCCGCGCAGGCCGGGCCCTTCTTCTCCTCCTGCTCGCCGAGCTTCGCGTCCAACGCGGGCGGCGACACGGTCACGTTGAACGGAGGCCGGTTCTTCGGCTCCCCGGCGACGACCCGCGTGACCTTCACCGCCGCAGGCGTGACCCGCGAAGCGCTCGTGACCGACCTGACCTCGACGTCCGTCTCGGTACGCACGCCCGCGTTCCCTGAGGCGATCTCGCCGTCGGTCCCCGTGACGATCACGCTGACCCTCGGGACCAACACGTCGTCGCCCGTGGTCCTGACGATTCCCAACTGCTTTGCCTTTGGAACGGCGGCCGGCAACGTGCCGACCATCACCGCGATCCTCCCGGCGTCCGGAACGAAGGAGGGCGGAACCCGAGTGACGATCGTAGGGTCCGGCTTCTCCGCTCCGCTGCAGGTGTTTCTGCAGTCAGCGACGATTCAGGTCGAAGCCACCGTCATTTCCGTGTCCTACAACCAGATCATCATTCTGACGCCGCCCGCGAGCAACTTCGGCCTCCTACCCCCCATCAACTCCCCGATCGACGTCGTGGTCCGTGAATCGGGCTCCGGCGTCACGGCGACGCTCGCGGCGTCCTTCCGGTACACCCAGCCCCTGCAAATCACGGGGTTTTCGCCCGATCGGATGCGGGGAGATCAGCGGACGCAGCTGACGATCTTCGGGCACGGTTTCCAGTCGCCCGTCCTGGTCACCGTTGGGACCGTGGCGGCATCGGTCATTTCCGTTTCCGACAGCGAGATCCTCGTTCTACCGGGTGCGCCCCCTGCCTGCTCGGGAGCGTCCGGTCCGGTCACGGTGACGAACCTCGGCACGGGGGAAACTGCCTCCGGCGGCATCTTCACTTATGTCGTCCAGCCCATTACGATCACCGGAATCTCGCCCCCGCAGGCTGCGGCGGGGACGTCGGTGACGATCCTCGGAACGAATCTGCCAACCTCAACGGCCGATGCAGACGTGCGATTCAACAACACGCCGGCAACGGTGGTGAGCGTCGCGCCCGATGGCCTTTCCATGGTCGTCACGGTGCCGCCCGGTGCGGTCACAACGTCACCGGTCTGCCCGGCCGGGACCCCCGTCGGTACACTCGTGCCCTCCGGTGAGACGGTGACGGTGACGGTGCGCAGCCGCTCGTCCGCCTGCTCCGCGACGGGCAGCTTCTCGTACCTCCTCCCCTGCGCCGTGGCGGACCTCGGAATCTCGAAAACGAGCAATCCCCCGACGGTTTCGCTCGGTGCCGGCGGGTCTGTGACCTATACCCTGTCGATCACAAACGCGGGAGGCGTGCCCGCGACGAACACGGTCGCATCGGATTCCCTCCCCGCCGGGGTGAACGCGGTCTCGTGCACGGCGACTCAGGGCAGCTGTTCCGTGTTCGGTTCCGTCATCACAGCCAACCTCCAGACTCTTGCGCCGGGAGGTAGCGCCACCGTGACGATCAACGTCACGATCGTCGGCGCGCCGAGGACGGTCTCGAACACGGCGACCGTTTCCACGACGGCGCCGGAGGTCAACACACTCGACAACACGAGCACCGCGACGACGGTCGTGAACCCCTGACCTCGCACTGGATCGATCCTCAGGCCGCCCTCCGAAGTGGAGGCGGCTTCGCTTCGCCTCCCCGTGGCTGAGCTCACGGGTGACGCCCGGATCCGGGACCTGAAACGGCGCCTCGAGCTCGACCCGGGCTCGAGGCTCTTCGTCACTCTCGCGGAGGAGTACCGCAAGAGCGGGCTCCTCGCCGAGGGGCTCTCGACGCTCCAGAAGGGTCTGCTCGCCCACCCGACGTACCTCTCCGCGCAGGTGGCCCTGGGGCGCGCCTACCTCGAGGCGGGGCAGATCACCGAGGCCATCGCGACGTTCAACAAGGTCCTCTCGAACGATCCGGGGAACCTCGTCTCCGCGAAGTCTCTCGCCGATATCTACCTCTCCCGGGGCGAGAGCGTCGAGGCGATCAAGAAATACAAGCTCTATCGCGCGCTCTCCGGGGACCGGACCGTGGACGAGATCGTCGAGAGGCTCCAGGTCGAGCTCGCGCCCCCTCCGCCTCCCGTCCGCGTCACGGAGCCCCTCCCGCCGCCGCCGACGTTCTTCGAGGAGAAGCCGGCGGGTCCGATCCGAACCTCGCGCGAGCTGCGGTTCGACGCGCAGCCGCGCACCCGCGCGTCGGAGATCGGCGAATCGACTTCTTCGATCGCACCCCTCTCCTTTGAGCTGGACGACTCCTCCGCGCGCCGGCCGCACCGGGAGCCGGAGCCGTTCGACGTGCTTTCGCGCGACAACACGCCGAATCATCCGCAGACCTCGGTGCTCCAGTCCTTCTCCGCGCCGGCGCCGGCCGCGGTTGCGCAGGCTTCGGCGGCGCCCCCCGAGCCGGAACCGGTGCCCGGGGCCGCGATGGCCGGACCGCCAGGAGAGACCGCATCGATCGGGCCGGGCGCGGAGGCTGCCCGGGAGTCGCCGCCTCCTCCTCCGCAGGCGCAGCCGGAGCCGCCGGGGGAGTCGGAAGCGCCGGATCCGTGGATCGCGCGTCAGACTCTCCTCCCGCCTCCGCCGCCGCCCGCTGAGTCCGCCCGGGCCGAGGCCCCCGCCGACGATGCGGAGGATTTCGATCCTGAGATCCCCTCCCCCAATCCGGACGACGTGACGACACGCGCATTCCGCCTCGGGGACGTGTATGCCGCGTCGATGGGCGGGAACGGGCAGTCGCAGGAATCCTTCCGCGCCGGGGCGCAGGCGGACGGCTCCAACGGCTCGGATGGGGAGGAGGACGGAGAGCCCGCGGGACGAACTCTCGCCGATCTCTACTTTGCGCAGGGCCACTATGCGGAAGCCCTCGACCTCTATGACGCGCTCGTCCTGTCGAACCCCTTCGATTTGGAATTGAAGCGCCTGCGCCGCGATGCCGAAGCCCGGCTGCTGCCCGCGTCGAGCGGCGCGGGCGGCGCGGAGGTCGATCCTGCGCTGACCCGGCGCCTGGCCCGCGTCCGCGCTTTAAAACGCTGGCTCTCCGTGGTACAAGCCGGCTGATTGGCGCGCCCGGTGGGCGACGCCGGGAAGAAGCTCATGAACATTTTCCAGGACACGCTTCGCCGCATCGCGGAACGTGTGGAAGGCGCGCAGGCGGTGTCGCTGCTCGGCGTCGACGGGATCCCCATCGACTCCTACGGGCCGGCCGACGGCCGCGCCTTCGAGTCGATCGCCGCCGAGCTTGGCTCGTTCGTCAAGACCTCCTCGACCCGGGGCGCCAGCGAGGCGGGGATGATCCAGCAGATCGTGGTCGAAACGGACCGTTCCACGGCGATCCTCTCCCGCGTGACCGCGGAGTATTATCTGCTCCTCCTGCTGTCGAGGGGCGGAAACTCGGGGCGGGGCCGGTTCGAGCTTCGGAAGGCGGGCCTCGCTCTCGAAAAGGAGCTGCTTTAAACCGATGCTCTCCTTCAAGGAAATCCGGGAGCTGATCGACCTCGTGTCGGAGCGGGGCCTCTCGGCCCTGGAGATCGAGCAGGCCGGGTTCCGGGTCCGGATCGAGGGCGTTCGGGCCTCCTCGAACGGCGCCTCGGCCGCGGCGGCGCCTCTGGCCGCTCTGCCGGCTCCCGAAGCGGCTCCCGCGGCGCCGGCGGAGGTGGACCCGCGGCTCCACGTCATCACGTCGCCCATCGTCGGGACGTTCTACCGCTCGCCGTCTCCGGAATCCGAGTCGTTCGCCGAGGTGGGGCAGAAGGTCGCGCGGGGAAAGATCCTCTGCATCATCGAGTCGATGAAGCTGATGAACGAGATCGAGTCCGACGTCGAGGGCGAGATCCTCGAGGTCTATCCGAAAAACGGCCAGCCGGTCGAGTACGGAGAGAAACTGTTCGCGATCCGCCTGGCGGCATGATGCGAGCCATCAGCTATCAGCTCTCAGCTCTCAGCTCAGGAACTCGCTCGCGGCTCGGCTGACAGCTGAGAGCTGACGGCTGACAGCTCTTTCTCCATGTTCAAGAAGATCCTGATCGCGAACCGCGGCGAGATCGCGCTCCGCATCATCTCCGCGTGCAAAGAGCTCGGCATCAAGACCGTCGCGATCTACAGCGAGGCGGACCGGGACGCCCTCCACGTGCGCTACGCCGACGAGGACGTCTGCGTCGGCCCCTATCCCTCGGCCGCGTCGTACCTGAACATTTCCGCGATCGTGTCGGCCGCCGAGATCACGGAGGCCGACGCGATCCACCCCGGCTACGGATTCCTCTCGGAGAACGCGTATTTCGCGGAGATCCTCCACGACTGCAACATCACCTTCATCGGGCCGTCGCCCGACGCCATCCGGAAGATGGGAGACAAGTCTCTCGCCCGGAAAACGATGACGGCCGCGGGCGTTCCCACGGTGCCCGGCTCGCCCGGCCCCGTCGAGACCGCGGACGAAGCGCTGGACTTCGCGCGCCGCGCCGGCTATCCCGTGATCCTCAAGGCCTCGGCGGGAGGCGGCGGGCGCGGGATGCGCGTCGCGCGGGACGATCGCGAGCTCTCGGGCGCGTGGGAGACGGCGCGCAACGAGGCCGAGAAAGCCTTCGGCAACGCGGAGGTCTATCTCGAGAAGTACCTCGAGAGCCCCCGGCACGTCGAATTTCAGGTCTTCGGAGACCAGAGCGGCAACCTGAGGCACATGGGAGAGCGGGAGTGCTCGATCCAGCGGCGCCACCAGAAGCTCATCGAGGAGTCGCCCTCTGCCGCCCTCGACCCGGAGCTTCGGGCCAGGATGGGGGAAGCGGCGGTCGCGGCCGCGCGCGCGGTCTCGTACACCAACGCGGGAACGATCGAGTTCCTCCTCGACCAGCGCGGCAACTTCTACTTCATGGAGATGAACACGCGGCTCCAGGTCGAGCACCCGGTCACGGAGGAAGTGACGGGCGTGGACATGGTGAAGGAACAGATCGCCGTGGCTGCTGGCGCGCCGCTCTCTTTCGCAAATTGCGATTTGAAGCCGCGCGGGCACGCGATCGAGTTCCGGATCAACGCCGAGGATCCGGTCTCGTTCAAGCCGTCCCCGGGGCGGATCACCACCTTCAACCCGCCCGGCGGCCTGGGCGTCCGCGTGGACACTGCCGCGTACCAGGGCTACCTCATTCCGCCGCATTACGATTCACTCATCGCCAAGCTCATCATCACGGGACGAAACCGCGAGGAGGCGATCTACCGCGGGCGCCGCGCTCTCGATCAGTTCGTGGTCGAGGGAGTCAAGACCACGATCGCGATGCACCGGAGGATCCTCGAGGACCCAGACTTCGTCGCCGGCCGGATCTCGACCCGGTTCATGGATCGGTTCGCCGAAGCCTCGTGACGATCTCGGGAGGCGGCAGGCGGCAGGCGGGAAGGAGCGCGCACACCGCGCGGCTCCGGACGGGAGCCCGCCCGTCCGATGACGGCCGAACCACCCGCTTCAAAGTCAGCCCGGGAGGCGGGAGGCGGGCGGCGGAAGGCGGGACTGGAAAAAACGCTCAAGCGAGACCCTAGGATGCCCCTGGGTCTTCCCACGATCTACGCGATCACGAGCCGTTCGGAATCCGGCCCGGCGCACGCCGACATCGCGCGCCGGCTCCTGTCCGTCGGCGTCCGCTGCGTCCAGGTGCGCGACAAGATTCTCCCCGACTCGGAGCTTCTGCCCGAGGTCGAGGCGTGCGCCGCGATGGGCCGGAGCTCAGGGGCCCTGGTCTTCGTCAACGACCGGGCCGACATGGCGCGAATTGCGGGGACGGGCGTCCATCTCGGCGCGGAGGACCTGCCCGCGGAGGACGCCCGCCGGATACTCGGCCCGGACGCGGCGATCGGCGTCTCCACGCACTCCGTCGCCGAGGCCGCCGCCGCTTTTGCCGCTCCGGAGCCCGACTACGTCGCGTTCGGGCCGGTCTTCACGAGCGCGACGAAGCGCATGCGAGAGGCACGCGGCCTCGACCGACTGTCCCGTGTGGCGGAAAGTAAGACGCGTCCCCTCGTCGCGATCGGCGGCATCGGCCCCGAGACTCTCCTAAAGGTCCTGGACGCCGGAGCGGATTCCGTGGCGATGGTCGCGGCCTTCTCCGACGGCGGGCGCTACGAGGAGAACGCGCGGAGCCTCCTCGACCTGGCGCGGCGCCGGGTCGCGTCGGGGAGGGTGTACCTCGTCGGATTCATGGGCAGCGGAAAGACCTCGATCGGCCGGCGCGTGGCGGAGAGGCTCGGCGTTCCGTTCGTCGACCTGGACGAGGAGATCGAGCGGACATCCGGCCGCACGGTTCGCGCGCTCTTCGAGGACGCCGGGGAGGCCGCATTCCGGGAAAGGGAAGCGGTCTTCCTGGAGGCGACGCGAAGCCTTCCCAACGCGGTCGTCGCGACGGGAGGCGGGTGTTACGTTCAGGAGGGCAATCGCCGCACCATCGCGTCGCTCGGCCGGGCGGTCTTTCTGGACGTGCCCCTTCCCGTCCTGCTGTCTCGACTCGAGGGCAAAAGGGACCGCCCGTTGTTCGCGGGCCCGGAGCAGGCGGCGCTCCTGGCGGCGGCGCGGGAGACTTTCTATAGAATGGGCTCCGTTCCCGTCGTTTTGCGCGAACAGTCCATCGAGGAAGGCGCCGACTCTGTACTCCTGGCGCTCGATGCGCGCCTGTCACCGCTGATCTGAGATCCGAGGGCCATGCGATATCTGATCCTGTCCGACATTCACTCGAATGACGAAGCGCTGACCGCGGTGTTGGCCCGCGTGCGGCGAAAGCGCTACGAGCGTGTCGTGATTCTGGGCGATTTCGTGGGATACGGTGCCAACCCGAACCACGTGGTCGACCGGATCCGCCGTATCCGCCGGGAGAAGCTCGCCATCCGGGGCAACCACGACAAGGTCGTGTGCGGGCTCGACTCCGGCGAGCTGTTCAACCCCGTCGCGCTCGCTGCCGCGCGGTGGACCGCCGGCAAGCTGACCCCGCGCAATTTCAAGTACCTGGAGGCCCTGCCGCTCGGGCCTCTCGAAGTGGAGGAGGCGTTTGCCATCTGCCACGGCTCGCCGAGGGACGAGGACGCGTACATCTTCTCGGACCGCGACGCCTGGATGAACTTCCGCGAGTTCGGCTTCGGCCTCTGCTTCTTCGGCCACAGCCACATCCCGTCCGTCTTCACCCTGGAGCCGCACGGGATCCAGGTGGACGTCGTTCGCGGCGAGCGCGTGCGCTGGAAGCTCGAAAAGGACCGGCGGTACCTGATCAACCCCGGATCCATCGGACAGCCGCGCGACCGCAACCCCGCCGCCGCCTACGCGATCTACGACTCGCGCGAGCGGGTCGTCCATTTCGACCGCGTGCCCTACGACGTCGAAAAGACCCGCGAGAAGATTCACCGGGCGGGACTCCCGGCGATGCTGGGGGATCGGCTGCTGGTCGGAGCGTGACTTTGGGGGAGACGTTGAGCGTTGAGCTCAGCGTTGAACGTCCGGAGCTGAGGTTCGGGTTCATCGTTCATGTCTCGCGTTTCGATTTCCGTTCTAGTTGACCGCGGAGTACCGCGGCCGTCTCGCTCCCGTTGGTCGCTCGGCTCCCGATTCCCGATTCCCGATTCCCGTCCCCCGGCCCCGTCCCCCGCTCCCGTATAATCCCGCGCGCCTTCCAGAACCCCGTACGTGAAGAGGAGTCGGATGACCCTGCGGCGGTGGAGCCTTCTCTCGCTGGTGCCCTGTCTCGCGCTCGCCGCCGGCTGCCGGAGCCACCCGGCGGGGCCGCCGTCCGCGTTTCCGGAGGCTCCGACCGCCGTTTCGACGCCCGCGCCCGCCCCGTCCGCGCTCTCGGGGCTCGACGCGGAGGCGGCGCTTCTCGAGCTCGAAGACCGGCGCGCGTTCGACCAGCACACGCTCCTCGCCGCGTCCCGCAGCCTCGAGGGGTCGACGCGCGCCCGGGCGGCGGTTGCCGTCGCCCGGATCGGCGACGAGCGCGGGGAGCCGATCCTCCGGACGCTTCTCGCCGACGCCGATCCCGACGTACGCGCCGCCGCGGCATTCGCTTCCGGATACCTGCCCGAATCCGCGGCCTCCGACCTGCGGCCTCTCCTCGTCGATTCCGACCCGCGCGTCGCCGCCGCGGCCGCACGCGCACTCGGGTTCACGGCGCGGCCCGAGGCCGAAGACGCCCTCGTCGGGGCGCTGCCGGCTTCTTCGAGCCCGGAACCGCGCGCGTCCCTGCTCCGCTCGCTCTGGCGTTTCTCCAACGGGGCGAGCGAGGCGGCGGCCCTGCCGTTTGCGTCGGATCCGGAGCCGCGCGTGCGCGTCGCGGCCCTGTACGCCCTGTCCCGCAAGCCGCAGCCGGGCTCGCTCCGCGTCCTGACGGCCGCGCTGGCCGCGGAGGGCGACACAGATGCGGCGGCCGGCGCGGCGCGCGCGCTCGGCGTTCTCGGGATGGCAGAATCGCTCGAACCTCTCGGAGCGGCGCTCGAAAAGCGGAGCCCCGTGGCGATCAACGCGCTGGTCGCCCTCGGGAGCGTCCTCGAGAAATCCCCGGGCGCCGCGCTCTCCGAGGAGAGGCGGACCCGCGTCCTCGCGCTGTCGGCGGATGCGAACCCGAATGTCGCCGTCGCCGCGCTCGCTCTCCTCCGGCACTTCGCCGCGAGCGATCGCGAAGCGTCGCGCCGCCTCTGGTCGATCGCGCTTTCGGGCGAGGGACGCCGGCGCCAGGTCGCGCTGCAGTCGCTCGCGGCCGCTCTGCACGCGGGCGCCTCGACCGCTCTCGATGGAGCTGCCGGCTCTCCGGACCCCTTCCTCCGCGCCGCCGCGGCCGAGGCGGCCGGCTCGCTTCCCGGGTCCGAGGGCCGCCCCTGGCGCGCGCGCTTCGCGGGCGACCGGGACGTGGGAGTTCGTCTCGCCAACCTCGGCGGTCTGAAGACGGCGGAGTCGGTCCGCGACAACCGCCCGCTCGTGAACTCGGCGCTCACGGACCCGGACCCCGGGGTGCGATCCTCCGCCGTGGACGCGCTCGCGCTTCTCGCCGAACCGGCCCTGCTCCCCCTCTTCGCGGAAGCGGCCGGGAAGGCGCGCGCCGACTCCTCCCCGGACGTGGCCATCTCGGTC
This sequence comes from Acidobacteriota bacterium, assembly GCA_040004075.1. Lineage (GTDB taxonomy): Bacteria > Acidobacteriota > Thermoanaerobaculia > UBA5066 > Gp7-AA6 > JALYUA01. The sequence goes on along the minus strand of JBDUBP010000212.1, from coordinate 3,296 downwards.
ATCGGCGCCTGCGAGAAGCTGCCGAAGGACCCCGCTGCCGCGGCCATCGTCGAGGCGATCTATCGTGGAGGCAAGACACTGCCGGCAAGACTCGCCCGGCGGTCGCTCGTGACGGTCTTCGGCCGCGCGCGGTCGGAGCTGCCGGCTCCCGAATACGTGACCGGCCGCGCGCGGTCGGATTACGCCGCCCTCGCCGAACGGGCGAGACAGCCGTGGCAGGCGCGGGTCGAGACCGCGGCGGGAAGTTTCACGATCCGCCTCGCCGGCGAATCCGCGCCGCTCACCGTGATGAATTTTGTCTCGCTCGCGGAGCGGCGCTACTTCGACGGGGTGCGCATTCACCGGGTCGTCCCGAACTTCGTGCTGCAGGACGGAGACCCGGCGGGGACGGGCAACGGCGGCCCGGGATACGAGATCCGCGACGAGATCAATCCCCTCGAGTACGGCCGCGGCGCCGTCGGGATGGCGCTCTCCGGGCCGGACACGGGCGGAAGCCAGTGGTTCGCGACGCATTCCCCTCAGCCGCACTTGAACGGGCTGTACACCGTCTTCGGACAGGTGGTCGACGGGCAGTCCGCCCTCGAGAGAATCGGCCAGGGAGAGCGCATCGTGCGCGTCTCCGTGGGTGTTTCCGGCGCGTCCCGGTGAGCGGCGGACCACGATGTACTCCGTCGCGCGCGCGCTGCAATTTCTGGGACTTCTCGTGACCGGGTTCGGATTCTTCACGGGCGTGCTCGGCGGCAACGTCCGCGGCGAGCTCGTTCTGCTGGCGGTCGGCGCCGGGATCTTCTTCGGCGGCCGGTTTCTGCAGGTCCGGGGCGGCGGAAAGTGAAACCGGTCGTCCTCTCGACGCGCGAGCTCCCCGAGCCGTCGCTCTCGACCCTCGCCCCAGAGTTCGAGGTCCGTGTCATGGGATACGCCCCGACGGAGCTCGAGCTCGCGACGGAAGCGGCGGACGCCGACGCTTTGATCTCGATCGTCTCGGACCCCGTGACTGAGGCTGTTTTTCGCCGCGCGAAGAAACTGAAGATCGTCGCGCAGTACGCGGTCGGGGTCGACAACATCGACCGCGCGGCCGCGGCGGCGCGCGGCGTCGTCGTCACCAACACGCCGAACGTCCTGACGGACGCGACCGCCGACCTCACGATGGCGCTCCTGCTCACCCTCGCGCGGCGGGTGCTCGAGGGAGACCGCCTCGTGCGGGCGGGCGGATACTCCGGCTGGAGACCGGATCTTCTCCTCGGAACGGACCTGAAGAACAAGGTGCTCGGGATCGCGGGACCTGGCCGGATCGGCCGGGCGGTGGCCCGCCGCGCCAAGGCGTTCGGCATGACGGTGATCGCCTTCGGGCGGTCGCCGCGCGACGAGGACGATCCGGACGACCCGCCGCGCGTCTCGTTCGACGAGCTGCTGCGGCGGTCGGACGTCGTTTCCCTGCACCTGCCGTTGAACGACGAGACCCGGCGGCTCTTCACGCGCGAGACTTTCGCGCGCATGAAGCCGGGGGCTTTTCTCTTGAACACCGCGCGGGGAGCGCTGATCGACGAGACGGCGCTGACGCGCGCGCTGGATGAGGGGCGGATCGCGGGGGCGGGGCTCGACGTCTATGAGAACGAGCCCGGAATCACGCCGGCGCTGGTCGACGACGACCGCGTCGTCCTGATGCCGCACGCCGGGAGCGCGACTCTCGAGACCCGCCGGGAGATGGCGCGGATGGTGGTCGAAGACGTCCGGCGCGTGCTTTCCGGAGAAAAACCCCTGCGCCCGGTGGCGCCCGGGACCGCCCGGGAGAGAATCCGGGAAGAGTCATGAGACCGCGCCCTCCCGATTCGTTCGTCCGGCTCGACGCGCTCGCCGACGGCCTTCTGCGCCGCATGAGCAAGGGCGACACCGCGCTCCTCTGGCTCCGGTCGCGGTGGGGGCGGATCGTCGGGGAGCCGCTGTCGCGCAAGATCCAGCCCACGGGACTCATGGGGCGCCGGCTGACGATCTCCCTGCTCGACCCGGCCTGGAAGAAACCGGTCGAAGCGACGATCCCGGAGCTAGAACGGCGGCTGGCGGAGGAGATGCCGGAGTTGAAGCCGAAAATCACGTTGAGGTAAGCGCGTTTACCGCTTGATCACGAAGCGCCGACTCTGAACGTATTCGGGCGCGCGTGGGCGCGCGCACCCGATACGACGCGGGGACCTTTCCGCGCTGCGCGCCGGGGCGCCGCTAGGTGTGATTTCTCAGGAGGTTGTTTACGTAAGTTAGTTGTCCATCTCGGTCCAGATCGGTGAGGCTGGAGGTGTCTAAGGCCACCAGATCACGAGGGGGAGCCCAGATGGAGCTTCACAAGAGTGCCCGAACTTGCCCGGCCAGTCGACTGTTGCTGGTGCAGAGGGTTCAAGCGGGGATGCCCATGACCAGCGCCGCCGAGACGGCGCTGGTCGATCGCAGCTCCCGACCTCATCGCATACCCGGCCAAGCGCATCCCGAACGGGTCGAGGAGGTTTTGCGGCTGCGGATCGACGTGAGACGGCCGCTCGGATCGCTGTCCTTGTCGGACTCTCGAGCTCGACTGTCAACCGCATCCTGGCCCGTAACTGCTGGCTCGGCGCCGGAGCCCGCGGGCGTTCGATCCGGCCCGAGCCGTCGCCCGGAAAACTATCCGCTCGCTCCTCGAGGCCGCTCGCGTCGCGAGCTCCTCCTTCACCGACCAACCGTGGAGATCGCGTTCGCAGGGCGCCAGGACAAACCTTTCGGCTGAGGCATTCGAGGCGGCAGCGGCACTCGGGCTCTCTGGCACATGGCCCGCGATCGGTCAACAAGTCTTATATTGTTTGTGGTCGGATTGCGGGTAAAACCCTGGACTCCTTTCGGGTCAGGTCGGCGCGGGAGGTGCGACCCTCTCGCAAAAGGAGGCTGCTAGACTTCAACCAATTATCCGGTTGATTCTCTCGGGTCCGCCCGCGCCGAAACCGTCGACTGCTCCGGCCAAGGCTCTTCAAACGGGGCTCTCATCGGGCGGAGGAGGTGGCGATCGTGAATCGCGACCGGTTCGTCTCGTTGTGTCTGCCCCTAATCATGACGTTCGTTGCGCCTGTGCTCGCTCAGACCACCGGCGGCATCAGTGGCCGGGTGCGCGACGAGGAGAGCAGACCTGTGACCGGCGTCCTGGTGACGGCACGAAGCCCGAGCCTCCAAGGGACGAGAACCGCGTCGACCGACCGCGACGGGCATTTCCGGCTGCCGGCATTGCCGCCGGGGGACTACGACGTCAAGGCCGAGCGGGAAGGTTTCCATCTCGTCGAGCA
>JBDUBP010000207.1:0-4278 GCA_040004075.1 Acidobacteriota bacterium | reverse complement strand
AGCATGAACTTCGGCGACTCGTACGCCACCTGGATCGGACGCAGGCTCGAAAAGCCGAGGCGCGCCTTCTCGCCCAGGTTCACTTTTGCGACGAAGAAGCGCATGTTCTGCCGGACGTAGCTGTCGAGCACCTCCGCGGCGCCGGCGGGGATCCGGTATCCGTTCGACTGCAGCCATTTTGCGAGACCGCCGGAGTCCTTCGCCGACAGGATCAGGATGTCGTACTCGCCCACCGTGTATCGGGCCTCGATCGTGACGCCGAGGCTCTTGTCCTTTTCCCGGGCGGCGGCCGCCTGCGGAAAGACCGCGCCGTTGGCCGACATCTTCTGCATCTCGTCGCGCCGCCGGCAGGGGTCCGGATCGTGGTACTCGACGAGGCGCGGCGAGGAATACGCGTCGAGCCGAATCAGCAGCTTCGGGTCGCCGATGTGGATCTGCTCCTTTTCGATCGGCGTCGGAACGGGGATGACCACGGCGAACTCTTTCGGGTCGCCCTGGAAATCGCTCCCCATTGTCAGCACCGTCCGGTTGCCTTCGCGCACCAGCGCGACCTGCGAAGAGCGGTTAAAGAGCTTCGCGTCGGCCTTCGCCACGTAGAAGCCGCAGAAAGCGCGAGCGGGCCGGGAGGGAGCCAGAGCGAAGAGACACAAAGCGAGGGCGTAGGGCCAGGAGCGGCGCATGGAAATCTCCTTTCATGCGAAAGCGGACGACTCGTTCGGAGGACTGCGGGCCGGGCAGGAGGAGGTCGAAGAGAGGCACCAGGAGGGACCCGAGCGCGAGGGACCAGATCGCCCCGTTGGGACGGAAGAGTCGGAATTGCACGTACGCCGCCCCGAGAGCGACGAGGGCGCCGAAGAGGAGGCGGCCCGCGCGCGAGTCGGGAGTCGTCTTCGGGTCCGAGATCATGAAGAACGCGAAGAGCAGCAGCGCGCCGCTCTCCAGCCGGTGGAGTGGGATCGTCAGCGGCTCGTGCAGCGCGGCGGACCGGCCGAGGACGAGAAGCAGGAATGTCGCCAGGAAGGCGAGGGTGACGTCTCCGCGGGCCGCGCGCTGCACCACGAATCGACCCGCGCACGCGATGAAGAACGCGAAGAAGGCGGCGTTGCCCCACTGGCCGGAGGAGACCCACGCGCGCCCGCTCACCGCGAGAATCGACGCCAGGGCGATGTTGGTCGGATTGAAGAGGTGTTTACCGTTCCACCGCAGGAAGAACTTGCTCGTGATCGCGATGCCCGCGGCGGCGGCGGCGATGCCCGCGGAATTCGTGCGCAGAAGAAGGCACAGCGACAGGGCCGAGATGAGCGCGCTCCAGGGGTCGAACGCCGGGAGCCGGAAGAGGCGCGTGCACGCGAGCTGCGCGCCGAGCGCGGTCGCGACGAGAACGGCGGCGCGGGCGGGGGAGACGTCGAACGAGAGGACCGTCATTCCGTAGGCCAGCAGGACCGTCAAAGACGCGATCTGGAAGAGGCGCGGGTCCTTCGTCGAAAGCGGCGCGATCTCGAGCATGCGGGGTGGGACACCGCGCCGGGAGGAAAGTTCCGGCCGGCGGCAGCCGGCGGCCTGGGCCACCGGCCGGGAGGCGGCAGGCGGGAGGCGGGAGGCGGGGAAGGCGGGAGCCGTAGAATTTGACGATGGCCCGAGTGTCGGAAAGCGAGCTCTCCTTCGGACCCCTCGGCGGCGAGGAGGATGTGGAAGCCTGCGCGCGGATGATGGCGGAGAGCGAGCCGTGGCGGACCCTCCGGCGCGGCTATACGGAGTGCCTGGCCCGCGTGCGGGACGAGACGAAGGAGCGGTACACCGCCCGCGATGCCGGCGGCCTCGCCGGGTTCCTGATCCTCGACATGCGAGGCGCCTTTCCCGGATACATCCAGACCGTCTGCGTCGCGCTCGGTCGGCGGGACGCCGGAATCGGAACCGCGCTGATCCGGCACGCGGAGGAGAGAGTCTTTCGCGAGTCGCGCAACGTCTTTCTTTGCGTCTCGTCGTTCAACGCTGGGGCGCGCCGACTCTACGAACGACTGGGGTATGAGCCCGTCGGAGAGCTGCGCGACTACCTCGTGCGGGGACACTCGGAGGTGCTGATGCGGAAGACGACGGGGCCGCTATGGGGGAAGTAGCGTTCGGCTGTCAGCTCTCAGCTTTCAGCGGCCGGGGCCCTCGGCAGAGACCCGCTCGGAAGAGCATCGCCATCGCGTTTCCCGGAAGCTGCGCCCGTGGCTGAGTCGAGCTGACAGCTGAAAGCTGATAGCTGATAGCTTTTCTCCCATGCGCTCCCGCATAGGGCCGTACGAGGTCCTGGGGCATCTCGGCGCGGGCGGAATGGGCGAGGTCTATCGCGCCCGCGATCCGCGCCTCGGCCGGGAGGTGGCCGTCAAGGTGCTTCCGGCGGAATCGCTCCAGGACCGCGACCGGCTGAAGAGATTCGTCTCGGAGGCGAAAGCGGCCTCCGCTTTGAACCATCCCAACATCCTGACGGTCCACGACATCGGCGAGGACGAGAACGGCCCGTACATGGTCACGGAGCTCGTCTCCGGGGCGACCTTGCGCGCCATGATCGAGGAGGGCCCGATAGCCGTTTCCCGCGCCGTCGATCTGATGGCGCAGACTCTCGACGGCATCGCGAAGGCGCACGAAGCAGGGATCGTCCACCGGGATCTGAAGCCCGAGAACCTGATGGTGACGTCCGACGGTTTCGTGAAGATCCTCGACTTCGGGCTGGCGAAGCTTTTCCGCCGCGATGAGGAAATGCCCGCGGACCAGAGCGCGACGGCCACGGGCGTCATCGTGGGCACCGCCGGGTATCTCTCCCCGGAGCAGCTGCGCGGGTCCCGCCCCGACGGCCGCGCCGACATCTTCGCGGCCGCCGTCGTCTTCTACGAGGCGATGACGGGCGCGCACCCGTTCCGCCGGGAGTCCGTCGCGGACACGTTCAGCGCGGTGTTGCGGGACGACCCCGCGCCCCTTGCCGCGAAGCTTCCCGGCGCGCCGCACGAGCTCTCCGACCTTCTCGGCCGCGCGATGAGCAAGAAACCCGACGATCGGCCCGCCTCCGCGCGAGAGATGGCCCGTCAGCTGCGGGAGATCCGCACGCGAGGCGAGACCGGCGAGGCGCCGACGAACGTGTTCGAGCCGCCGCGACGGCGCCGGCCTCCACGCGCTCTCGCGGTCGCCGGGGCCCTGGCGGCGGTTCTGGCGGCGGTGCTCCTGGCGCGCCGGACGCCGCCTCGGGCCGCCGCCGTTCGGATGCCGGAGGGCATGGCCGTCGCCGTGCTTCCGATCGACGACGCCTCTGGAGACGCCGCCCTCGCGCGCGCGGGCGTCGGCCGCGTGCTGGGTGACGCGCTGTCGCAGATCCTCTCCGACATCCCGAACGTCTACGTCGTCTCGCCGATCCGTCTCGCCGACGCGTTCCGCTCCCGCGGGGGAGGGCTCGCGAATGCCTCGCGGGATCCCGCGTCGGCGGCGCGGCTCGCCGCGGCGGGGGCGAACGCGATGCTGGGCGGCCGGCTCTCGCGAGTCGGATCCTCCTACGTGCTCGACGCGGAGCTGATCCGTCTGCCCGATACCCTCGTCGCGCACTTCCAGGCGGTGTCGGAGAGCGCGGACCGCCTGCTGCCGGAGCTGACCGCGGGCATCAGCCGCCGGATCCGCGAAAAGCTGGCCGCCGCGGGAACCGTTCCCGCGGTGGACCGGGTCGCGACCTCCTCGCTCGACGCGTACACGCACTTCCTCCGAGGCCGCGAGTCGACCCTCGAAGGCGACTGGAAATCCGCGATCCCCGAGCTCGAGAAGGCCCTCGAGGCGGACCCGCAGATGGCGCTGGCCTGGTCGGAGCTGTCCTGCGCCTACTCGTTCGCGGGCGACGACGCGAAGTCGAGGGCGGCCCAGAAAAAGGCGGAGGACTTCCAGGACCGCGTCAACCGGAAGGAAAGGTTCTGGATCGAGCAGAGTGGCACGTGGGTGAACACAGGCAACGGAGTCGCCTACCGCAGAACCATCGAGAGGTACATCCACCAGTACCCCGACGATCGCGACGGTTACTTCTACGCGGGTCTCGGGGCGCAGTACCTCGAGAAGAACTGCTCCGCCGCGCTCACGCAGTTCGAGAAGGCGTATGCCCTGACGCCGAACTACTACCCGATCACCAAGGCGATCGTCGACTGCGAGCTCGAGCTCGGCCGGAAGGACCGCGCGCTCGGAGCCGTGAAGCGCTACCTGAGCGTTCCCATGATCGGAGCGCACGGCCGGCAGCAGGCCGAGTGGCGCCTGGCGGAGCTG
>JBDUBP010000120.1:0-14586 GCA_040004075.1 Acidobacteriota bacterium | reverse complement strand
GCAGGAACCGTAGAGTCCGAAAACAAGGACCGCCCCGCCGGCAGATTCCGGACTCTGGGCGCCATTGCATCCCCGGACTACGCCGGCGCCGTGGCGGGCACGACGTGCTCCACGACACCGACCGATGCGGCAACGATCGGCAACGAGAAACTCGGCTCCTATATAGCCTTCGGGCTCCAGGTCCCCCTCGACTACGCGTGTAAGACGTTTTTCGCGGTCCTGGGTGAGGGAACGAATCTGCCTTTCTGTATCCTCGCTGGAGTCGCGAAAGCGGCTCAGGTGATCGTAGACTCGCTGGTCGACCACCAGGAATTCTGCAACGGCCTGCTCGATGGCGCGAAGGCGGACGCCGCCTTCAACGACGTCGTCGACATCCACGCTGACGTGGAAGCCACCGACACACATCTCACGAACGTCGACAACCACGTCACCGCTGAGTTCGTGACCCTCGACGCCCATCTCGTGACGCTCTTCAAGGGATTGTCCACCCAGGTCACCAACTCGACGAATCTGCTCTCAGCTGGTCTGAGGCAGGTGATGAAGCTCGAACTGACACCTCAGGGCCAACGCCAGATTGCTCCGTCAATTCTGACGTGCACGGTAGCCGCGAACAATTGCCCGAACGTCCTGTCACAGTGCAACGGCAAGGATGGCGCCTGCTCCTGGAACAATGTCGGACTTCTCCCGTAGCGCTGTCGGAAGCATCGGATTAGACAGGTCAACCTCCGCTACGCGCCGACGCGTAGCGGAGGACTCAGCGTCTGTGAGATTCAGGTTGACGCCGCGCGAGCTGGCGGTGCGGCTCAGTTCATGATCCGTATTCCCGTCTTCCGTCTGTCGGCGGTTGCTCTCGTCACCGGTTTCTCCGCCGTCTGCCTCTCGCAGACCGATGCCCGGCCCGGGTGGACTGCGTCCACAACGACCAGGGTAAAACCCGAAATGCGAGAGGAATTCGAAGCCTCTCTCAAGCAGATCGTGGCGGCCTATCGGAAAGCGGGGGTTCCCTGGTTTCTGACTGTGCAGAACTTCGCGGGTGACGCAAGTGAGTACACGACTTCCGTGCCAGTCATGAAATTCGGCGATCTCGACGGCCCGCCGATCGGCTTGAAAGTGCTGGGTGAACGGGAATGGGGAAAGCTGTCCCGCAAAATCGACCGCTGCTACACCACACAAACCCGGAAGTATGCGGCGCCGCAGCACGAGCTCGAAATCAACAGGGGAGACGCGCCTCCGGGGGTCTACTGGCTCGAGACGACGACCCTGGTGGCCCAGGGCAGGATGGACGACTACCTGACCTGGCTCAAGAACGACTACCGTCCCGCGCTGGAAAAGGCGGGCGTCGCACGCTTCGTCGTATCCCGCCCGATCTTCGGCGGCGAGGGCGGCGAGGTCGTTTCAGCGCGAATGCTCAAGAACCTCGCGGAAATCGACGGCGGACCGGTCCTGATGAAGGCGCTCGGCGAGGCGGGGGCTCTCGCCGTCAATGCCAAATCGGTCCCGCTCGTTCGCTCGTCGACCACGAAAATTGTCCTGATGAGAAACGATCTGACTTATTCGACGGCCGGTCCCCCCCCCAACTGACATCCTGCGGGAGAGCCAGTCGCCGATGACCGCCGGCCGCCATCGACTGCCGCCGGCACGCCCGCCTCCGCGCGACCGAAAGATCTCCGGAGGAACCCACGGCTTCGGCGTCCTGCACGCGTGCCGCCTGAGTGGTGTGTCCGTCCGGCGAGAGGAAGACGAGCCGACGCAGGTCAACCTCTCGCGCGCCGCGGGCGATCTTCCGCGCGGCGGGCGACCGCCACGAGGCGGGAGGCCGACGGGCGGAACGGGCGACGGTCGAAGTCACCCCAGAGCCACTCGATCGTGAGGCCGCTTTCGGAAAAGAAGCGCCGAATCGTGGCCGGGTCCCACGACCGGGCGACCATTGCGGCTTCGAGCGTCTCGTCCGGCTTCCCGGGGCGCCGGTCGCGGTAGCGGTATCGCGCGTGCCAGAGATCGGAAACGCCGATCGGGAACCACGCCTCGTCGATCCGTAAGACGCCGTGCTCGTGGCGGACATCGCGCGACGGCGTGACCATCTCGCGGCGGCGGCGGTACAGGCCTTCGAGCACGAAGCGGCCTCCGGGCGCGAGCTGACGCCGGACCGCCGAAAGGGCCCGACGCCGATCCGACAGGCGTGTCAGGTGCGACAAGGGATCACCCGGCGCGACGATCAGGTCGAACGCCGAGGGAAAGATCGCCCATCGCATGTCGGCCGCGACGAACCGCGCCCCCGCCGCTCGACCCCGGCGGCGCGCCGCCTCCGAGAGCATCTCCAGGGAAATGTCGAGGCCGACCGAGGGCGCCTCGCGGGCGAGCCCCGCGGTGATCCGGCCCAAGCCCGCGCCGATCTCGAGGATCCGCCCGGGACGCCAGCGGCGGGCGAGCCCCCGCCAGAACGACAGGTGGGCCCGCACCACGGATTCCCTCTCGTAGAAAGGGAGGATCTTCTGGTAGTAGCTCCGCGTCTGCTCGACAGTCTCCTGGCGCCGCACGCCGACGGTATATACCAGCGCGGTGGCGCGGCTGCTCTTCGTGACCGGAACCTCCCCGGACGTCCGCGAGGGCAGCGGCACGTTCGTCGGGATCTCCGTGCTCGCGGCGGCGCTGCGCTCGGCCGGACACGAGGTCACGATCCTGGCGCCGGAGTCCCGAGGCGGTCCGCTCTCGCTGGCGCGGCGCCTCGCGTTCAACGTTCGCGCGCGCCGGGCCGCGGGGCAGGCCCCCGGCATCGACGCCGTCGTCGGTTTCGACATGGACGGCGTGTTCCTGGCGTATGGAAACGCAAAGCGGGTCGTGGCGGTGAAAGGCGGCCTCGCGGAGGAAGCCCGATTCGAGCGCGGGGCGGCGCGCCTCCGGCTGACGGTCGAGGCGAGGCTCGAGGCCCGGAACGTCCGAAGAGCGGATCTCGTGATCGCGACGAGCGCCTACTCGAAGGGGAGGATCCTCGAAGACTACGGCGCCGCGGAAGAACGCGTCGTGGTGGTGCCTGAGCCAGTTGACCTGCTCCGCTGGCAGCGGACCCTCGCGTCGAACGCCGGTGCGCCGGAAGAGGGCGCGATCCTCTGTGTCGCCCACCTCTATCCGCGCAAGGACGTCGCGACCCTTCTCGACGCCGTGTCGCGCCTTCCTTCTCCGGCGCGTCTCACCGTGGTCGGGACGGGGCCCGAGCGGCGGCGCCTCGAGCGCCGGGCGCGGGAGCTCGGCCTGGCCGGCCGGGCGGCGTTTCTCGGGCACGTGCCCTTCGAACGCCTCGCATCCGAGTACGGGCGGGCGAGCGTCTTCTGCCTGCCCTCGCGGCAGGAGGGTTTCGGGATCGTTTTTCTGGAAGCGATGGCCGCGGGCCTGCCGATCGTCGCGGCCCGCGCCGCCGCCGTCCCGGAGCTCGTCGTCGACGGCGAGTCGGGGATCCTGGTCCCCCCCGGCGACGCGGAGGCGCTGGCCGCCGCGCTCGGCCGGCTGCTAAGCGACCCGGCGGAGCGAAAGCGCCTGTCCGAACGCGGCCGGCACCGGGTGCGCTCCTATGACGCGCCGCTCGTGGCGCGCCTCTTTCTCGAAGCGGTCGGCGTGTGACGCGCGCAACGCGGTCCTGTTCAGGAGGCCATCTCGATAAACGGGCGAAGGTCCGTCGGAACCGCCTCGAGCGCCGCGCGAGCCGGTCGGGATCTGGATACACCCGGGGTGGGTGGCGGGATCTTCGGGGGAGCCGGACCCTGCGCGTACGAAAGCGAACATGAACCACAGCGGAGATGTCGTACGCTCAAAGCCTCGAGTCCCTTTTCTCAGATTCGGAGGCGGTGCCATGCGTCTTTCGCAACGCCGGGTGCTTCGATGAGCGGGACGGCGTCGTCGGTTCCCGCGTCTGAATGCCTCATCACGGAGGAACTCTCACGGCGCGCCGTGCGCCTGCCAGACCACGCGGGGGAGAACGCCGCGCTGACGGCCCTGGCGCGAGAGATGACGACGAACCCGCGCAATCTCCCGCAAAGGCTCGTCGATCTTGCCCTCGACCTCTGCCGCGCCGGGAGCGCGGGCATCAGCCTGCTCCGCGAAAGCCCGGACGGCGACTATTTCGAGTGGACAGCCCTCTCCGGTTTTGCCGCGCCGATGGTGGGCGGCCGCACCCCGCGGAACTTCAGTCCCTGCGGTCTCACTCTCGACCTCAACGCGGCGCAGCTCTTCAGGCGCCCGTACCAGGCCTTCCCGTATCTCGACATCCACGGGGCGCCGATCCTGGAAGCGATCGTGGTGCCGTTCCACTCCGAGGGTCGTCCGATCGGCACGATCTGGATCCTCTCGCATCTCGAGAGTCGCCGTTTTGACGTCGAGGACGTCCGGATCATGACGAGCCTCGCAGAATTCACGGGAGCGGCACTTCACCTTCTCTCGAGCCTCGACCGGGCCACCCACCTGGTCGAAGAGCTCACCATCGCCGATGAGGCGCTGCGCAAGAGCGACCACCGCAAAGACGAGTTTCTCGCGATGCTCGGGCACGAGCTGAGAAATCCGCTCGGGGCGATGGCGAGCTCCGTCGAGCTGCTCAAGACCGCGCCGGAGGATCGTTTGACCCCCTGGACTGCGGCTGTCCTGGACCGGCAGCTCGGCCACGTGACCCGGCTCGTGGACGACCTGCTCGACGTTTCACGAGTCACGCACGGACGCATAAACCTGGAAAAGAGAGCCATCAGCCTCGCGGACGTGGTCGCAAACGCCGTCGAAGCGACCCGGCCTTCGATCGAGTCACGGCGGCAAGAGCTCACGATTCAGATCCCCGACACGGCCGTTCTCGTCGAGGGAGACGCGGCTCGTCTGGGGCAGATCGTCTCGAATCTCCTGGACAACGCGTCGAAGTACAGCCCCGAGGGGGGGCGCATCGCGCTCTCCCTCGAGGCGCGAGGCCACGAGGCCGTCCTCTCCCTTTCGGACACCGGTATCGGCATCCCGACGGAAATGCTGCAGTCGATCTTCGAGCTCTTCGTGCAGGGCGGCCGGGGGCCTGATCGCTCCTCCGGCGGGCTCGGCCTCGGGCTGGCGCTGGCGAGACAGCTCGCCCTTCTGCACGGAGGCAGCCTGGAAGCGTTCAGCGAAGGCCCCGGGCGCGGAAGCCTCTTCGTTCTCGTGCTCCCCGCGCTCAGCGAACGAAGGCCGGCCGCCCCGATGCCGGAGCCGGCGTCTCCCGTCCGGTCGCGGTTGGGTCCCCGGCGCATTCTGGTCGTCGACGACAACGCGGACGCAGTCAGCGGACTCACTTCGCTGATCGAGCTCGAAGGTCACGAGACCCGCGCCGCTCACGACGGGGCGGTGGCTCTTCAGATCGCGGAGTCGTTCGCTCCGGACGTCGTGCTTCTCGACATCGGCCTGCCGGGGCTGGACGGATACGCGGTCGCGCGCCGGCTCCGTGAGCTTCCGGCCACGCGCTCCGCGACCCTGATCGCGGTCACGGGTTACGGACAGGAAGAGGATCGCCGGCGCGCTCTGCAGGCCGGATTCGATCGGCATGTCGTCAAACCGATTCGCTCGGTGAGGGAGCTGCTCGATTCGATTTTGGAAAGCCCCGCGGGGGAGAGCGTCGCGGCAGGGCAGCGCGTCGCGGCCAGGTCGCCTTCGTCGTAGAACTCCTCGCCTCGGGAGGCGGCACCCCGACGGCCGTTGCGAGCTCGAAGCCGTCCTGACGGGCGCCGACCCGTTGTCGGGGAAAACCGAGCGCCGGTCCTCTCGGAGACCTCCCCGATTGACTGATTTCGGGAGATGCCCGACCGCAAGGCGCGTGGTTCCTCCGCTCGGAACTAGAATCCCTGCCTTGAGACTGTCCCCGGGTTCCCGACTGGGATCCTACGAGATCGTATCGACGCTCGGCGTGGGCGGAATGGGCGAGGTCTATCGGGCGCGGGACCGCCGGCTCGAGCGCGACGTCGCGATCAAGGTCCTGCCCGACTCCGTGTCCGCCGATCCCGAGTCGCTCGGGCGGTTCGAACGGGAGGCCCGCGCGATTGCCGCGCTTTCGCATCCCAACATTCTCGCGATTCATGACTTCGGAACGCATGAGGGCGTCTCCTACGCCGTCCTCGAACTTCTCGAAGGTGAAACGCTGCGCGCGAAGCTCGATGCCGGTCCGTTCGATTGGAAACAGGCAGTGGACTACGGCCTGCAGATCGGAAAGGGACTGTCGGCGGCGCACGAAAAGGGTGTCGTCCACAGGGACCTGAAACCCGAAAACGTCTTCGTGACGAAAGAGGGTCATCTCAAGATCCTCGATTTCGGCCTGGCGAAGCGGATCGCGGCGGCTCTCCCGGGCCAAGAGACGAGCGCGCCAACGGTATCGGGCCGCACGGAGCCGGGAACGGTGATGGGCACTCTGACTTACATGTCGCCAGAGCAGCTGAAGGGGCTTCCGGTCGATTATCGGTCGGACATCTTCTCGTCCGGGGCGATCCTCTACGAAATGCTGTCCGGACAGAAAGCGTTCGGCCGGCTCACGGCGAGCGAAACGATTGCAGCGATCCTGAAAGAAGAGCCACGAGAGTTTTCGACGTTGCGACGAGACGTTCCGGTCACGCTGGATCACATCGTGAGGCACTGTCTGGAAAAGGACCCCGACAGGCGGTTCCAGACCGCCAGAGACGTCGTTTTTGCGCTTTCCGAGCAGTCGCTACCGGCCACGACGGACATGGCTCGCTCTGGAGTCAGAGTTTCCGGACGGACAAGGGTTCTCCTCGCCGCGTTCATCGTGGCTCTCGCCGCGGCGGGCGTTGTTTTTCGCTTGCACCCTCAGAAAGCCGAGACGGTCGGTCTGAAGCGGGTGGCAGTATTGCCTTTCGAGAACCTGGGATCTCCCGAGGATGACTACTTCGCGGACGGAATCGCGGACGCGGTGCGGGGGAAGCTCACGTCGGTCAAGGGCCTCGAAGTGATTGCGCGCGGCAGCTCGCTCTCCTACAAGAAGTCGACGAAGTCTCAGAAGAGCATCTCGGATGAGCTGCAGGCACCCTACCTGCTGACGGCCACTGTCCGCTGGCAAAAGACCAGCGGCGCGAGCCGCGTGCAGGTCACCCCGGAGCTCGTGGAGGTGCGAGCGTCCGGCGCGCCGGCGTCGAAATGGCAGCAGCCGTTCGACGCGTCTCTGACGGACGTCTTCCAGGTGCAGTCGGACATCGCCTCGCGGGTCGCGCAGGAACTCGGTGTCGCACTGGGCGGGGGCGAGGAGAAGCGGCTGTCCGAGAAACCGACGCTGAATCTCGCAGCCTACGACGCCTTTCTTCAGGGGGAAGCCGCCAGGTCTTCCAGCCAGCGAAAGGCGTTGGGCTTCTATGAGCAGGCCGTCGCGCTCGACCCCGAATTCGCTCTGGCGTGGGCGCGCGTGTCACAGATCTGCGGCACTCTCTTCTGGTTCAACACGCCCACACCCGAGTTAGCGGAGCGCGCCCGTCAGGCGGCAGAAAAGGCCGTGGCGCTCGCGCCGGATCGGCCGGATGGATACCTAGCGCTCGGCGACTATCAACGATACGTCGCTGTCGACTCGAATCGATCGGTCGAGCAGTACTCCCGCGCTTTCCGGCTCGGACCGGTCAACGCGGATCTCCTCGCCGCGAGAGCTCGGATGGAGGCGCGCCTCGGTCACTGGGATGCGGCCATCGGCTACTACA
The DNA here is from genome assembly GCA_040004075.1 of Acidobacteriota bacterium. Classification (GTDB taxonomy): domain Bacteria; phylum Acidobacteriota; class Thermoanaerobaculia; order UBA5066; family Gp7-AA6; genus JALYUA01. Next base: position 6,901 of record JBDUBP010000120.1, on the reverse strand, counting down.
GGCAGGCAGAGCGTCTCGACCCGCGTTCGGTCGGGCGGAAGAAGGAGTTGGGAAGTGCTCTTCTCTCTTTGAAGCGCGTGCGCGAGGCACGTGAAATGCTCGATCGCGCTTTGGCTCTCCCGCCGGTCGGCGCCTTTGTGATCCTGGCGAAGGCGGAGACCTTTCTGGTGGAAGGAGACTTGCCTGGAGCGCGGGCGGTCGTGATGTCCGCTCCGAAAGATATACAGCCCACGGAGCTCGTGGAAATCCTGGCGATGGAGGATGACCTCCTCTGGGTCTTAAACAAGCCGCAGACAGAGCTCTTGCTGCGATTGACGCCGAGCGCCTTCGACGACAACCGGGGGGCATGGGCCATATCTCTCGCTCAGGCCTGTGCCTTGAAGGGGGATAAGGGAAAGTTGCATACCTACGCCGAAGAGGCGAGAAAAGCCTTCGAGTTGGGTCTTGCGGGTCAGCCGCAGGACCCGCAACGTCACGCCCTCCTCGGCCTGGCGCTCGCGTATCTGGGCCGCAAGGAGGAAGCGATCCGGCAGGGAGAGCGCGCCGTCGCGCTGCAGCCGATAGACAAAGATGCCTACATGGGCCCGTACTACCAGCATCAACTCGTCCGGATCTACACTCTCGTCGGGGAGCCGGAGAAGGCTCTGGATCGGCTCGAACCTCTCTTGAAAGTTCCCTACACCCTTTCCCCGGGATGGCTCAGGATCGACCCGAACTTCGATCCGCTGCGCCAGAATCCGCGTTTTCAGAAGCTCGTCGGCGGGAGATGAAATTTGTCGAGCGGGGCGCCGCCGAGACCGAGGCGCCGATCCGCCTACGCCCTCACGCCGGGCTCTTCGAAAGTCAGCTCGGGAGCTTGAGGAGCGACTCCAGCCGGCCGAGGTCCACGGGCTTGACCAGGTGATGGTCGAAGCCCGCCTCGCGCGAGCGCTCGCGGTCCCGTTCCTGCCCGTACCCCGTCAGGGCGATCAGCAGGGAGGCCCGCAGGTGACGGTCTTCCCGGAGACGGCGCGCGACCTGGTGGCCGTCGATGTCCGGCAGCCCGATGTCGAGCAGCACGATCTCGGGGCGGACGATCGTGGCCACCTCGATCGCGGACGCGCCGTCGTGCACGGTTCGCACGGAGTGGCCGAGCGCTCTCAGGAAGTCGCTCAGGCCCTCCGCGGCGTCTACGTTGTCGTCGACCACGAGAATCCGGCGGCCCGCGCTCGCCGCGGAGGAGACGTCCGTTCGCGCTCCCGCCGAGCTCGCGTCAGGAGCCAGGGGGCCGCTCGCCGGCAGCCTGACGAGAAACGAGCTTCCGCGGCCCCGCCCATCGCTGCGCGCCGCGACGGAGCCTCCGTGCAGCTCGACGATGCGGCGGGCGAGAGTCAGGCCGACCCCAAGCCCTCCCGGATCGTTCGTCCGGGAGTCGGGACTGCGGACGAACAGGTCGAAGATCCGGTCGCTGGCCTCGGGCGAGAGGCCGATCCCGTTGTCGCGAACGGCGATTTCGACCTCGCCGCCGTCCACGCGGACGTCCACCGAGATCTGGCCCCCCATCGGGGTGTACTTCGCGGCGTTTCCGAGCAGGTTCGCGAGGACCTGCTCGAGACGCGCCGGGTCCGCCCGCAGGGTAATCGGCTCCGGAGGCAGCCGCAGGGTGAACTGATGGCCGCGCTCCTCCATGGACCGCCGCGCCTGCTCGACTGCCGCCTCGATGATGGCGGCGAGAGAGACCGTCTCCTCGCGCAGGCTGATCGTGCCGCGCGTGATCCGCGACACGTCGAGCAGATCGTCGACGAGGCGGCTCATGTGCTTCGTCTGCCGCTCGATGACGTCGAGCGAGCGCGTCGAGAGATCGCGATCGCCCTCGCGCAACCGCATCATCTGGACGGCGGTCACGATCGGCGACAGCGGGTTGCGCAGCTCGTGGCCGAGCATGGCCAGGAACTCGTCCTTGTGGCGGTCTGCTTCCGCCAGCTGCGCCAGCTTCTGCCGCAACGCGTCCTCGAGCTGCACCCGATCCGAGACGTCGCGCGTGAAGCAGTGGGTGTAGAGGAACCGACCGTGCTCCCAGAGGGCGTTGGAATGGATCCGGACGTGCTTGATCGATCCGTCCTTGCAGCGCAGCCGGGCCGGCTCGTCATAGAGCGCCTCCCCCCGGAGCAGTTTTCGCTGGAGGGTCTCGCCAGCTGTGGCGTCGACGTGGAAGTCGGAGATCTTCCGGCCGATGTACTCACCGGCGCTATAACCCAGGAGGTCGAGCTCCGCCTTGTTCGCCCAGAGAATGCGTCCGTCGCGGCCGACCCGGTGGATTCCTTCGACCGCGCTCTCCAGAAACTCCGTCAGCTCCTGCTCGCGTCTGGAGAGGGTCTTCTCCGCCTCCCGGCGGTGGCCGGCTTCGACGTCGAGCGAGGACGCCTTCTGCTGCAGGAGCGCGATCGCGCGCGGCTGCGCCGGAGCATCGAGTACAGCGAAGCTCTCCGCGGGGATCACGCTCGAGTGCTCCTTGCAGATGGCGCTGAACGGCGCCGCATGATCCTCGCCGTGGAAGAGAGTCATCGGGTAGGCGCAGAAGAGAGACAGCGGCCGCGCCTTGCCGAGTCGGTTCCCCAGGCGCTCGAGGGAAATGGCGCCCGCGGCGTTTCCGTCATCGCAGAGAAGAGCGACCATTTCGCCGAACGCGCGCACGCGCCCGGACGGCGCCGCGGCAGCCGCGCGAGCGACGGCGGCTCCCACGACGCTCTCGAACCGTCCCCCGTCCGCCTCGCAGCCGTCCATGAACTGCGACAGCGTCTCGCGGGCGTCGATCGTCACGTACCGGCCCTTCACCGCGGCGAGATCCAGGTCCGCGATCCGCGACCTCAAATGGAGCTCGATCGCGGTGCGGTGCGCCTCTCTCCCGATGACCATGACGGAATCGCCCGCCTCGAGACCTTCGGCCATGAAGCGGCTGACCGAAGCGACGAGAAACCCCGCGTCTTCATAGAACTGGACGACGTGGGTCGAATGGGCGGAACCCGTCGAGGTTTCGATCGGCATCAGACTCCTTTGGGGGCTTGCTGAAGCATGGAGACAAAGCCTGAACCCGCTGATTTTAAGCAATCTTCGCGCCGTCCGGCCAGCGAAGCCGCAAACGGGGCCCGATTCGGTACCCGGCCGCCGATCCGGAGCCTCTTCTTCGCGCCGGGGGCTTGCACCAGCCCTCGCAGAGTGATCGAGAGAAGCTTCGGCCCGCGCTCCGAAGAGGAGACGCCCGGGCCGGAAGCGGTCGAGGCGAAAGCTGGCTGCATGTCAGAACGACGAAGGCGTTGAACTCCGGACCCGTCCGGCGGAGCACCGCATACGCGACCGGCGCGGCATGCGACACCCACATCGGACCTCTTCGTGCCGCGCTCAGCGGCCGATCAGAACGCTTCGTGATCCGTGAATTTTGTTCGCTGACCTTGAGGGTGGGAATAGCGGGTCGTGGCACCGGTCGCCATGTCGGTGACGACGACGGCGAACCCTTGGATCGTGCGCGCGTCGAAGTCGAGCCAGAAGTGCCCGTTCGACGCGCGCGCGTCGCGGATCTCGACGGCGAGCGCGACGTTCGAGGGGCGCGTCATCCAGAACGATCCGGTCTGGTCGGTGAGCGCGACGGCTCCTGACGGCGCGCCTCCGTCTCGAGCCGTCCCGTCCCATTCGACCTCGATGCGGAATCTCCCGCCGATCAGGCACAGGGCGGAAGGCCCGGCGGCGCATCGCGCGTCGAGGCGGACGAGACCGCCTGCCGCGGACTTCGCATAGACCCGGCCCGGCCAGTCGGGATCGATCGCGAGGACGGCGCGGGGCCGATCCAGATCCCCGGCGAGAGGACTCCACGTCGAGCCGCCGTCGCGGGACTGGAGCGCGCCCTCCGGCGTCGCCGCATGCAGAACGGAGCCTTCCTTCCCGATGACGAGCGGGCCGAGAACCGTCTTCTCGAGACGCGTCCACGATGACCCGCCGCTCCCGCTTCGGAAAAAAGCCGGCTCCGGTGCCGGCGCGCCGGAGCAACCGGGGCACGAGAGTCTCCCCGCCGCGAACACGGTCGACGGCACGCCCGGATCGACCGCCAGGCTCGAGACGACGAAGACGGAGCCCGAAGGCCCGAGCGGCGCCGGCGACCACGTTCTTCCCCCGTCGGTCGATCGATAGAGTCCTCCGCCGGCGCCGGCATGAAGCACCTCCCGCCGGGCGGGGTCCACCGCCAGGGCGTGGACCGTCCGAGGAAGTCCGGCTCCGGCCGCCGCCCAGCGCCGCCCGCCGTCGTCGCTTCGGAAGAGACCTCCCTCGGACGTGCCCGCCCAGACGGTTCCTGCCGCGTCCGTCAGCAGGACCGTGACTCCGCCGACCGTTCCGTCGGGGGCGGAATCCGCCCACGTCTGGCCGCCGTCGGAGGTGCGCCGCACCCGGCCCGTCCGGTCTCCCGCATAGAGGGCCGTTTCGTATTCGACGCGCGACCGGTGCGCGACGAGCGGCCCCGACATGGGCTTCTCCTTCTGGGAGATCGCGAGAGCCGTCACGTCGGCCGCCGCATCCACGCGGGTCCATTCGCCGGCGTCCGGGCCGCTCCGAAAGAGGCCCCGGTCGGTGGCGGCGTAGACCGTCGCGGGAGGAGGGGTCACGCCGATCCGATAGCCCTGCCGCTCGAGGACGACGGCGGCGATCCGGCCCGGGGGCCCGCCGTCGCGGTTCACCGCGATCGCCTGTCGCGCGAGGCCACAGGCCAGTCCGATCGCACCCAGCCGCCAGGCCAGCCGCCACCAGACCATCGGGAACCTCCGGGGTTCGAAGCCGCGACGCGAAGTCTTCAGCGTACCCGAGATGTATCCCGTCGGCTCTGCTTCTCATCCCGGCCCTAGTCCCCGAGCCCGGGGAGTGGGGGGCAGAGACGCGCCCGGGCTTCCAACGATGCTGCCGCTGACGGATTAGAATCGTTGCCCGGAACCCGTACAAAACCGAGCCGTCCAAAACCTCTGCGCCCGGAGACGAGATGAAATCAGATTCGCTCGCCGTCCTCGCCTCGACCGAGCTCTTCGGCAGCCTCGACGCTTCGGATCTCGAGAAGCTCGGGCCCGAGCTCGAGTGGCTGCGCCTGCCGGGCGGAGAGCTTCTCTTTCAGCAGGGGGAGATCGGCGAATGCCTCTACGTCGTCGTCAACGGACGTCTGCGCGTCCTGCGCGAGCGAGCCAACGCGAGCGACCTCGTGCTCGGCGAGATCGGGTACGGCGAGACCGTCGGCGAGATGGCCCTCTTAACCGGCGCGCGCCGGTCGGCCACGGTGCGGGCGGTCCGGGACGCCGAGCTCCTGCGGCTCTCGGAGGAGAGCTTCAACCGTCTCCTCGCTACGCACCCTCAGATGACGATGATGCTCGCGCGCCGGATCATCACCCGGTACCAGCATTCGATGCAGGGCTCCCAGATCGCGGGCGCGGGAACGGTCGCGACGATCGCGCTCGTCCCCGCCGGTCCGGGAACATCCATCGCCGGAGTCGCGCGCAGCCTGACGACGGCGCTCGAGCCGATCGGGCCGGTTCTGCACCTCGACAGCGCGCGCCTCGGCCGCGAGCTCGGGCCGGGCGCGTCCCAGATTCCGAAGGACCACTCCCGCAACCACGCGATCGTGTCGTGGCTGAACGAGCAGGAGTCGAAATACCGCTTTCTGTTGTACGAAGTGGACCCGGCCCCCTCGGCTTGGACGAGCCGATGCATCCGGCAGGCGGACCGCGTCCTGCTCGTCGCCAACTCGGACGGCACGCCGGAGCTCGGCGCCGTCGAGATCGCGATGTCCCGCCAGGGAGCGGACCTGACCCGCAAGGAGCTCGTTATCCTCCACCCCGCGCGCGAGGCGATCTACCCCGGGACGTCGAAGTGGCTCGCGGAGCGGCGGATCGATCGGATTCACCACGTCGTCGAGGACGGGCCGAAAGACTACGACCGCATCGTCCGCTTTCTCACGGGACGGGCGACGGGAGTCGTGCTCGGCGGCGGGGGAGCGCGCTCCTTCGCGCAGATCGGGATGCTGAAGGCCCTCGCCGAAGTCGGGGTCACGATCGACATCGTCGGCGGCACGAGCATGGGCGCCTTCCTCGGCGCGCAGGTCGCGATGGGGTGGAGCATTGAGCAGATGCTCGAATACAACAAGAGGACGTGGCGCAACCGCCATCCGATTCGCGACTACACCTTCCCTTACATCGCTCTCATCAGCGGGCGCCGATTCACCAAGGTCGGCCGGGACCTCTACGGCGAGGCGCAGATCGAGGACCTCGCTCTGAATTACTTCTGCTGCTCGAGCAATCTGACGCGTGCGACTGTGATGGTCCACCGCCGGGGGACTCTCTGGCGCGCGCTCGGGGCGAGCATCGCGGTTCCAGGCCTCGCGCCGCCGCTCTTCGAAAACGGAGACCTGTTCGTCGACGGCGCCATGCTCGACAACCTGCCCATCGACATCATGCGGGAGGCCTGCGACGGTCCGGTGGTTGCGATGGACGTCAGCCCCGCCGTGGACCTCGCCGTCGATCCCAACCTCCGCGAAGGACCGTCCGCGTGGCGGATGACGTACCGGCGGTTCCGGCCCGTCGTCGGCGAGACCTTTAGGCTCCCGTCCATCATGGAGATCCTCTCGCGCGCGTCCTCGCTCGGCAGCGTGGCGCAGGTGGAGCGGTTGAAGCGTCAGGCGAATCTGTACCTCCAACCGCCGCTCGATCAGTACAGCATCTTCAGCTTCAAATCGATCGACGAGCTGGCTCAGGCCGGATACGAGTACGCTTCGCCGGCCATCCAGGAATGGAAGACGGCGACGGAGGCCGCGGCGCACCAGCCGATCCGCGTGATGGCTTGACCCTCCGTGGTATTCTCCGCATCCCAAATCCACAGTCCCCCTGATCCCGTCCGC
>JBDUBP010000267.1:0-4309 GCA_040004075.1 Acidobacteriota bacterium | reverse complement strand
GATGCGATAGACGGGCATGATGCGCCCGTCCTCGGTCGGCTGCGCCGCGATGAGCTCGACGGCGCCCTTCAGGCGGGAGTTCTTGTGAAGAAACTCCGTCGCGCGGGCCGCGTCGGCGCGGGCCTTCGACTCGCGATACCGGTCGCCGGAGTCCAGATGGAGCTTCGTCCGAAGCTCCTCCGCGGTGAACGGCTTCGTGTCCCCGTCGAAGAACGCGGGCGCCACGCGCGCGGGTTTTCCCGGCTCGATCCGGTACACGACGCGGGCGCGGAATCGGTCCCGGTCGAAGGTCACCTCCGGCGTCACCTTGGCGTGCAGATACCCCTCCGCTTCCAGCCGCCGGCGAATGGCCGCGGCCCCCTCCTCGACCTCCGAAGCTTGAAAGACGGATCCCTCCGAAAACGAAAGCGCTCGGAGGAGCTCGTCGCGGTCGAGAGTTGCGTGCGCGAAGCGGAGCGGACGCACCCGGTAGGAACGTGCGAGATGAATGACGACGGCGAGCCCCCCGGTCGCAGTCTGAGTCTCGATCTGAACGTCGGCGAAGTGGCCGGTGGCAAACAGGTTCCGGATCGAGTTGCCGGTCGCTTTTTCCGTCAGGGGCTGCCCGACTCGGATGTCCACGAGACGCGCGACCTCGGCCGGGTCGACGGGCCCGTCGGAGGTGTACGCAAGGGAAACGACCGTGGCCCCCGTCTCCTCTCCCGGCGCGGGTTGCGACCGGAGCAGCGGAGCGACCGCGAGAAGAGCGACCGAGAGGACGAGAAAGCGTCCCGAGGGGGAAAGCCTCCTGCCGAGGGCGCAAAGGCGGGCGACGATGGTCAGTACCTCGTCCGGCGCCGCACGTCGACCAAGTAAACGCCGTTCTCGTCATGCTGCGCCCGCAGAACGATGCTGTTGCTGATCTGCCACTCGAGCCCGTAGACGGGCGGCTTGCTCGTGTCGAGCGATTGAGAATACGTGGCGAGAACGTTCGGCGCGATCTGCTTTCCGATCGTCGACCGGATGTCGGAGAGCTGGCCTCCCGAGAAGACGGGGTCGATCTCGAAGCGGTCGAGCTTGAAGAGACGCTGTGTCGGGCGGGTGATTGTGCTCGCCGCCGCGCCGGCCGCGATGGAGGCGCCCGCCGAGACGATCGACTCGCTCGTCGTGTCGGTCGATGCGGTCGCGCGGGAGGTCGGCGCCGTTCCCGTCAGGAGAAGGCCGAAGATCTGCTCGTCCGGCAGCGGCGGGTCGGAGGAGAAGCTCGTCTGGATCCGCGGCCACGTCCCGACGAGATTGACCATAAGGTCGTAACCCCGGACTTCCGCGCGGGCGTGGATGTCGAGGATCGGAGTGAACCCGCGAGCGCTCGCGAACGTGATCGTTCCGGACTCGATGTTGTACCGCACGTCCCGGAACGTGATGCGCCCCCCTTCGTCGAGCACGATCTGCCCCGTCACCGTCGGGTCCGCCACCGTTCCTCTCGCGAGCAGGTCGACCGTGGCGGTCAGGCGGGCGAGGTTGTTCCGGACCTCGAGGGCGGCCGACGACACGATCCGAACGTCGAGCGAGGTCTGCTCCTTCCACGCATCCTGCGCCACGATCGCGTCGGCCGGGCGGCTGCGGGCGAGCAGGTCGGACAACGTCACCTCGAAATCGCGCGAGTACGTTCCCCTCAACAGAGTCACCTCGCCGCGGAGGTCGTTGCGCCTCCCGTTCCCGGTGGCGACGAGATCCGCGTCCACCTGCAGTCGCAGGTCCTGCGGGTAGTGCAGCGCCACGCGGCGCGCCTGGATGGAGACGCGAAAATCCTGCAGGGCGAGGCGCTCGAGGCGGACGGCGCCCGACACGTACAGCTCTCCCCCGCCGAACTTCGCGCGTCCCTCGAGGTCCGCCCGGGAACCCTGCAGCGTGACGGTGGCATCGACGTTATCGACGATCTGCGAAAGGCTCGTGAGGCGGTATTTTCCGTTCTCGACCCGAAGCGAGCCGGAGAGGTTTGGGGCGGACAGCGTTCCGCCGGCGCGAACGTCCAGCACCACGCGGCCCGACAGGCCGAGATTCGGGAACTCCAGCGAGAGAAGGGCGGCGTCTATCTTTCCCGAGAGGGTCAGGTTCATGCCGCCCGGTTTTCCGCCGAGGTCCATCCAGCCGCCCGCCTTGAGGTCCGTTCCCTCGCCGGCCGCCTGGAAGTCCTGGAAGGAGAGCCGCCCGTCGGCCAGAGACATGCGCACCACTCCCGACGTCGCGAGGACTCCGGGCCGGTCGGGGAGATCGAGCCGCGCGCGGGTCATCCGGAACTCGCCGCTCGGCAGGTCCCCCGATTTGACCGGGAGAGTCAGCGACCCCTCGAACGCGACCGAGCCGCCGCGCCCCGCCGGAAGCGCGAACGGCGTCATCAGCAGGAAGGACGCGAGGTCTGGAGCGTCGAGCGCCACGTCGACGCGCGCGGGCTGACCGAAGACGTCTCCGTGCGCCTTCAGGCTCCAGCGCGACGGCACCTCGGCGACCGCGTCGAGAACCCCCGCGGCGACCGTCGCTTCCAGGCGCGGCTCACGGCCCTCGGGCAGCGCGTGTCCGAAGAAGGTCCCGTCGGCCAGGGACGCGGTCACCTTCAGGTCCGGCCGGTCGATCGAGCCGCCGCCGGAGAGCTGGAAGGAGAGCCGGCCGGAAACGTCCTTCGCGCTCGACGCGAGCGCGTTGATCGCGTTCACGGGAATGTTGTCGCCCGCGAGCCGGGCCTCGAAAGTGCGGTCTCGCAGAGAGAGAGCCCCGCGCCCGCCGAGCATCCCCTGCCCGAGCGACGCCCGAAGGTCCTCGAGCGCGAGCCGGCCGGGCGTGAAGAGCACGCTTGCCGTCATCTGCCCGAACTTCTGTCCCCAGACCGTCGCGTCGGTCAGGGTGATCGCCCCGCCGCCGGTGAGCGCCTCGGGCGTGCCGGACACCGGGAAGGCGCCCGTCACCCGGCCGTCGACCGGAAACTTCAGATCGAGATACTCGAGGAGCCTCGAAAGGGGGTAGCGGTTCGCGGCGAGAGAGAGATCGAACCGCGGCCGGCCCGGAATCACCCGGTAACGCGCCATGCCTTCGAGCGACAGCGTCGCCTCTCCGTCGTAGACCCGGAGAGGCCGGAAAAAGAACGCACCATCCCGCATCTCGACGCTGCCGCGGACGCTCCCGAACAACACGCCGGCATAATGGGCGTCCTCAGCGCTCACTTGCGCGACGGCCTCCGGCTCGGTCCAGCGGCCGCCCAGGTGTCCCGAGACTTCCCCCGATCCTCCGAGCCCCAGAGCGTCCGGCTTGCTCCCCCCGGCCGCGAGGAAATTCTGGAAGATCCGGTCCACTTCGGAGAGATCCTTCGAGCGGAGCCTGAAGTCGAAATCGGGCTGCCACTTTCCGATGACGAGCCCGCCCGTGAGGTCGATCGTCGTCTGCGGAAAGCGAAAGGAGGCGCCCTCGAAGCCGATTCGGCCCCGGACGACCGAGAAGGGTCCTCCGCCTCCGGTCGGAATACCGAAGCGCCCGCGGACGAGCGACGAGGCGGGGCCCGGAACGATACGAAGCGTGCCGCCGCCGTCAGCGCGCAGGATGCCCGCGTCGCCCCAGCGCAGGGCGACCGAAACTCCCCCGGAACCGGAGAGCCCCGTTCCCGGCAGGCCGATGTCCCCGAAGAAGCGCTCGACGGAAAAACCGCCGGCTTCGAGGACGAGCGTCATCGGTTGCGGCTTGCCCCCGAGGTTGCCGATGCGGAAGGTCCCGGATGCCGTCCCGCCCGAATACCCGGCACGCTCGATCTCAGCCACCAGCACGTCCGGCGTCGCGGTGACGGTCGCCGCGAGGTCGTCCAGCGTGAACGGGTCGGCGCGCACCCGGGCGGACTTCAACGTCCCGGCGAGCCGGAAGCCGCCCGCGGGCGGAATCTGGACCCGCAGGCGCAAGGCGGCGCGGCCCGCGAATCCGAGGTTCACGTGAAAGAGCCGCTGGACCTCCTCGATCGAGAGGTCCCCGGTGGCCGCGAAGACCGCGTTCGGGCGGCTCAGATTCTCGAGCGCGCCGCTGGCGCGCAGCGTTCCGAAGGGGCCCTCCAACCGGATGTCGTCGAAGGTGAGGCCGCGTTTGGGATCGAGCACGAATCGCGTGCGGAGCGAGGCGACGATCGGCTCCGAGTCGGTGACGCGAACCGTGGCGCGCTGCGCGACCATCCCGCCGCGGTAGCCGCCACCGGGGAGCGCATTCAGCTCGGCGGCGAAATCTTCGAGCCGGCCCGAGAACGCCATCTTGCGGCCGTCGAATTCGAAGATGCCCTCCTGCACGAGAATGGAGTGGA
>JBDUBP010000183.1:0-4313 GCA_040004075.1 Acidobacteriota bacterium | reverse complement strand
TTCCCGACGGCAGTTTCCGTTCGATCGTCAACTTCTTCACGAGCTTCGGGTACTTTCGGTCGGAGACGGACAATTTCGCGGTCGTCGCGGAGATCGACCGGGCTCTCGAACCGGGCGGCCGCGTGCTCTGCGATACCTTCGGCCTGAATTTCGTGCTCTCGCGACTCGTGGCGGAAGAGAGTCGTGCGACCGGAGGCCGGGAATACCGGATTCGGCGCTGGTGGAACGAGGAAACGCGGCGGATCGAGAAGGAGATCGAGGTGCGCCGCGACTCTTCGACGGAGACGTTTCGCGAGAGCGTGCGCGCCTATTCGGCGGAGGAGCTGACGGGGATGTTCGAGAGAGCGGGCCTCGAGATCGAAGCGACCTGGGGGGATTTCGACGGGAATCCCGTGGGCCCGGACTGCCCGCGGCTGATCGTGCTGGCTCGCAAGAGATGAGCGGCTCGATCGTCCCCTTCGAGCGGTACCCCGGCCTCTCGCCCCTGTTCCGGCCCTTTCTCGCGGGCCTTCCGGAATTCTTCCCCGATCCGCCGACGATCGAGGCGGCCGCCGCTCGGGCGCGTGAGCTTCTCGGCACTCCGTCCCGCGTGCCGGCCAAGGCGTTTCGCTGTCGCGGCGACGCCGCCGGGGGCCGCGCCGAGGATCTCGCGGCGGGCCGCGCGGTCGCCGTGGTCGCCGGGCACCAGGTCGGCCTCTTCACCGGTCCTCTCTTCACGGTCACCAAGGCGTTCGACGCGATCCGGGTGGCGCGGGAAATTTCCGAGCGGGGTGTCCCCGCGGTGCCCGTCTTCTGGGCGCTGACCGACGATCACGATCTCGAAGAAGTGGCGCGCACCGCGAGGCCCGGCCGCGAGGGGCCCGAGGTGCTCGTGCTCGAGGGGGCCGACCGCGCCAACCGGGAGCCGGTCGGTCGCCGGCGGCTTCCCGAGGGCGTCACGAAGCTCCTCGACGGCTTCGCGGCCGACGCGCGCGCTCCGGAGTCGGAACAAATCCTGGCGACTCTTCGCCGGCGCTACGCGCCCGGAACGACTTATGGCGAGGCGTTCATCGAGGCCCTGCTCGATCTTTCGCCCGAGGGCCTTCTCGTTCTCGACCCCTACCAGGATGCATTGCGCGAGGCGACCGCCGCTTTCTTCCAGGGGGCCGTCCGCCGCGAGGGCGTCTTGCGCGAAGCCCTTCGACAGGCGAGCGCCAGGCTGGAGGCGGCCGGTCTGCCCTCGCCGGTCCCCTTCCGCCCGGAGATCTTTCCGTTCTTCACGATCGCCCGGGGCGAGCGCCGCCGGGTGGAGTCCGTCCCCGACGCAGCCGCCCGCGTCGCGAGCGGCGAGGATTGGCCCTCCACGGACGTCCTGACGCGGCCCGTCCTGAAGTCCTGGCTGATGCCGACGGCCGCAGCCGTCCTGGGACCCGCGGAGATCGCGTACCACGCCCAGTCCCTGCCTCTGTTCCGCGTCTTCGATCTGACGCCGCCCGTGCTGCTGCCGCGCTCGTTCGTGATCCCGGTCGGTCCCCCGGAGCGCCGCCTCATGGAAGCCCTGGGAATCACGCGGGACGGCCTGCTCGCGCCGGCCGCGGAGAGCGCCCCCGTGGACGTGCCGGGCGCTCCCCGTCTCGACACCGCAGCGGCCGAGGCGGACAAGGCGCTCGCGGACCTCGAGCCCGACATCCGCGCGCTCGATCCCACGCTGGTCGGGGCTCTGGAAAACACGAAGCGCAAAGTCGCGTACCAGATGGAGCAGCTGAAGGAGCGCATGAAGAAGGCGGCGGAAAAGAAGGACGAGGTCGTCAACGGACGCCGCAAGCGGCTCGACACGATGCTGCTGCCATCGGGCGCGCCGGCCGAGCGGCTCTATCCGCCTCTGGTTCCGCTGCTGGCCTACGGCCCCGCCTCTCTCGATCGAATTCGCGAGGCCGCCCGGGGCTCGCTCGAGGGCGCCTCGGTCGCCGAGCTGGCAGTGGACACGGCGGAGACGGAGGGCTCGAAAGCCGATGGCCGTTGACATCCTGGCCATCGCCGCCCATCCGGACGACATCGAGCTCGGCTGCGCGGGAACTCTCGTGCGCTGCAAGGCGAAAGGCGGCCGGTTCGGGATCGTGGACCTGACCCGCGGCGAAATGGGGACTCGGGGAAACGCCGAGACGCGGGATCGCGAGGCGCGGCAGGCCGCCGAGATCCTCGGCGCCGAGTTCCGCGAGACGCTCGACTTTGGCGACGGCGGACTCCGGCAGACGCGGGAGAACGAGCTCGTTCTCATCGAGGTGATTCGCCGTGAGCGGCCGCGGCTGATCGTAACGTCCTTCCCGGACGACCGCCATCCCGACCACCGCCGGGCGGGAGAGCTGACGACGGATGCCGCGTTCTATGCGGGCCTGAGAAGGATCGAGACGCCCTCTCCCGCGCACCGGCCGCAGCAGACGATCTACTTTTCGACCGCCTACGTTCACGCTCCCACGTTCGTCGTCGACGTGACGGAGGCAATGGACACCCGGCGGGCTGCCGTGCGGGCCTTCGCGAGCCAGTTCCACGATCCCCGCTCGACCGAGCCGACGACCCTTCTCTCCGCGAAAGGATTCCTCGAGGCCATTGAAGCGCGCGCGCGTCATTTCGGGTTCCTGATCGGCGTCGAGTTCGGCGAAGGGTTCGTCTCGAAGCGGCCGCCGAAGGTTGGAGACCCGATCGCCGCGTTCGAAGGCTTCGAGCCGGGATTTTAGGAAGTTGAGAGTTTAGAGTTGAGGGTTCAGAGTCAGGCCCGAACGGCGCAAGGTTTTTGCCCGACGAGCTCCTTTTGCCGCGTCTGCCTTGAATCCGTCTCCCGCTCTCAACTCTTGACTCTCGACTCTCAACCTCTTTCATGAAAATCGGAATTACGTGCTACCCCACTTACGGCGGCAGCGGTGTCGTCGCGACGGAGCTGGGGATCGCCCTCGCGGACCGCGGGGACGAAGTCCACTTCATTTCGTACGCCCTGCCGACCCGGCTCGCGCTGCCCCGGCCTCGGGTCTTCTTCCACGAGGTCGTCGCTCCGACCTATCCCCTGTTCGTCTCTCCTCCCTACACGCTCGCGCTGGCCACGAAGATGGCGGAGGTCGCGACGCACGCGGGCCTCGACCTCCTCCACGTGCATTACGCGCTTCCTCACGCGATCTCCGCGATCCTCGCGCGCGACATGATCGCGGGGGACGGCATCCGGCTGAAAGTGGTCACGACACTCCACGGGACGGACATCACGATCGTCGGCCAGGACCGCTCCTATCTTCCGATCACGCGATTTGGAATCGAGAAGAGCGACGGCGTGACCGCGGTCTCGGACTATCTCCGGGATGTGACGGCTCGGGAGCTGTCGGTGCGGCGCGACGTCGAGGTCATCCCGAACTTCGTGGACGCTTCTGTCTACCGTCCCGACGGGGCCTCTCCCTTCGCGCGCACCCTCGCCCGGGAAACCGAATGCGTCCTCCTGCACGTCTCGAATTTCCGGCCCGTCAAGCGGATCGCCGACGTCGTCGGAATCTTCGAGCGGGTCCGCCGCCGCGTTCCCGCCCGCCTCGTCCTCGTCGGAGACGGGCCTGAGCGCTCGCTCGCCGAGAGGCTGGTCTCCGCCGGCGGCTTCGAACAGGACACGCTGTTTCTCGGCAATGTCGCCTCGATCGAAACCGTCCTTCCGATCGGAACGGTCTTCCTCCTCCCATCGGACGCGGAGTCATTCGGGCTTTCCGCCCTCGAAGCCATGGCGTGCGGCGTACCCGTCATCGGGACTCTCGCCGGCGGCCTGCCCGAGGTCGTGCAGGACGGCGTGAACGGGTTTCTGCGGCCCGTCGGGGACGTCGACGGAATGGCGGACGCCGCCCTGCGCCTCGCCACGGATCCGGTTCTGTGGCGCAGGTTCTCCGATTCCGCGCGAGAGAGGGCGGTCTCGAAATATCCCACGGATGCGATCGTCGGCCGGTATCGCGCGCTGTACGAGAACGTCCTGCGCGCCCGCTGAGGGTGAGCGACGAGCGCGCTGTTCCGGCGCGGAAGGCCGCTTCGAAGTCCGCGAACGGGCCTCTCGATTCCTGGCCTTCGCGTTACCCTGCCGGGATTCCGACGAGGCCGGGTCCGCCCTCGCGTGCTGGCGGCGCGATTACCACGACGCCTCTCACGTCGCCTTTGCCTGGAGGCTCGGCCCGGTCGACGAGGCCCGGTCGCGTTCGTCGGATGCCGGAGAGCCGGCGGGAACCGCGGGCAAGCCGATCGCTTCCGCCATCGAGGCCGCCGGGGTCACGGATGTCGCGGTCGGCGTCGTCCGGTACTTCGGAGAAACGAAGCTCGGC
>JBDUBP010000046.1:0-43059 GCA_040004075.1 Acidobacteriota bacterium | reverse complement strand
AGACCAGAGGGCTTTGCGTTCAGCGTTCGGCGTTCGGCGTTCGGCGTTCGGCGTTGAGCGGAAAACGGAGACTTCAGAGTCGGAGCGGCGCGCACGATTCACCCGGGTTCCCGGTTCTCGTCATTTCTCGACCTGAACTCTCAACTCTCAACTCTCAACTCCCATGCTAACGCTCAACTCTCAACGCGGGTTCGGAAGCCCGTCCGACCGCCGCCGGGTGGCGCTCTCGCGGGAGATCCACGGTGAACACCGAACCGCGGCCCGCCTCGCTGTGCACCGCGATCACGCCGCCCAGAGCGTCGACGATCTGGCGGACGATCCAGAGCCCGAGGCCAAGCCCTCCGTAGTGCCGGCCCGATACCGCGCGCTCGAAACGCTCGAAGATGCGCGCCTGGTTCTCGGGGGCGATCCCGATGCCCTCGTCCGCCACCGCGAGGCGGACGATGTCGCCGTGAGAGGTCAGAGTGAGCTCGATCGGCTTTCCCGCTCCGTACTTCATCGCGTTGGACACGAGGTTGGTGACGATCTGGTCGAGGCGCAGCCGGTCCCAGGCTCCGACGTGGGGTTCCGGCGCGTTGACGACGAGCGCGCACCCGGCGCGCACCAGGGACTCCTCGAGACGCGTGGAGACCTCCCGCAGTACGGCGGAGAAATCCACCGGCTCGATGTGGAGGTCGAGCCGGCCTCCCGTGATCCGGGAGATGTCCAGCAGGTCGTTGATGAGATGGGTGAGCCGCTCGACCTGACGCTCGGACGTCGCGAGCCGTTCCGCCAGCGCCTCCGCGCTCGGCACCGCTCCCGTCCGCACGCGGCGAAGCAGCCCCTGGACCTGCAGTTGCAGGGTCGTCACCGGCGTCTTGAGCTCATGAGAGGCGACGGAGAGAAACTCGTCGCGCGCGCGGATCGCCTCCTGGGCCTCTTCGTACAGACGGGAGTTGTCGATCGCAAGGCTCGCCCGGTAGGCGAGAGCCTCGGCGAGCGATAGATCGTCCGGCGTGTAGTTCCGACCCGAACTGGATGCGATGAACGTAACCGTTCCGAGCAGCTGACCTCGCACTCCGATCGGAACGCACATGTAGGAGCGAAAGCCGAGCTTCGCGGCGGCCTGGTAGTGGCTTTCGCTCAGGGTCGCCGCCCGCAGCATCTCCTCCGAGATCGTGGAGGCCAGCTCCGGGTTTCCCGTTCGGATCACGTTCGGGGGACCATACGGCTGGTCCTGTCGGGAGGGGAACTTCTTCAAGATGTTCCTCGCCTCGTCCCGGATGTTCGGATCCGAATGCTCGATCGCGAGCGTTCTCAGCGAGCCATCCTTCTGCTGCATGTCGATCACGCAGAAATCCGCAACTTCGGTGATCGCGAGGCGGGCGACGCTGGCGAGCGTCGTCCGGTAATCGAGAGACGAGGCGAGTACTTCGCTTGCTCGGGCCAGAAACGAGGACCGGGCCTCGTGCCACTCGGCGAGGGCGCGCTCCTGCCGGACCAGGTCGAACAGCCGCGCGTTTTCCATCGCCACGCCGGCGCGGACCGCGAGATCCTCGGCGAGAGCGAGGTCGTCCGTCCCAAACCGGCGGCCGGACTCGGCGCTCACGAGCGTCACGATCCCGACGACCGCCTGAGAGTCGCGGATGGCGACCGTCATCACGGAGACGATCGCCATGTCCCGCAGGATCCGGTAGGCCTCCGGGCTTCGCGCGACCGAGCTCAACGCCTCGTCGTCCAGGGTCTCGATCAGCTCCGAGCGGCCGGTGCGGAGGACGTTGGGCGGTCCGACGGGAGCGTCGGCGTCGAGGAGGTTCGCCGTCTCGAGCTCGCGGGCGAGGCCCGCGCGCTCAGGAAAGGCGCACGTGACGGCGACGCGCCGGATGCCCTCGTCCGAGACGAGGTCGATGAAGCACCAGTCCGAAATGTCCGGAACGGCGAGGGCCGCGATCGATTGCAGAGTGATCGCGTAGTCGAGGGAGGACGCCAGGATTTGGCTCGCGCGCGCCAGAAACGACGACCGGCGCTGCGCTCCCTCCGCCGCGGCGCGGGCCGTCTGTTCCCGCCGAAGGAGATCCGACCGCTCGGCCTCCCCACTCTTCCTTTCCGTGACGTCGAGTGCGAACGCCGCGAAGCGGTCCGACGCTCCCGGCAGGAGCGCCCCGCCGACGAGCACCGACACGCGCTCTCCATCTGCCCGGAGGTATTCTTTTTCATGGGGCTGAAAGACGCCCTTCGTCCGCAGCTCCTGGATGTCGTCCTCGTCCGCCGCCTTCCACTCGGGCGGCGTCAGCGCGTCCCATCTCAGGCCTGCGCCGCCGAGCTCTTCCCGGGTGCGGCCGAGGATCCGCAGGAAAGCGTCGTTCCCGTCGACGAGCGCTCCCGAGAGATCTCCGAATCCGATGCCGATCATCCCGGAGTCGTACAGCCGCCGGAAACGCTCCTCGCTGGCGGCAAGCGCGCCGGCGCTGTCCTGCGCGCGGTGCCGCTCCTCCTGCTCCGCCTCGAACAGCCCCGACAGGCGGCGCGTCAGAACGACCGAGAGAACGACGGTCGCACCGAGAGCGGACAAGCCGATGGCCGCCAGGACCACGAAGGAAAGAGCGTTCGTGCGTTCGGAGTCGCGCGCCGCAGCCTCCAGAATGCGTTCGCGCGTTCTCAGAAACGAATCGATGGCGGCCTCGAACGCCTCCCGTCGCGGCTCGACCGTCTCGGCGAAGTATCGTGCCACCGACTCGAGATCCGCGCCCGAGCGCCGAAGAGCGATTGCGGCTTCGGCGGCCCTCTGGTGCTCCGCCTCGCCCTCCCGCAGCCTTTCCACCAGATCGCGATCTTCCGCCGAAGCGTATTTCTCGAGCCGGGAAAGCCCGATCCCGACCGCGGCCCGAGAGACCCCGAAGGCTTTCAGCCGGCGCTCGTCCCCCGTGAGCAGGTAGCCGCGGAAGGTCGTCATCTTTCGCTCGACCGCGGACTGGAATCGGCCGAACTCGATGATCTGCCGGGACTGGTCGAGCACGAACCGCGCGCTCGAGACCGAGCCGTTCAACGCGACGAGAGCGGCGGCCGCGAAGACCAGGACTAGGAGAGCCGCGCCCGCGAATCCCACCCGTACCTTCCTGCGGAAGGAGGCCGGAGAGGATTTCGGGAAGGGTTCCGCGGAGGCGCGCCGGCGCGAAGAGGCCGAGCTCATTGAACCTCGTGACTATGGCGCAAATGCGCGAGCGCGGTCAATTCGCAGGCGGATCCGTCCCGCCCGCAGGCACCGTCCCGCCCGCAGGCGCCGTCAGGCCCGCAGGCGCCGTCAGTCCGCGCGGACGTGCAGCTCCGCCGGATCCGCATACCCCTCCGCGCTGTCGTGCCCGCCGTGGTACTCGGACGCGCCCGGGCGGGCGATGCGCGACTGCGGGACGATCCGGTCGCGGGAAAGTCCTCGAAAATCCTCCAGGCTCTTCCAGCCGCGATCGGCGCGCTTCTCCAGGAATTCGGTCATGTCCCGGATGAGCGCTTTGATCACGTTGGGACCGACGGCGCGGTCGAGCATGGCCGCGGTGCACACCTGGACGGTTCCGCAACCGAGGAGAAAGTAGTTCAGCGCATGGGCAAAGCTCGCGATCCCGCCGATCCCCGAGAAGCTGCGGTCGGGGAAGGCGCCCGTCATCTGGGCCACCTTCGCGAGAGAGAGCGGGAGAATCGCGGGGCCTCCGAGCCCTCCCGTCGAGACGAGGCCATCGACGTTCACTTCGAACTCGAGGGTCTCCGGATCGACCAGCGGAAGCGAAGTGAAGGTGTTGGAAGAGGAGATCGCGTCGGCGCCGCCGAGGAAAGCCGCCTTCGCCTCGAGGACGATGTCCGTCGTCGAAGGCGTCAGCTTCGCCCAGACGGGAATGCGCGACACCTCACGGACGACCTGGGCCACCACCGAAACGAGCTCGCTGTCCCTTCCGATGTTGGACCCCATGTCCTGCCGATCCATGTGCGGACACGAAAGATTCAGCTCGAGGGCGTCGGCCCCCTCGTCCTGACAGACGCGGGCCAGCGTCTGCCAGTGCGCGAGCTCGGTGTCGCTGCCCGACCCCGCCATGATGGAGGCGATGAGAACTTTTCCAGGGTGCGCCTTCTTGATCCGTGAAATGCGAGGCGCCCACCAGTCGAGGGTCTTGTCCGAGATCAGCTCCCAGTTCCACGACGAGTGCAGCGCCGTGCCCGGGCGTTTCTGCATCGAGATTCCCGTCGAGTCGATCTCGGACCGGAGGAACTTGGTCTTCGGCCCCCGCACGTTGACGACCGGATGGAGGCCGATCGTCTTGGTGACGACGCCTCCCCACCCGGCCTCGAAGGCCCGGAGGATGTTCGCCTCCGACTCGGTCGGCGGAGCGGACGACAGAAGGAACGGATTCTCGAACCGGACCCCCGTGAAATTCACCGAGAGATCGACGCTCATGACGCCTCCGGATGGAAACCGAAAATTGTACGCCCCTTGAAGACCTGAGGCGGGACGGGGGAGGCGGGAAGGAGCGCGCGCACCGCGCGGCTCAGGCGGGAGGCGGTGGGGGGAGGGGACGGGAACGGGGGCCGGGAATCAAAGGGAGGCGCCGGGTTGCGGGCCCCTCCGGGCGAGAATCGAGCCCGAAAACTCAGAACTCAGAACTGATAACTGACGACCCATTCAGATATCCTTCCCCTTCCGCCAAGGAGGTTCGCCCATGGCCAGCACCGCGCTCTCGGAAGGCACCGCCCGCCGCTCGCAGAGCGATGTCCCCGTCCTCCCGAACTATATCGGGGGACGCTGGGTCGAGTCCCGGGCCCGCGAGTTCCAGGACGTCACCAATCCCGCCCGCGGCGAGGTCATCGCCCGGACGCCCCTCTCCCCCGCCGCCGAGGTCGATCAGGCCGTCGACGCCGCGAGGAAGGCCTTCCCGGCGTGGAGAGACACCCCGGTCGTGGCGCGGACGCAGGTCCTCTACCGGTTCAAGGCTCTCCTGGAAGAGCATTTCGAAGAGCTCGCGTCGATCGTGACGACCGAGCATGGAAAGACCCTCGACGAGGCGCGAGGAAGCGTTCGCCGCGGGATCGAGTGCGTCGAGGTCGCCTGCGGCGCTCCTTCCCTCTCGATGGGGTACTCGCTCGAGAACATCTCGTCGGGGGTCGACTGCCAGGCGTACAGGCAACCGGTGGGCGTCTGCGCCGCGATCGCGCCGTTCAATTTCCCCGCCATGGTGCCCCTATGGTTTCTCCCCTTCGCGGTCGCCACCGGAAACACGTTCATCGCGAAGCCGTCGGAGCAGGTTCCGCTCTCGCAGAAGCGCATGTTCGAGCTTCTCGAGCAATGCGGCCTTCCTCCCGGTGTCGTGAACTTGGTCAACGGCGGGCGCGAGGCCGTCGAAGCCATCTGCGACCACCCGGGCATTTCCGCCGTGTCGTTCGTCGGTTCGACGCCCGTCGCGCGCGCCGTGTATCGCCGCGCCACGCACACGGGCAAGCGCGTGCAGGCTCTCGGCGGGGCGAAGAATTTCGTTGTGGTGATGCCCGACGCTCAATGGGATCGGGCGATCCCGGTGATCACCGAATCGTTCTACGGGTGCGCCGGCGAGCGGTGCCTCGCAGGAAGCGTCCTCGTCCCCGTCGGGGAGGCGCACGGCGTCGCCCGCGAACGCCTCGCCGAGGCGGCGCGCGGCCTGAAGGTCGGGGACGGGACGGACCCGGCGGTGGGAATGGGCCCGGTCATCAGCGGCCGCCATCGCGAGAAGGTCCTCGGTTACATCGAAAAGGGGGTCTCCGAAGGGGCCGATCTCGTGCTCGACGGCCGGAAGGTGGACGTGCCCGGCCGGGAGAAGGGATTCTTCGTGGGCCCGACGATCTTCGACGGCGTGACCCCGGAGATGGCGATCGGGCACGAGGAGATTTTCGGTCCCGTGGCCTCGATCCATCCCGTCGAGACTCTCGACGACGCGATTGCCGTCATGCACGCCCACCCGAACGCGAACGCCACGTCGATCTTCACGTCGAGCGGCAAGTCCGCGCGGGAGTTCGCGCGCCACGCCTCCGCGTCCATGGTGGGCGTCAACATCGGGGTGGCCGCGCCGATGGCGTACTTCCCCTTCGGCGGTTCCAAGGACAGCTTCTTCGGCGACCTCAAAGTGCACGGGCGAGACGCCTTCGAGTTCTACACGGACAAGAAGGTCGTGATCTCGCGCTGGTTCTGATCGACAGCGCTCTCCAACCCCGCGGATAACGGAGGACGAACATGCCACGGAAGGTGCTCGGCGGCCTGATTCAGTGCGCGAACCCGATCTCCGACCCCGGCGCGTCCACCAAGGAAATTTCCGACGCGGCGATCGACGCACACGTTCCGCTGATCGAAGAGGCGGGAAGGCGCGGCGTCCAGATCCTCGGGCTGCAGGAAATCTTCAACGGCCCGTACTTCTGCCCGTCCCAGGACGCCCGCTGGTACGACATGGCGGAGCCCGTTCCGGGCCCGACCACGGAGCGTCTCGCGCAGTACGCGAAGCAGTATCGGATGGCGATGGTGATCCCAGTCTATGAGCGCGAACAGGCGGGCGTGTACTACAACACTGCCGCCGTGTACGACGCCGACGGCTCGTACCTCGGCAAGTACCGCAAGAACCACATCCCCCACACGTCCGGCTTCTGGGAGAAGTATTTTTTCAAGCCGGGAAACCTCGGCTATCCCGTTTTCCAGACCCGGTACGCGAAGGTCGGCGTCTACATCTGCTACGACCGCCACTTCCCCGAGGGAGCCCGGCTCCTCGGGTTGAACGGCGCGGAGATCGTCTTCAACCCGTCCGCCACCGTCGCGGGACTCTCGCAGTACCTCTGGAAGCTCGAGCAGCCGGCGCACGCCGTCGCGAACGGCTATTTCATGGCCTGCAGCAACCGCGTGGGGACGGAGGCGCCCTGGAACATCGGCAAGTTCTACGGCTCGTCCTACTTCGTCGATCCGCGCGGCAACTTCCTCGCCGTCGGCTCCGAAGACAGGAACGAGCTCGTCACGGCGGAAATGGACCTCGACATGATCGAGGAGGTCCGGCGCGTCTGGCAGTTCTACCGGGACCGCCGGCCGGAGACCTACGAAGCCATGGCGTCTCTCGTCGGATGACGACGACTCTCATCCGCAACGGCACGATCGCGACGGCGACGGACCTCTATCGCGGCGACGTCTGGATCGAGGGAGAGAAGGTCTCCGCGATCGGCTCGGCCCTGACGAGGCCGGCGGATCTCACGATCGACGCGTCCGGAAAATACGTTCTGCCGGGCGGGATCGACGTGCACACCCATCTCGACATGCCGTTCGGCGGGACGACCTCAGCGGACGATTTCGAGTCGGGCACCGTGGCGGCGGCTCATGGCGGGACGACGTCCGTGGTGGATTTCGCGATCCAGTACCGGGGTCAGACCCTCCACCACGCGCGGGACACATGGATGAAGAAGGCGGAGGGCAAGGCCGCCATCGACTACGGCTTCCACATGATCGTCACCGAGCTCGACGACAAGATCGAGGGGGAGATGGACGCCCTGGTCGGCGAAGGGATCACATCGTTCAAGCTCTTCATGGCCTACCCGGGCGTCTTCATGCTCGACGACGCCTCGATCTTCCGGGCGCTGCTTCGCACCCGGGAGAACGGCGGCACGATCTGCATGCACGCGGAGAACGGAGGCGTCATCGACGTGCTCGTCCAGAGGGCGCTTGCCGAGGGGCACCGTGCCCCGAAGTACCACGCGCTGACCCGTCCCGCGCGCGCGGAAGCCGAGGCCACGCACCGCGCCATCGCCCTGGCGGAAATGGCGGACGTACCCATCTACATCGTCCACCTCTCCGCCGCGGAAGCGCTCGAGCAGGTCACCGAGGCGCGGGACCGGGGAATCCCGGCGTACGCGGAGACGTGCCCCCAGTATCTTTTTCTCTCCTACGCGAACTACGAGGAGCCCGGCTTCGACGGAGCGAAGTACGTCATGAGCCCTCCGCTCCGCGCCGCCGGCAACGAGGAGAAGCTCTGGCGCGGGCTCGCCGGCAACGACCTCCAGACGATTTCCACGGACCACTGCCCGTTCTGCATGCAAGGACAGAAGGAGCTCGGGAAGGACGACTTCTCGAAGATCCCCAACGGCGCTCCCGGAATCGAGACCCGAATGAGCCTCGTGTGGGACGGCGGCGTCCGAGCGGGACGGATCTCGATCAACCGGTTCGTCGAGCTGACGTCCACCTCGCCCGCGAAGATCTTCGGCCTCTTCCCCCGCAAGGGCACGATCGCTCCCGGCTCGGACGCCGACATCGTGGTCTTCGACCCGGAGAAGAAGGTGACGCTGTCCGCGAAGACGCTCCACATGAAGGTCGACTACAACCCGTATGAGGGACGCGAGATCACGGGCGCGGCGGAGACCGTGCTCTCGCGCGGACGGCTCGTGATCGACCGCGGCCGGTTCGTCGGGAAGGCCGGCGCCGGCTCATTTCTGAAACGCGATCCCAGGTCGTAGGAGCATGTCCGAGTAATGTCCGTCGCGAGCGCGGGGAGGCCGAAGCGAGAGCCGGAGCACAGGGCTGGTTTTTGGCGTGGGACCTTGCGGTCCCCCGAACCCCCGGCGGCGCGGAGGGATAGCCAAGCTACGCCGCACAAGCCCCAGGCGTCCAGGGGACTGCCGAAGTCCCCTGCTCAAAGTCCGACCGAGCATTCGGCTCGCAGCGAGAGACACGCCTCCGCGCAGCAGGAGATTACGAGGACAGGCACCCAGTCGAAAGAGGAGGCTCGATGAGCACCACGAAGACGGCCGCGCCCACATCCGAGCTGACCCGCACCGTCCGGGAGAAGCATCGGGAATTCCTCTTCCCGGCAACCATTCAGTATTACAAGGATCCAATCGTCCTGACCGAGGGGAAGGGCCTCCGCATCCGGGACGCCGACGGAAACGAGTATCTCGACTTCTTCGGCGGGATCCTCACGGTCTCCGTCGGCCACGCGAATGACCGCGTCAACGCCGCCGTCCGCGCCCAGATCGACCGGCTCTCGCACGTCTCGAGCCTCTATCCCTCGCTCCCGGTCGTCGAGCTCGCCGAGCGCCTCGCGCGAATCAGTCCCGGCAACCTGAAACAGACGTGTTTCACCGCCTCCGGCACCGAGGCCGACGAAACGGCGGTGATGATGGCGGAGCTCGCGACCGGCTCGACCGAGATCATCGCGCTCCGCCACGGATACTCCGGCCGTTCCACGCTCGCGCAGTCTCTGACCGGGCATTCGACCTGGCGTCCGCTTCCGTCGATGGTGCCCGGCGTGAAACACGCCGTGTCTCCGTACTGCTATCGCTGCCCGCTGCATCTGACCTATCCGAGCTGCGGGATTGCCTGCGCCCAGGACATCGACGAGCTCATCCGCACGACGACCACGGGGCGCATCGCGGCGTTCATCGCCGAGCCGATCCAGGGCGTCGGAGGGTTCATCACGCCCCCGCCGGAGTACTTCGAGATCGCCGTCTCGATCATCCGGAAGTTCGGCGGCGTCTTCATCTGCGACGAAGTGCAGACGGGTTTCGGACGGACGGGCGGCACGATGTGGGGCATCGAGCACTGGGGAGTCCAGCCGGACATCATGACGGCGGCGAAAGGCATCGCGAACGGGCTGCCTCTCGGCATGACGATCGCGACGCCCGAGATCGCGGCCGCCCTGAAGTCGCTCACGATCTCCACGTTCGGAGGCAATCCCGTCTCGACGGCGGCGGCCAACGCGACGATCCAGATCATCGAAGAGGAAGACCTCGTCGGCAACGCAAGCCGCATGGGAGCCCTGCTGCGCGGCGGGCTCGAGGAGCTGAAGGCGCGATTCCCGCACTCGGTCGGCGACGTCCGCGGGATGGGTTTGATGCAGGCGATGGAGATGGTCGTCGACGAGGTGGCCCGCGATCGGACGCCCGATCCCGCGATGACGAACCGGGTGTTCGAAGCGGCGCGGGAACGCGGTCTCCTGGTCGGAAAGGGCGGACTCTACGGCAACACCTTCCGGATCTCGCCCGCCTTGAACGTCACCGCTCCCGACGTCTCGGAGGCGCTCGCGATCCTCCACGACTCGCTCGCGGCGGCCGGCGCGCGCTGACCGGGAAGCGCGCCCCTTCCATGCCCGCCGTCGGCCGGAACGTCCTCCGAAAAGAGGGCCAGGGAAAAGTCACCGGCGCGGCGAAGTACGTCGACGACCTTTCGTTTCCCGGCATGCTGCACGGGACGACGATCCGATCGACGATCCCCTCCGGCCGGATCCTGTCCATTCGGCTCGAGTTCGATCCGGCCGGCTGGGTCGTGGCCGGCGCCCGCGATGTCCCCGGAAAGAACGTCATCGCGCTCATCGAAGACGATCAGCCGTGCCTGGCCGACGGGCGCGTTCGCCACGTCGCCGAGCCGATCCTTCTCCTCGCGCACGAGGACCGCGAGGCGCTCGTCGGCGCACGGGTGTCGATCGACTACGACCCGGAGACGCCCGTCTACGATCCGGCGGACTCCCCGCGGATCTTCAAGGAGATTCGTATCGAGAAGGGCGACCTCGGCCGGGGGTTTTCCCGTGCGGATCGCATCGTCGAAGGCGAATATCGGACCGGTCACCAGGAGCAGCTCTACATCGAGTGCAACGGCGTCATTGCGCTCCCCGAGAACGGAGGCATCACCGTCTACGGGTCCCTCCAGTGCCCCTACTACGTCCACAAGGCTTTGGTCGTGCTTCTCGGACTCCCGCCAGAGAAGGTGCGGGTGGTGCAGACGGAGACAGGCGGCGGTTTCGGCGGCAAGGAGGAGTATCCGTCCATGCTCGCGGGCCACGCTGCGATCCTGGCGCTCAAGGCGGGCCGTCCCGTGAAGATGGTGTACGACCGGGTCGAAGACATGCTCGCCACCACCAAGCGCCATCCATCGATCGTCCGGCACAGGACGGGAGTCACCGCGGGCGGCCGGATCGTCGCGATGGACATCGACGTCCTGATGGACGGCGGCGCGTACCTGACCCTGTCACCGGTGGTCCTCTCGCGCGGCGTCCTCCATGCGACGGGGCCGTACCGGTGCGACGACCTCCGGGTGCACGGCCGGGTGACGATGACGAACACGCCCCCGAACGGCGCCTTCCGCGGCTTCGGAGCGCCCCAGACCCTGTTCGCCGCCGAGGTGCACATGGAACGGATCGCGGAGGCGCTCGAGATGGATCCCGTTCGACTTCGGGAATTGAACCTCTTCCGGCCGGGCGACACGACCGCCACGGGCCAGATCCTCGGGGGGGACTGCAGCGCGGCCGAAGTGCTGCGCGAGGCCGTGGCGCGCACGGGGTTCGAAGCGCGCCGGCGGGCCCTGTCGGGGACGAACGCGGGCATCGGGCTCTCGCTCTTCTTTCACGGGTCCGGCTTCACGGGCGGCGGCGAGGTCCGCCTCGCCTCCCGCGCCTCCCTCGCGCTCACTCCGACCGGGGCGAGGATCCTCGTCGGGTCGACGGAGATCGGACAGGGGACGCGCACCATCCACGCGCAGATCGTCGCCGACGCGCTGGGCATTCCATACGAGAACGTCGAGGTGTCGGAGGCGGACACCGCGTGCGTGCCCGACAGCGGCCCGACGGTGGCGTCCCGCACGTGCATGGTGGTCGGAAAGATCCTGGAGAACTGCGCCCTCGAGATGAAGGCGCGCCTCGGGCCTCTCTCGCCCGCGCGCTACCTCGAGCTCCACGGCCCCCTGGTGGTCACACGCGAGTACGAGAAGCCGGCGGAGCTCGAATGGAGCGACGAGACCTACCGCGGCGACGCGTACGGCGCCTACGGCTGGGGCTGCAACGTCGCCGAGGTAGAACGCGATCCCGACACCTTCGAGATCCGGCCCATCCGTCTCACGGCCGTGTGCGAGATCGGAAAGGCGATTCATCCCACCCTCGCCGCCGGGCAGATCGAGGGCGGCACCGCTCAGGGAATCGGCTACGCGATTCTCGAGGAGGTGGTGTTCCGCGACGGCGCGATGGCGAACGCGCAGATGACCAACTACGTGGTCCCGACGACGCTCGACACGCCCCCCATCGACGTGGTGATCCTCGAAAGCGCGTATCCGCACGGGCCTCACGGGGCCAAGGGAATCGGCGAGATGCCGATCGACGGCCCGGCGCCGGCCATCGTGAACGCGATCCGGCACATGGGCGTCGACCTGCGCCAGATCCCGGCGACGCCCGAGCGGGTGATGGAGGCCTCCTGCGTTTCTCCCTGAACGGGCGCGATACCGACCTGACGCCGCATCCGATGAAGCGGCTTCTCGACGTGCTCCGCGAAGACTGCGCGCTGACCGGGACGAAGGAGGGCTGCGGCGAGGGCGAGTGCGGGGCCTGCACCGTCCTGATCGACGGAGAGGCCGTCAACTCGTGCCTCGTGCCGTTCGCCCAGGTCCGCGGCTGCGCCGTCACGACGATCGAGGGCCTCGCGGGCGCCGAAGCGCTCCAGTCGGCGTTCATCCGCGAAGGCGGCGCCCAGTGCGGCATCTGCACGCCCGGAATGATCCTCGCGGCCGTCGCGCTTCCGAAGGGCGCCGGCCTCCAGGACATTCGCCGCGGCCTCGCGGGAAACATATGCCGTTGCACCGGGTACGAGGGGATCTACCGGTCTCTTCGCGCGGCGGCGATCCCGCGCGGCGCGGCGGACTGAGAGCCTCATGCGAACTGCCTTCTCTTCCCTGTCGCTCCTCGAGCCCCGATCTCTGCAGGAAGCCCTCTCGATGCTGCGGGACGCGCCAGGCATCACCCCGCTCGCCGGAGGAACCGACCTCTACGTGGGCCTCAACTTCGGGACCGTCCGCGAGACGCGGTTTCTGGATCTCTCCCGGCTGCGCCCGCTACGGGAGATCGGCCGGCAGGGAGACGTTCTCTCGATCGGGGCGCTCGCCACCTACACCGACATCGTGAGATCGCCGCTCGTGGCCGAACGCCTTCCGATCCTCGCGTCGGCCGCGCGTGAGATCGGCGGCGTGCAGATTCAGAACCGCGGAACGCTCGGGGGAAACGTCGCGAACGCCTCTCCCGCCGGCGACACCCTTCCCGTGCTGGCGGCGGCGGATGCCGTCGTCGTCCTCGAAAGCGCCGCCGGGAGCCGGAGGGTGCCTTTTACCAGGTTTTACACGGGATACCGAAAGTCGGTGCGCCGGATCGACGAGCTGATCGTCGCGATCGAGATCCCTTCCGTCGAGGGCCGGCAGTGGTTCCGCAAGGTCGGCACTCGCGCCGCCCAGGCGATCTCGAAGGTGGTCATGGCCGGCATCCGCTCTCCCCGGCCGCGGCTCGCCCTCGGGTCCGTCGCGCCCACGGTTCTCCGGCTGCCTCTCACCGAGGCGTCTCTCGCGGAATCCGGGTCGATCGAGGAGGCGCGCCGCGTGCTCGCTCGGGAGATCCACCCCATCGACGACCTCCGGTCGACCGCCGCCTACCGGCACCGCGTCGCGGGGAATCTTCTCGCGCAGTTCTGGAGAGAGACGGCGTGAGTGAGGCGACGACTCTGCCCGCGGAGCTGACGCGAGCGCTCGCCGAGCGTCTGCGGAAGGCGAACAGCGCCACCGCCGGACGGTATCCCGGAGAAACGACGCGGCGGCAACCGGTTCACACCTTCTACGGGGGCGCCCACCTGTTCCGCTCCGACACGGCGCCGAAGCTCGGCGCCGCGGCGTTGCGCGCCCTCCAGGAATACGCTCCCTCGTCCGACCTGCTCAAGAGCGTCCTCGAGCTCCCTGAGTCGCTGGCGCCCGTCATCTCGAGGCGGATCGTCGATCGGCTGCGGACCGAGCCGGTCGAGGATTACCGGATCGACTTCGAGGACGGCTACGGCAACAGATCCGACGCCGAGGAAGACGGCCACGCGGTCTCGGCCGCCCGCGAGGTCGCGACCGGAATGGCCGCCCGCACGCTCCCTTCCTCCATCGGCATTCGCATCAAGCCGTTCACCGAGGAGCTCCGGGCGAGATCCTTCCGCACACTCGATCTCTTCGTGACACAAATGGTGCGAGACGCCGGCGGGCTCCCGGACAATTTTGTCGTGACGCTTCCCAAGGTCACGGCGCCCGAGCAGGTCGGGGCGCTTGCCGAGCTCTTCGAGGCGCTGGAGCGGGGGCTGTCTCTGCCCGCACGCGCGCTGGCGCTCGAGATCATGGTCGAAACGCCGCAGTCGATCGTCGGGCCAGAGGGAGAGATCTCGATTGGAGGCCTGGTGTCCGCGGCGGGCGGCCGCTGCCTCGCGGCGCATTTCGGAACGTACGACTACACGGCATCCCTGAACATCACCGCCGCCAATCAGCACATGCTTCATCCTGCGTGCGATTTCGCGCGGCATGCCATGCAGGTGGCGCTGGCAGGCACCGGCGTGTGGCTCTCCGACGGGGCGACAAACGTCCTGCCCGTCCCTCCCCACCGCGGCGAAGACCGGACCTTGACCGGGCGGGAGATCGCTCAGAATCGCTCCGCGGTCCACTCCGCGTGGAAGCTTCACTACGACCACGTCCGGCACTCTCTCGCGAACGCCTTCTACCAGGGCTGGGACCTTCACCCGGCGCAGCTGCCCACCCGCTACGCGGCCCTGTATGCGTTCTTCCTCGAGGGGCTCGACGCCGCGTCCGCGCGTCTCACGAACTTCGTCGCAAAGGCGGGGCAGGCCACTCTCGTCGCGGACGTCTTCGACGACGCGGCGACCGGACAGGGTCTCCTGAGCTACTTCCTGCGCGCGTCGGCATGCGGCGCGATCAGCGAACAGGAGGCCGTCGACAGGAGCGGGCTGACCCTCGCAGAGCTGCGAAGCCGATCCTTCGTGAAAATCCTCGCGGGCCGGAAGACGGCGGCCCGACGGGGCCGGGAAACGGGATACGGGAGCCGAGCGACCAAAGGGAGCGAGACGGCCGCGGTACTCCGCGGTCAACTCGATCGGGAATCGAAGGACTAGGCCATCGCCCTTCGCCCTTCGCCCTTCGCCCGCGCGAAGCGCGCGCCCGGAGCCTAGCGCCCTCTTCGCAGCGTCGCCTCGATCAATCCGAACGGCTCTTCGGTCGCCACGAAGATCTCGCCGGGGTTGTCGAGCCCGAACGGCGACAGATCGACGAGCAGATGGTGCTTGTTGGGCATCGAGAGCCGGATCTCCGTGACGTCGGAATGGGCGTCGAGCACACCTTGTCCCATCGCGTGAAGCGTGTGCTGCACCGACGCGCTCACGTGGTCCGCGAAGGTTTCGAGGAGCGTCGAACGGATCGCGCGCGCGACGGGTTCCCAGGAGATCTCGCCCGGCGCGTAGGACCAGATCGCCCGGACGGCGGTGGCCAGGATCCGGTCTTCCGTTTCGCGAAGGGTCGTGTAGGCGTCGCGGAGGAACCCGGAAAACCCCGAGCTCGCGGATTTCAAGAGCGTCAGGTCTTCCAGGCCGGCGTGAACGGCGGGGCCCGACGTGGTCCGTTCGACGCGGACGATCCGTCGCTCGGCTCCCGAAAGGACGAACGCATTCGGATGTTCCCCGCTGCCCGACGGCAGGCGGCTCCAGGGACGTTCGGAGATAGAGACCCGCGCCGTGGAGGCGGCCGCGCTCGCTCCGAGGAAATGCTCCGAGAGAGCGAGCGCGAACGTCTCTGCGGCGCCGATGCCGCGCGTACGCGCCATCGCGTAGACGGTGTTCTTCATCGTGTCGGTCGGCAGAATGCCCGAGTTGTCGCCTCCGACATGCGCGGCTTCGAAGTCGCCTTCGAGTGCGATCGCGACCGTCAGATCCCGGATCTCGTGGCGGTCCCCCCGGCGCCTCCGGTGGACGAGCCGGATCCCGGACTTCCCGTACGAGTTTTCAGCGAGCATCGTCAGAGGGGCTGAGAACTGAAAACCGAAAACTTGAAACTGAGAGCTGACATCAGCTCCCCCGGTAAGTCGAGTATCCGAAAGGCGAGAGGAGCAGGGGAACGTGGTGGTGCGAGGCCGCGTCGACGATCTCGAAGACCACCTGGACCTCCGGGTAGAAGGCCGACGCGCCAACGGTCGCGAAATAGGCGCCCGTGTCGAACGTCAGCCGGTACGTTCCCGGCCCGGACACGGTCTCGAGAAGCCTCGCCCGCCCGTCGGAGTCGGAGACCCCCTGCGCAATCGCCGTCCACGTCGTCCCTCCGGATCGCACCTCGAGACGCAGGGGAACTCCCCGGGCCGGCCGTCCGCGCGCGGTGTCGAGAATGTGCGTGGTGATCGCGCTCATCGGCCCGCGGCCAGCCTCTCGAGCCGAAGACGCGTGATCTGACGCTGTTCTTCTGCGGCGATCGTCAGCTCCATCGCCGCGTCGTTTTTCAATCGCTCCCGGCAGAGGGCCAGCACCTGCCTCGCGGTCCTGCCGGCCGCGCAGACGATGAAGATGCGCCCGAAGCGCGCTTCGTACTCGCGATTCGCCTCGGCGAGGAGGCGCACGTCCTCGTCGCCGGCCGAGAGCGCCGCCGCCTGCTCCTCGGCGGCGCGTCCCGAGGCGGCCCGGTCGCCGATGCGCGGATGGGCGTCGAGCGCCTGGAGCCGCTCCGAGTCCGGGAGGGAGCGCCACGCCGCGTCCGCGGTCTGGAAGAGCCGGTCGAGCGAGCCGAACGGGCGCGCGGCGGCCATCCGCCGAGCCCACTCGGGAGAGCCGCAGCATCCGAGCAACTCCGTCTCCGCCGCGTCGGAAGGCAAGGCGTCCAGGAGGCCGATTCCGGCGGCTGTCAAACGATCCCGCCGGGGGCCGGAGAAGCGGCCGAGACCGGAGCGGGGGCCCATAGCCGGAGCCGGCTCACTCCCCCGTCCGGATAGATGTTGAACCGCGCGTGCGTCGCTTCACCCGCGGGGGCGAGCTCCCGCTCGAAGCGGTGGAGGGTGTGCGGGAAGAGCTTCGTCTCCGGCAGAATCTGGTCCCATTCGCGAGAGGACTCCTGGAGCTCGGAAACGCCGGCCCCCGGCGACCGGCAGACCTCGACGGAGCAGCTGCCGGGCGCGTTTCCCTTGAAGTGCACGGTGTCCACGTCGATCCGCCGCACCAGCCCGGATCGCCCGAGCCGCACGATCGCCCAGTCGTGGCCGATGCCCCGCCGCCGCTGCGTCTCCCAGCCGTCTCCCATGTCGCGGCCGCGACCCGGCATGATCAGGTTCTGCCGCGCCCCGAAAAACTCGTCGCTCGCGGCGAGGACGAGGCCTCCGTTCTCGACCGCCGCGAGGTCGAGCTCGCCGCCGGCGCGCGCGACCCGGTCCCAGTCCGGAGCGACCTCGCCGTGCACCCGCAGGCGCGCGACCCCGCCGTCGGGAAAGATGTTCAACCGGACATGGGTGAACGGGCGGGGGGCGGCGGCGGAAAAGACGTTCTGAGAGTCGGGCCGCACGGGCGACTTCGGCACGAGCTCGGTCCAGGAAATCTTTTCGGCTTCCCAGGGCTCGGGAGAGAGATCCGCGGTCTCGCAGGCTTCGATCGAGCACGCCTCCGGCGCGTTTCCCTTGAAGTGGGTCGTATCGATGACGAACCCGTGCAGGATCCCGGGAAGGCCCAGACGGATGACGCACCAATCGTGGCCGGGTTTGCGCCGGCGCCGGGTCTCCCATCCATCCATCCACTTGCCCCGGTCCGTGTACTCGTCTTCCCGAAAGACCGGCTTGCCCGGTTTGAGGAGGTTTTCGCGGGGCGCGAAGAATTCGTCGTTCGCGGCGATCGCCGAGCCTCCCAGCCGCTCCGAGGCGAGGTCGATCAGGTCCATGAAGTCCGGCACGGGGCTCCCTTCCACCAACTCCTCAACCAGACAAAAGGAGCTCGCCGCGCCCGGCGCGGACGAGACGGCCGCCGTCGAAGATCTTCTCACCTCTGAGGTAGGTCGTCCGAACGCGCCCTCGCAGCTCGCGTCCTGCGTAGGGAGTCTGCGGATGCCGCTGGTGGAGACGGGACGGATCGACCACGCGCACGGCGGCGGGATCGAAGACGACCAGGTCGGCCTCGCGACCGGCCGCGATCGCTCCCTTGTCGTGCAGGAGTCCGGCGAATCGAGCGGGCGCCGCGCTCATCCACTCGACGACGCGCTCGGGAGCGACGCGCCGCTCCTCGGCGCCCGTCCAGACGGCAGCGAGAGTGAGCTCGAGAGACGCGATCCCTCCCCACGCCGAGCCGAAGTCGCCCTCGGCGAGGCGCTTGTCTTCGGGCGGGCAGGGAGAGTGGTCCGAGACCACCATGTCGATGACGCCGTCCGCCAGCCCCTTCCAGAGAAGCTCCCGGTTCTCCCGGCTGCGGATCGGAGGCGTGCACTTGTAGAGCGTGGCGCCATCCGCGATCTCCTCGGCCGCGAAGGTCAGGTAATGCGGACACGTTTCGACGGTGACGCGCAGGCCCTCCGCGCGGGCGGCCGCGAGCGGCGCGAGCGCATCGGCGGCCGAGAGATGCAGGACGTGGACCGCCACACCGGTCGCCCGCGAGAGCCGGATCACGGTCTCGACGGCCGCCACTTCGGCGGCGGCGGGACGCGACGCGAGATAGCTCGCGTAGGAAGCCGGCGCGCCGGTGAGTTTTCGGAGAAGCGCGGCGGATTCGGCATGGACGAGCAGAGGAGCGCCGCTCGCCGCGAGCTCGCGCGCGGCGGCCAGAAGGTCATCTTCCGAGACGTGTCCGAACTCCGGGGCGCCGGACGGCGCGAGGAAGGACTTGAAGCCGAAGGCTCCGGCGTTCCGAAGTCCCGCCAGTTCCGCGGCGTTGCCCGGAACGAGCCCGCCCCAGAATCCGACGTCGACCGAGCAGCGCCCCGCGGCCGCGTCGATCTTGGCGAACCATCCGTCGCGCGTCGTGGTCGGCGGGATCGCGTTCAAGGGCATGTCGATCACGGTGGTGATCCCGCCCGCCGCGGCGGCGGCCGTCGCCGTCTCGAACCCTTCCCAGTGGGTCCGCCCCGGTTCGTTGACGTGGACATGGGTGTCGACGAGACCCGGAAGGACCAGGGCGTCGCCGGCGTCCTCGACGGTCACCCCGGTCTCGAGGACGTCGTACGGATCCACCGACACGATGCGGCCGCCCGCAACCCGCACCCCCGCCGGCCGGAGGCCTTCCGGGGTCGCCACGCGTCGGCTTCGGAGCACGAAATCCGGGCGGATCATCGGATGAGGCGCCCATCATAGGGCCTTAGAATGGCCGCGCGTGGCGACGACCGTCTACGGGAACGAGAAGCGGCACGGGGACGGCCGCGTGGAGCTGATCGATCAGACGCGGATCGCTTCCTCGCCCCTCGCCAACAAGGACCTTCTGCCGGTGCCGATCTCCCGGCGCACCTGGACCACGTACAACTACGCGGCGCTCTGGATCAGCATGGCGCACTGCATTCCGACGTACTACATGGCCTCCGGGTTGATGGCGGCGGGCATGAACTGGTGGCAGGCGCTCATCACGATCCTCCTCGGCAACGTCATCGTCCTCGTGCCGATCCTCCTGAACTCGCATCCCGGGACGCGCTACGGCATCCCGTTCCCCGTTTTCGCGCGCGCGGCATACGGCACGCTGGGATCGAACCTGCCGGCGATCATGCGCGCTCTCGTGGCGTGCGGCTGGTTCGGCATCCAGTGCTGGATCGGCGGCGAGGCCCTGAACACACTCTTCCAAGCGATCGACCCGAAATGGACGGCCCGTTTCGGCAGCGGTTTCTCGGGCCACACGGGCGCGGAGTGGATCTCCTTCCTTCTGTTCTGGGCGCTGAACATCGTGATCGTCTACCGAGGCATGGATCTCCTTCGCAAGGTCGAGAACTGGGCGGCTCCGTTCGTTCTCGTGATGACAGCGGCCCTGCTCGTCTGGGCGGTCCGGCGCGCGCACGGCCTCGGACCGCTGCTCGCGCAGCCGGGGTCGTTGCGCACGTTCCGGGAGTTCTTCCCGGTGTTCGTGCCCTCCCTGACGGCGATGATCGGGTTCTGGGCGACGCTGTCTCTCAACATGCCCGACTTCACGCGTTTCGGCCGGAGTCAGCGCGATCAGATGATCGGACAGGTCGTGGCGCTTCCGACGACCATGTCGCTCTTCGCCGCGATGGGGGTCCTGATCACGAGCGCGACGGCGATCATCTACGGCAAGGCCATCTGGGACCCGGTCGTCCTCGTCGGGAAGTTCTCCCAGCCGTTCATCGTCGCCGTTTCGATGTTCACGGTGGTGGTGGCCACGCTCGCGGTGAACATCGCGGCCAACGTCGTGTCGCCCGCGAACGACTTCGCCAACGCGTTTCCGCGCCTCATCCGATTCAAGACCGGGGGTCTCATCACTGGAATCATCGGGATCCTGATGCGGCCCTGGAGGCTTCTGGCGGATCCCTCCGGCTACATCTTCACCTGGCTTCTCGGCTATTCCGGAGGCCTCGGATCGATCGCCGGCGTCCTGATCGCGGACTACTGGATCGTCAGGCGCACGCGGCTGCGCCTGGAAGACCTCTACCTGACCCGCGGGATTTATCGCTACGCGGGCGGGTGGAACTGGAAAGCCGTCGTCGCCACGCTGACGGGGTGCGCGCTCGCCTGGGGCGGACTCCTCTGGCCGGCGTTGAAGCCTCTCTATGCGTATGGCTGGTTTGTCGGGTTCTTCGCGTCCGGCCTGCTCTACTGGGCGCTTTCGGGGAGACGGGAGGCGGAAGGCGGGAGGCGGAAGGCGGGAGGGAGCAAGAGCGAGCGCTTGCCCGCGTTCTCACGCTGACCGCTCAACGCTCAACGCTTGACGCTGGACGCTCCCTTTTCGAACTCCGCCAGCCTCTCGTTGAGCCAATCCTTCATCGGCCGTGCGGGCCTGTCCGGCAATCGGATCTGGTAGGGCTTTCCAGTCTCCTGCGAATGCGAAGCGACGCCTTCGATGAAGTCGCGGACTGTCTGGACGCGTTTCCCGGCCATGAGGAGCTTGAATTTCAGGTGTGAAACGGCCTTGGCGGCCGGATATTCCTCGCCGTTGCGGATGAAGACGCCGCGGGAGTTGCGGACCTCTTCGATCAGCCAGTCGATCCTCTTCTGCTCCGCCGCCGGGCGCGACGCGGCCAGAGCGGACGCGGCGAAGAGGAGCAAGGCGGCGGCGGCCGCGATGATTCGCTGCCGCTCTGCCGAACTTCTCACGAACCGCTTTCCTGCCATGGCATCACATCGCTCCTGAAACGCCCTTCTTCGCCATTCGCCTTTCGCCTCTCCCCGCCTTCCCCCTCCCGCCTTCCGCCTTCCGGTATTCAGTAATACGGCTCCCAGATCCAGAAGACCAGTTCGGCGAGCCGTTGAACCAGGCCCCGTTTGTCCCACGCCTCATGGGTGATCTCCTGGCACCGCTTCCTGTCGTCTTCGAACATCGCCTCCATCTTTCGGGCGAAGCCCCGGTCGTAGAACGCGAGGCTCTCCTCGGCGTTGCGGCTCATGGAGCGCGAGTCGAAGTTGATCGACCCGATCGTCGAGTACAAACCGTCCACGACCATCGTCTTGTTGTGCATCATCGTGCCGCGGTATTCGTAGATCTTCACTCCGCCCTTCAGGAGCTCTCCGTAGTGAAGCCACGAGGCGAAGCGGACCATCGGGAGGTCGATGTGCCGCCCGGGCACCATCACCTGGACGCTCACCCCGCGCTGCACCGCGGCCACGAGCGCCTCGCGCACCTGTTTGTCGGGCAGGAAGTAGGCGTTCTGGATGTCGATGCTCTTCGCCGCGGACTGGATGGCGACGTAGTACAACATCTTGGCAAGGGATGAAGAGTCGCCCCGCGACGACTTGATGGCCTGCGCCTGGAGGGACGCTGCATTCTCGATCTTCGGATAGAAGCCCTCACCCGCGAGAATCTCTCCGGTCGTGTACGTCCAGTCCTCGCTGAAGATCGCCTGCATCTGCGCGACCACGGGGCCCACCACCCGCACCTGAGTGTCGCGCCACTCGTTCGTATTCCTGGCGTTTCCGAGCCACCGCTCGTCGATTCCGAGGCCTCCGGTGTAGGCGATCCGGCCGTCGACGACCAGGATTTTGCGGTGCGTGCGGCGGCTGACCTTGTAGATGGTGAAGAGACGCACCGGCCGGTACTTGCGCACGTGAACCCCGGCCTTCTTGAGCTCCGCTTCGAGGCCCTTGAGCTTGCTCCCCCAGGCGTCGATCAGGAAGCGGACCTCGACCCCTCTCTTCGCCGCGTCGATCATCGCGTCGGCGAACTGGCGTCCCGCGCGGTCCGGCTGGAAGATGTACGTCTCGAGGTTCACCGTCTTTTTCGCCGCGCGGATGTCGCGCGTCATCGCCGGGAAGATCTCGTCTCCGTTTTTCAAAAGCTCGGCCTCGTTGCCTCCCACCATCGCGGTGCCGAGTGTGTCCATCGAGCGCCGGAAGGACGGGTCTTCCACCGTGAAGGGATGGTCGAATTTGTAGACGTCCCGCTTCTCGGAGCCCACGATGTTGTTGATGAACGTGCAGCCGGAAGACAAAAGGCCGCAGACGAGGAGCAGAAGCAGCGGCGAGGCAGGGAAACGACGCATTGATACCGCTCGTATTCAAGAAGTCTGCCCGAACGGCAAACCGTTAGCCGCGAATGGATTACGGCGACGCGGCCGCGGCCGGCCTCGAAGAGCTGAACAGGGAGACGGGGACGCGACGATGTTTGGTTAGGATCCGGCTGTGAACGAAGGATCTCGCGTCGCGCTGGTCACGGGGGCGACCCGTGGAATCGGCCGAGCCATCGCGCGCCGCCTGCACGCCGACGGTTTCGAAGTCGTCATCTCGGGTCACACCGTCGATTCGACGCGCCGGGCGGTCGAAGAGTTCGACAGGGAGGGGCTCAGGATTTCCGGGCGGGCCGCGGATGCGCGCCGCGAGGATGATCAGAAGGCGCTCATCGAGTTCGCGGGTTCGAAGCGGGGGCGCCTCGACGTCCTCGTGAACAACGCGGGGATCGGAGAGTTCGGTCCGGTCGATAAGCTCGACCCGGAGCGGTTCCGAGACGTTCTCGAAACGAATCTCTTTGGCCCGTTCTACGCCATCCGGGCGGCAGTCCCTCTGATGAAGAAAAACGGCGGCGGGTTCATCGTGAACATCGCCTCGCTCGCGTCGGTCAACGCGTTCGCGGGCGGCGCCGCCTACAATGCCTCGAAGTTCGGGCTCCTCGGCCTGTCCGAGGCCTCGATGCTCGACCTTCGCCACGACGGGATCCGGGTCGCCGCCGTATTGCCCGGCTCGGTCGCGACGGAGTTCGGCGGGCACGACGACCGGCGCGAGAGCTCGTGGATGCTGTCCGCCGACGACGTGGCGGAAGCGGTCTCGGATCTGGTCCGTTTCCCCGATCGCGCGATCCCCTCGCGCATCGACCTGCGTCCTTCGAGGCCGCCGAAGAAGACGTAAAACGGGAATCGGGAATCGGGAATCGGGAATCGGGAATCGAAAGAAGTCAGTCGAATTCGAACGCCCGGCTTACGTTTTGCGGCCGGCGGTCCCGGGCGGCATCGCCTCCCCGGGCGGCGGGCCGATCTTGTTGTACCCGTCGAGAGCCGCCACCTTGTAGCACTCGGCGAACGTCGGATAGTTGAAGACGTTCTCGACGAAATAGTCGATCGTTCCGTCGAACGCGAGAACCGCCTGCCCGATGTGGACGAGCTCCGTGGCCGCCGATCCGATGATGTGCACGGCCAGGAACTTCCGGGTTTCCCGGTGGAAGAGAATCTTGAGCAACCCGTAGGAGTCCCCGAGGATCGCCCCCCGCGCGATCTCGCGATAGCGCGAGATCCCGATCTCGTACGGTACGCCCGCTTTCGTGAGCTCCTCTTCGTTCGGACCCACCATCGAGATCTCGGGGACCGAGTAGATACCGTAGGGGAAGAGATGCGGCATCGACTTCGCGCGGATTCCGAACGCCGCGCACGCGGCGATCCGGCCCTGCTCCATGGACGTCGAGGCGAGCGAAGGGAAGCCGATCACGTCGCCGGCGGCGAAGATGTGAGGCACGGCCGTGCGGTACTGCTCATCCACGACGATTCGTCCCCGGGAGTCCGTCGAAAGACCGGCCGCGGGCAGGTTCAGCTCCGCCGTCGCTCCGATCCGGCCGATCGAATAGAGGAGCAGCTCGGAAATGATCTTCTTCCCGGACTTCAGGGTGGCGACCGCGCGATGGGGCCGCTCGACTTCGATGGAGGCGACGTCCTCTCCCAGCCGCAGCGTGCAGTCCATGTCGCGCATCTTGTAGGCGAGCGCTTCGGCGATCTCGGCATCGACGAACTCGAGCAGCCGGGGCCGCTTGTCGACCAGTGTGACCTCGACACCGAGCGCCGCGAACATCGACGCGTATTCGGTCCCCACGACTCCTCCGCCGACCACCGTCATCGAGCGCGGAATGGACTTCAGGGTCAGGATGCCGTCCGACGTAATCACCGTCTCCCCGTCCACGGTGACGCCCGGAGGCTCCGTGGGAGACGTGCCTGTCGCGATGACCACGAACTCCGCCGTGACCTCGGTGCGCCCGCCCGGCACGTCGACGATCAGCCTGTGGGGGTCCGCAAACGACGCGGCGCCGCTCAGCACCGCGACGCCATTGCGCCTCAGCTGGTCCCGGATGACGTCCGTCTCTCGCGCGATCACCTTGGAGCACCGCGAGAGCAGGTCGTCCATCGTCATCGCGTCGTTGGAAAGGCAGGCAGACCCGTACGCGTCCCTGTGAAGAAAGCCCGTCAGGTAGAGCACGGCTTCCCGGAACGTCTTGGAGGGGATCGTGCCCGTGTTGATACAGACGCCGCCGACGGAGGTCCGCTTCTCGCAGATCGCCACCTTTTTCCCGAGCTTGGCCGCCTGGATCGCCGCCCGCTGCCCGGCCGGACCGGTCCCGATCACGACGAGGTCGAAGGCGGGCATCGGCGGAGTCTACCGCCCGGCCGCGTGCGATAGATTCTCCGCTCCCGATGCGAACCCTCGCGATTGCCGGCGGCGTGCTGCTCATCCTGACCGTACTGTGGGACGCGTTCGAGACGATCGTCCTACCGCGCCGCGTCTCCCGCCGCTTCCGGCTGACGAGGCTCTTCTACCTGGCCACCTGGGCCCCGTGGCGGTCGCTCGGGCTGCGGCGCCGCGCCGGAAACCCGCGCGAGAACTTTCTTTCGATTTACGGGCCCCTCTCCCTCCTGCTGCTCCTGGTGACCTGGGCGCTGGCTCTCGTCTTCGGGTTCGCTCTCCTTCACTGGGGCATCGGGACCCGGCTCATGATGCCCCGCGGGCTCCAGGGCTTCGCGGCGGATCTCTATTTTTCCGGAACGACCCTGGTCACGCTCGGCCTGGGAGACATCTCGCCTTCGACACCCTCCGCCCGGATCCTCACCTTCATCGAGAGCGGAACGGGATTCGGATTTCTCGCGCTGGTCGTCGGGTATCTGCCGACCCTCTCGCAGGCCTTCTCCCGCCGGGAAACGAACATCGCTCTTCTGGACGCGCGGGCGGGTTCTCCTTCGACGGCCTCGGAGCTGATCCGGCGCCATGCGGGAGACCCCGATCGAGGAGAAAATCTGGGGGATCTCCTTCACGACTGGGACGTCTGGTCGGCGGATCTGCTCGAGACGCATATCTCCTTCCCCGTGCTGGCGTACTACCGGTCGCAGCACGACAACCAGTCCTGGGTGGCGGCCCTGACCACGGTGCTCGACGTCTGCTCTCTCGTCATCGCGGGTGTCGAGAACGGCCCGTTGCGGTCGGCGCGCCTGACGTTCGCGATGGCGCGGCACGCGGTCGCCGATATGAGCCAGGTGTTTCATCTCGAGCCGCTCTCCCGTTCCCAGGATCGGCTCCCCGCCGGCGATCTCGTGCGACTGAAAAGCGTCATGGAAGCCGCCGGAATGGCGATGAAACAGGATCCGGAGATCGAAGAGAGGCTGCGGCGGCTCATCGCGATGTACGAGCCTTATGTCGACGCGCTCTCGCGTCACCTGCTAATGCCGTTGCCGCAATGGGTGCCGCCACTCGGCGCGCGCGACAACTGGCAGACGACCGCGTAGCGGGCCGCCGGAGATGGACCCGGGGAGAGCGGCCACGGCGCGGAGCGAAGGGCCTCTTGCCTTCGCTCGTTCCCGAGGCCGGAAGGGTGGCAGGTTTGCCCCCTGACCTCGGAAAACGGCTCGCCTTCTATCTCGGTTGCGTGTTCGGCGGGGCGTGGTTCGTCTTCTGCTCCGCGGCCGGAACGATCTGGCTTCTCGTCTCCCCCGGAAACCGGCAGACGCTTTACTGGTTCGGCCGGGTGTTCTGCCGGGGGCTGACCCGCCTCATGGGCTGGAGGGTCGACGCGGACCGTCCCGATCGGTTGCGCACGCTGCGGCCGTGCGTCATCGTCGGAAACCATCAGAGCTTTCTGGACGTGGTCACGTTTGGATCCATCTTTCCGCCCCGCACCGTGTCGGCGGGCAAGCGTGAGATCGGTAAGATCCCAGTGTTCGGCTGGTTCTACCGCCTCTCGGGAAACCTGATCATCGATCGGGCGCACGCGCGGAGCGCGCTCGCCTCCCTCGAGGCGGCGGCGGATGCGATGCGGACGGAGAAGATCGCGGTCTGGTTCATGCCGGAGGGGCATCGAAACCAGGCCGCGAGCCTCCTTCCGTTCAAGAGCGGCGCCTTTCGCCTCGCGATCGCCGCGCAGGCCCCGGTCGTTCCCGTGGTCGCGGAGCCGCTGACCGCCATCGCCGACACGATCCGGCGGCTCGCCCGGCCGGGAACGCTGAGGGTCCGCGTTCTCGAGCCTGTGCCGACCGAGGGGCTGTCCCCGGCGGATGTCTCCGCCCTGACCTCGCGCGTGCGCGACCGCATGCAGGAGGCGCTCGACGCCATGGCCGCGAGCGCCTCGTGAAGGAGGACCGCTCCCTGGAGCTTCAGGGAGACGCGCTCAAGAGTCTGATCGACTCGGCGGCACGGCGGATCGTCGACTACATCGCCTCGCTGCCGGCGCAACCCTCCGCCGACAACCGCGATCCGGCCGGCCTGGCGCGGTCGCTCCGCGAAACTCTGCCGGAGTCCGGCGAGAGCGTCGAGACCCTTCTCGATTTTCTCTTCGGGACCGTCATTCCGCGCGGTTTCAACACCGCGGGTCCGGGATACCTCGCCTACATCCCCGGGGGCGGACTCCCCCATTCCGCGGTGGCCGACCTCATCGCGGACGCGACCAACCGGTACGTGGGCGTCTTCGCGGCCGCCCCCGGCCTGGCCCAGATCGAAGCCAACGTCATCCGGTGGTTCTGCGCGATCGTCGGGTATCCGGAGACCGCGGGAGGCATTCTGACGACCGGCGGGTCTCTCTCGAATTTTTCGGCGATCGTCACCGCTCGGCGGGATCGGCTGCCGGACGATTTTCGGAAGGGAACTCTGTACGTCTCGGACCAGACTCACCATTCCATTCAGAAAGCGGCGAGTCTCGCGGGCTTCCCGGAAGGCAACGTCCGGGAGATCCCGTCCGACTCACAATTTCGGATCCGGCTGGACCTGCTGTCGGCCAGAGTCGCCGCGGACCGGGCCGCGGGTTTTTCACCCTTCTTCGTCGTCGGAAATGCGGGGACGACGAACACCGGAGCCGTCGACGACCTCGGCGCTCTCGCGGAAATCGCGGAGGCGGAGAGGCTCTGGCTCCATGCGGACGCCGCGTACGGGGGGTTCTTCGCGATCACCGAGCGCGGCCGGGCGCGCCTCTCGGGGATCGGGCGCTCGGACTCCGTGGTGCTCGACCCGCACAAGAGCCTCTTTCTCCCGTACGGGAACGGCTCGCTCCTCGTGCGCGATCCCGAGACTCTCAAGCGGGCCCATGCGCTTTCGGCGGACTATCTCCCCCGGATGCAGGAGGACTCGGACCTGGCCGACTTCACGCTCCTCTCGCCGGAGCTGTCGCGGGACTGGAGGGGCCTGCGGGTGTGGCTCCCGATCAGGATGCACGGCATCGGCGTCTTCCGCACGAATCTCGACGAGAAGCTCGACCTCGCGGAGTGGGCCGCGCGGGAGCTCGCGCGGATTCCGGGCGTCGAAATCCTGGCGGAGCCGCAGCTCTCGACGCTGGCCTTCCGCCTGACCCGCGCCGGGCTCTCGGCCGCGGAAACGGACGCATTGAACGCTGCGTGGATGGAGAAGACCAACGGGCGCGGCCGCGTCTACCTGACCGCGACGAGGCTCACGGGACGCTTTGCGATCCGGATCTGCGTGCTCTCGTTTCGCACGCACCTCGACCGCATGGAGGCCTGCCTGGAGGATCTGCGCGCGTCGATCGCGGAGGTCTGAAGAAGCCGAAGCCCGGAGCCGAGCGACCAACGGGAGCGAGACGGCCGCAGTACTCCGCGGTCAACGATCGGGAGCCGGGAATCGGGAATCGGGAATCGAAGGCGATCGCGATCCGGGGATCTGCGCGCTAGCGCCCGCGCTGTAGCGGGCGGTCCAGAGCGTCTATTTCATCGCGCAGCCCGAGGAGCTCCCAGCGCTGGAGCGCGATGGGGACGTTGCCGTTCTTCCAGAGGAAGTCGTGGAAGGCGCGCAACGAGAATTTCTCGCGCTGGACCCGGCGGGCGTCGGCGAGAAAACGCAGGACCTGCAGCTTCCCGATCTCGTCGCTGATCCCCTGTCCGGGCGAGGACGCGAACCCCTCCGCCTCCTGGCGCGCCGTGACGGGATCCATCGGCACGGCGGAGGCAAGATAATCGGCAGCCTGGTCGATCGAGAAATCGCCGAGCGCCAGACGGACGTCGGCTTCCACGCGGAGAGCGCGAAGCCGCAGGAAGGTCGCGACGATCTCCCTCGTCCGCGGGCTGTCATCGAAGTAGCCGGCGTCGAGCATCATCTCCTCGGAATAAAAGGCAACGCCCTCGTTGGCCGACGAATCGTAATAGGCGCGGCGGATGGCGTCCTCGTGCGCCCACGAGAGCGCGAGCTGGAACGAATGGCCGGGAATCCCCTCGTGGACGAGCACGGGCCGGGGGTCCCGCGCCATGGACACGGCGAACAGTCCCAGGGCCGAACCGGGCAGCGGGATGTAACGAACGGCGTCATCGGCGGGCCGCCCCGGGGACGCCAGATCATCCGGCTCGCCGAACGGCGCGAGCGCGGCGAGGTACGGAGGCACGGCGGCGGCGCGATACCGCCGGATGGACGCCGGCACCGTCAGGAGGTTCCTCTCCTCCAGAAACCGGCGCACGGCGGCTTCGTCCCTCGCCACCTGCGAGATCTGGGCGGCCTGGTCTGGAAAAACGGGAAGAGAGGGGACGCCCGCGCTTCTCGCTTCCTCATGGGCCTCGCGCGCGGAGGCCCGCGCCCATTCCTGGCGGCCCATCGCGAGAATCTCCTCCGGCGTGAAG
This sequence comes from Acidobacteriota bacterium, assembly GCA_040004075.1. Taxonomy (GTDB): domain Bacteria; phylum Acidobacteriota; class Thermoanaerobaculia; order UBA5066; family Gp7-AA6; genus JALYUA01. Next base: position 13,808 of record JBDUBP010000046.1, on the reverse strand, counting down.
GGCATCAGGACCACGTTCTTCAGGAAAAAGACGTAGGAGTCCCGCCCCACGGCCGTCTGCGCCCTGAGGGTCGGAAGGCGGTTCGCGAGCCACTCGCGGTAGCTCTCCAGCGAGGCGACGGCCCGTTCTCCCAACGCGTCGAGGCCGTCGCTCGCCCCCGGCGGAAGGAGCGGCTTCACATCCCGCATCGCGTCGGAGAGGCGCTCCCGGATGCCGCCGAGACGTGAGATCGCCAGCCGGGCCAGCGGCCCCTCGGCCCGAACGAGATTTCCCTTCGCGCTCTCGATCGTGCCCGGAATGGCCGCGATCCGCCGCGCGAGCTGCGAAGCGCGACTCTTCGTGAACGGCGGCGGCCGAACGAGCGCGTCGAAGACGGCACCCACAGTTTGATCGACGTAGAACATCGGATTGCGCTCCCAGCCGCGTTCGACGTCGAGCTCCCAGCGAACGCGCGCGAAGGCGGAGCGCACAAGTCGCCGGTCCACCTGCCAGGCGGGAGGCATCCCCGACGCGTCGACCCTTTCGAGACGCGACTCGAACGCAGCGACTTCGCGCCGGCGCCGCTCGACGGCCGCGCGCGTCCATTCGGGCGCCCAGTCGGCGGGCCGTTCGATGCGGGGGATGTGGTCCGCCGTGACCGGCTGGTTTGCCGCGCGCCACTGCCAGAATTCGCGGGAGATGTTCTGCAGCTCGTCGGCCCGAGCGGCGGCCCTGAAAAGCAGAAGCGCGGCGGACGTCCAGAAGGCGAGCGTCCGCGTCTTCACGACGAAAGTGTACGGCCTCCGACGCCGAGCCGGCCTCGTTGGAACGTTCAGGGGGACGGAGGCGGAGATTCCCGATCCCCCCCGATCGGCCGTCCGGGAGGCGGCGGCACCTTCTTCGGGTGGGTCTTGCGCGTTTCCGGCTGATCGAAGAACTCGACGATGTCGCGTTCCGCCTGGCGCAGATGCGCCTCCGCAGCGGGGTCCGCCGAGTGGCGCGCCTTCAGCTCGCGACCGAGCGACCGAAGCCGGGCGCCCGCCGCGGCGCGGACTTCCGGAGCCGTGTCCGTCCTGCTCGCGAGCTCGAGAAGGGGGTCGAGGACTCCCCGCTGGGCAACCCTCCGCAGGGCGGCGAGGCGGGGGGAGCGGTCCGGCGACGCGCCCCAGGTCGCCGAGACGAGGCGGCCCGTGAGGGCCTCGAAGGTGAGAGCGCCGCGCGCGGAGGCGAGGGTCAGGCGCGCCGCGCGCTCCGGATCGAGGAGGGGATCGACGACCAGCCCGACGAGAGCCCGCGCCGCGGAGTAGAGACTGAATGCGTCTCCCGCTTCCGACGCGAATCGCTCCAGGGTCTCTCGCGTGCCGGAAGGAGCGGGGACCAGAGCCGCGAGGATCCGGTCCGGGATGTCCAGGTTCTGCGGCTCGATGGCGGAGAGCAGCAGGTCGAGAGCCTGGCGCTGCTTCTCGGCGGGAACCCAGGCCACGGGAGTCTGCCCGTCTCCCGCCACCGCGTTCGTCTGAAACTGGCCGCCGACGAACTGCTGAGCCGCCTGGATTCCGAAGCGGTGGTACAGGTACGCGAGGTTGAAGCGCCGCTGGAGGTCGTAGACCCACTCGCCCGGTTTCAACTGCCCGGTTCCGAACCGGTCGAGGATGATCCGCCTCACGTCGGACGTGGTCGCCAGCCACTGAACCGGATCGGCCCCCCAGTCGTACTCGGCCCACCGCGGGTCGGAGTCGAGCGGATACACGATGCCCTTCGCGTAGCCCTCGCGCACGATCCGGTCGAGCGCGGCGCGGTCGGACGCCGCCGTGTATCCCCAGCGGATCGCGAGACGGTCGTACGAGCCGATGTCCTTCGGATAGGCGTCCGACAGATCGAGCCTGCCGTTCTTCACCTGGATGTTCGGCGCCAGGTAATCCATGACGGAGCCCCAGCCGAACGTCGTCGCCGCCCAGTTGTGCATGAGACCGATCGTGTGGCCCACCTCGTGCGCGGAGAGGTAGGCGAGGCGCTGGAGCACGAGAGACTGCTCGTCGAGGTCGGGGTCGCCGGCGGCCAGCGACGAGACTTCCGGCGCATCGGCGGCGGCGCAGGCCGCGAGAGGGGAGGGCGCGCGCAGGTTCCGCCACATCCGCGAGGTCGTGCGCCGCCGGTGCGAATCGATGCGGGCGACGCCGTGGACGATCTCGCCCGTGCGGGGGTCCGTCTGGGCGCCGCCGACCGACCAGCCCCTGTCCATCCGGTTGATCCATTCGATCCCGGAGTAGCGCGCGTCCAGAAACGTCGCGCCTTCGGGGAGGTCCTTCAGGATGAATGCGTTGGAAAAACCCGCCTCTTCGAACGCGTGGTTCCACCAGAGCGCGCCCTGCCGGATCGCGGTGCGCTCGAGCTCCGGGATGCCGCGGTCCAGAAAATAGGTGATGGGTTCGATTGGATCGGAGACGGCGGCCGACGGGTCGCGCTTGACCAGCCTCCAGCGCATCGCGAGGAATCTTTCGATCGGCTCGGTGTAAGGCGCGGAATGGTCCACGTAGCGGCGCGGGATGAAACCGATGCGCGGATCGAGCTCGCGCGGTACGAAGCCGGGCTCCGGCAATTTCAGAAACGTGTGGTGGACCCGCAGGCTCATCGTGTGGCCGTCCGGAAGGACCGGCGCCAGACTTCGAGGCGGGTTGTCGGCGGTGTACGTCGCGATGACTTCGATCTCCGTGTTCTTCGGGAAGGCGCCCGTGCGATCGAAGTTCAAGGCGGAGCGCGAGACGTCCTGACGCCAGTCGCCGAGCTTCTGCGCCTTCAGCTGCGGGAGGACCTGCGTATCGGCGAGAAGAAACGGGGTCGCGTCGACGAGGACGCGGTCGCCCTCTTCGGCGACGACCGGCAACGACGCGAGGATCGCGGACGGAAACGACTCGCTGACGACCCGGGAACGTTCCGCATCGCCGGCGCCGCTACGGTGCGAGACCTGCCGCTGGTGGAGCAGGACTCGCGGACCGACCCGTTCGAACCGGCAGAGCGCGAGCTCGCCCAGCTGACCGCGGTCGAGAGAGATCTCGAGCGTCCCCGCGCCGCCGGCAAGTCCGGAGCCGTAAAGAAGCTCTTCATTCCAGCGGGAAACTTCCAGAAGAAGCTGGCCGCGGCGAGCGTCCCAGTAATACGGGAGAAAACCGTCCTGACGTTTGAGCTCCTTCGTCCGCTCCGAAAAAGAGACCATCCGCTCAGCGGCCGCAGGCGCCGAGGTCCTTTCCGGGCCGGAAACAGGGGCCTGCGCGGCCATGAAGCAGTCGCCCGCTGCGGAAAAGAGGACCGAAAGGACGACGGCCCGCATGGGTAACCTCCAGTTTCGAAACGACTTAGGGCGAATCGGATCTTATCCCGCCCCGGATGGCCGTCCTGTACAAAAACGGACTGACACCGAAAGGCGACTTGTGATCCACTTTTTCTCAACTTTCCGATTCTGTTCTGTTGAAAGGAGATCGTCCATGCCCACGACGAACGCCCCGGCTCAGGCTCCCCAGGAACTCAGCTCGGAGCAGAAGAACACCCAGCGCAATGAACGTCTCTCTCTCGGTGACAAAGAACAGAAATTTGTCATCAAGCTTCAATATCCCATTCCTGTTTAACCGGTAACTCCTCCGAACACTCGGGTTGCCGGCTTCGGAAATATCTCGGCATTGGTGCGTCGCTTGCAGGACAATGGGCAAGCGAACCTATGGATAACGAGAAGCGGAATGCGTCGGAGCTCGTCTACGTCGTCCTTGACGAAACGCTTCCCGTTATCCATACCGCGCTCGTTTCCTACTACGGCTTCTCCGACTCTGAGGCCGAAGCGTTCAAAGACACTCTGGCGATCTGGTTTCAACGCGTCGGGCGTCGCGCCGATGGCCGATTCCCATCCATCTCTGACCTTCGAGAACAACTGACGTTCGTCGCGTGCAAATATGCCCGCGCATTGCAACTCACAAAAGCGAATAGCGGTTTCCCGATCGAAATCGGCTTCGCGGATTCTCTTCAGACTCCTCCCGAAGAGGTCGCCTTCGCTCTGTTGAATCGGTTGGAGCTTGCCGGGAGCCCTTCGTGAGCGGAGATCTTCTTCCTTTTCCGCTCGCGTCCACAGGGGTTTCGACATCCGAGGCACGCGCGCTCGCCGAGGAGTATTTTTCTTCCCCTCAAGAAGCTCGCGAACGAAGAATCGAAGAGTTCCGTCTCGAGCACGCGGAAACCCTTCTTGCTGTCTGCCAATTACTCGATCGCCGGGTGGAAGCGGGACCGGCGGATGTCCTCGAGGCCGCGAAACTCGCTTACACGTTTGTCTCCCGCCTTCCTCCGGATCAAGGAAGTTTTCTCTTCGACGAACGCGAGTACTACCTCGGTGAGCTCGCTCTCGTTGCGGGCTGCTGCTGCCGCGTCCTCACGCTTCGTCAGAACTGCCGGGAATGGTTGGACTTCGCGGCCGGCTGGTTCCTTCTCACGGCCAACTCTGCGGGGGACTCGGCACGCGTCTCGTACCAGAGGCTGGCTCTGTATCTCGAGGAGCGCAACCTCTCCGCGGTCATCGCGATGGCAGGCCCGATCCTCGAATGTTTCACGAGAACCGGCGCGAAGGAGCTCGCCCTCAAATGCCGGTTTGTCCAGGCGGCGGCCCTGAGAGAGGCCGGTCAGACAGAACAGGCGTTGATCGCTTTCGAACAGGTTTGCGCCGAAGCGCGCGACCTCAAGAGCACGCGGGTTCTCGGTTCTGTCTTCGTCGTCTTGGGGCAGATGTACTGCGAGATGGGAAAGGTTGATCGATCGCTGGCGCTGGTTTGCGAAGCGGAACCCTTTCTCCGAGCAAGCGGGGATAAGGTAGCGCTCTCGAAGCTCCACTGGGGCGTCGGGCAGCTCCTTCAATCACAGGGCCGCGTTTCGGATGCGCTTCAGGCCTATCGTTCCGCCCAGACGGAGCTCTTGGAGCTCAAGATGCAGGGCGATGTGGCCGCGCTCCATCTCGTCATCGCAGACATTCTTCTCGAGACCGGACAGGAACGACAGGCGGAATGGGAGATCCGGGCGGCGCTGCCGATCATCGACGAGCTGAAGATGGTTCCGGAGGGGTTCGCCGCGATGTCCCTGCTCCGCGAGTCGCTCCGCCGGCGGTCCATCGATCGCGGCGCGCTGCGCAAGGTTCACGGGTACTTCGAGGAGATCAGTTCCTAAGCGTCACTCCTCTCACTTCCCGGGTCCCCTCAGACCAGCCTCCTCCCGCGCGCCCAGCGAAAGCGCGCTCCAGTCGTGATCTTCCCGGCCTCTGGCGAGACCCGTCAGAAGGCGGTCACGCACCAGGTTCGCCACCGGCATCGGTGTCTTCGATGACGTCGCGGTCGAAAGCACGAGATTCATGTCCTTCAATCCGAGCGGCAGCGCAAAGCCCGCGGGTGTGAACCGGCCCTCCGCGATCGTCTTGCCGTAGTTCCGGTAGATCGGACACGCGAAGAGCGTTTGACCGAAGATCTCCGCCAGCGTTTTCGGGTCGACCCCGTTCTTCTCGCCGAGGGTGAAGGCTTCCGACATCGCCTCCATCGCGGCGCCGATCAGAAAGTTTCCGCAGAGCTTGGCGACGTTCGCCGCGCCCGGGTCGTCTCCGAGCTCGAAGAGTCCCTGGCTCACGGCACGAAGGAACGGGACGACCCGGTTGCGGGCGGGCGCCGGACCCGAGAGGCACACCCACAGCTTTGCGGCCGCTGCCGCTTCCGGCCTTCCGAAAACGGGAGCGGCGACATACGAGCTCCCTTCGCCGGCGTGCCGTTCCGCGAGCCGGCGGCTGGTCTCGGGAGAGACCGTGCTCATGGAAACGTGGACGCCGCCGGGAGCGAGCCGCTCCAGAAAACCGCGGCTCTCGACGACCTGCTCGAGGGCGTGATCGTCGGAGAGCATCGTGAACACGAGACCGCCGGAAGAGCCCGTCTCCGCTGGGTCCCAGGCTTCGCGAGCGCCTGCCGAGACGAGCGCGGCGGCCTTCCCGCGCGTCCGGTTCCAGACCGTCAGGGGATGCCCCGCCTGAAGCAGATTCCGCGCGATCGGCTCCCCCATCCTGCCGAGTCCCACGAATCCGATGACTTCCTGATCCGCCATGTCCCGTCCTCCTGCTTCTGAATCCTGCGCGCTCCCTCAGGCCTAATTCCCGGAGAAGATGACGCCCCGGCTGCTCTCGGTCAATCTCGCGGTACCGGGAATGCTTCGAGCCCGGGGGCGCGACGTCCCCTCCGGCATCTTCAAGGAGCCTGCCGCCGGACGCATCCCGCTCCATCGCGAATCTCTCGAAGGCGACGTTCAGGTCGACCGGCGGTACCACGGAGGACCGGACAAGGCCGTCTACGCGTACGGCTCCGAGCACAACTCGTACTGGTCCCGGGAGCTTGGCTCCAACGAACCGCTGCCGCCCGGTTACTTCGGAGAGAATTTCACGACGCGGAATCTTCTGGAAGAGGACGTTGCCGTCGGGGACGTGTTCCGCGTCGGGACGGCCCGCCTGCAGGTCACGACACCCCGCACTCCCTGCTTCAAGCTCGGGCTCCGCGTGGGTTCCGCGCGGTTTCTGAAGACGTTCCTCGCGAGCGGACGGCTCGGCTTTTATCTCCGGGTCCTCCAGGAAGGCGACGTCGGCGCGGGCGATGAAATCGAAAGGATCGAACGCGTGCCGAACCCGTTGATGCTCTCCGACCTCATCCGCCTGCTCTATTTCCACCCCGTGCAGAAGTCTTCTCTCGAGAACGCGCTCAAGGCGGGTGCGCTCGGAGAAGGGCTCCGCTACCAGCTCGCAGAGCGTCTCAGAAGCCTGCGGGCGGAGCTGTTCTAGAACCTCCTCGAGATCTGGTTCGGGTTTTGCTCTCTCTTCGAGGCCAGGAGGTTCCCATGGCCATTGTCGATCAGATCGGAAACATCTTGAACCAGTACACGGGCGATTCCACGCCCGACCGTGAACAGGCGCGCGCGCATTACGACGAAATCGCAAACGCCTACCCGCAGGACGAGCTCGCTTCCGTCATCGGCCCCGCCGTCGGGCAGCTCGACACGCCGCATCTGGAGCGCAAGATCGAACAGAGCGCCCAGCAGATGACGCCTTCCCAGCGAGGGAGCTTTCTCGGTACGCTGCTCGGAGGGCTCGGCGCCTCCGGGGCGAGCCTGCCGGGCCTCCTGGGGAGCCTCGGAGCGTCTCCGAACGTAGCGACCGATCCCGCATCGGCGACGCCGCAGGATGTCGCGAAGGTCGCCACCTATGCGAAGGAAAACCAGCCCGATCTGTTCCACAAGGCGATGGGGTTCTACGCTCAGCATCCCACCCTCGTGAAAATCCTCGGGACGATGGCGATCGCCTCCATCGCGAGGAATCTCTCCTCGAGCGGCCGCCGGCCCGGCCTGCTCTAGGCCCGGCGTATCATCGTCCAGCGTGCCGGGTGACGATTTTGCAGAGCGCTCCGCGAGGGAGCGCTCTGCAATGCCGGCGACCTTCAGCTCTTCCAGCTCTTCCAGCGCGGCCGGCCGCCCCTTCCAGGCGAGCCGCTCCCCTGCGGCAGCGCGTCCGTGCCCGACCGGCCGGGCGCTTTGCCGACCGCCGGTGCCTTCCTCTTGGAGCGACCCGGCTCCTTCCGGACGGCCGGAGGGAAGGGATCGCCCGCCTGGTGCGGCCTCGGCACCACCATTCTCAGACCGAAGTTCCGTAGTCGCCGTCCCAGACCGTCGCCGGGATCTCGAGCAAACTCGCCAGCACTCGCCTCACCGTTTCTCCGAACCCTTCTCTCGCCCTGGGAGGATTCTTGGGCTCGCGACGGAGCCGGCGCGAATGCCGTCTCTTCCGCGGGATCCCTTCCGATCGCGATCGGCCGTCCGGGCGGTCCGACAGGCAGCCTGTTGTGCGTGTCCCTGACGGACCACGCGGAGGCGCCCCGGATCTGGCGCGGTTCTTGAAGCGAAGACGTCTCCGATGGCCGAAAAGAGGGACTCGCCGCGCCGCCGCTGCCGGCTCCTCGTCGATTTCGACACGACTCTGTCCAGAACGACGGGCTTTACGCACGACGTCTCGAAAAGCGGCATGTTCGTGAGGACCGTCCGGATCCCGAAGATCGGGAAAGTGCTCCAGGCGATCCTCCACATTCCGGGAGGCGGATCGGTCCAGATCGAAGGAACGGTCGTGCGATCGTTCCGCGCCCCCGGCGCTTTGCGCACCCTCATCCCCTCCGGCTTCGTGCTGCGGGTCGCGCCGAAGCATCCCCCCGAATACGACGAGGTCGCCACGCCGCGCTAACTGCCGTCAGCTCGCCGCCGTCAGTTTTCAGTTCTTCACTGTTGACTCTCGACCCTCAATTCTCAACTCTCAACTCTCAACTCTCAACTCTCGACTCTCAACCCTCTTCCGTCACGGATTCCCGCCGAAGAGCGCGATGCCCGTGGGAACGCCGCCCGCCAGCAGCGGGGGCCGCGGCGAAGCCACAGCCTCGAACGCGAGGGCGGACATCGGAAGCCGCTGGGACCGCGCGCGCCCGGTCTCGAAGAATCGGAGCAGGGCGGCGCGAGCGGCGCGGTCCTCCAGAGCCAGCAGGCCGTGCGCGCCGCCCTCCATGACGAGCCGCGACCCGTTTCGGAACCCCGGGGCCACCTCCTCCGCGTTGGCTTCCGGGGTATCCCCGTCGAGAGTGCCGCTGACGAAGAGCGCGGGGACGTTCGACACGACCGGCGATCGGAACTCCTCGGGGAGAGGCTCGATGCCCCAGGCGCGGCAGATCCGCTCTTCCGCGAGATCGGAGGCGTCGCCCAGAATGGCGCGCTCCCGTTCCGCCGCGATGCGCGCCGCCCGATCCCTCGATGCCCCCGAAGCGCAGCGCATCGTGAAAACGGAAGCCGGAGGGACCGGGCTCGAACGCCATGCGAGCGCCGCCGCGCCGAGCTCGCGAAAGTCGCCGCCGTCCATCGCGGCGGAGACCGCCGGCAATCTCGCGATCGTCTCCCGGGAAGAGAGAAGCCCGCGCGCATACCATTTCAGATCGAACTTGCCGACCGCGACCGACACGCGCCCCGCCTCCCGGGTCTCGAGCTCGACGGTGACCGGATGCGCATCGAGCCGATCACGCAACCTGCGGACGAGCCCCGTCAGATCCATGACGCGCGCCGCCAGCCCCGGCTCGCGGAGGACGAGGCGCCCGATCTCCTCGAGCTGGCGTTCGGCTGACGATGGGACCCGGCGGAGATGATCGGGACCCACGACGCCGATCAATGCGGCGCTCTCCACTCGCGAGCCGTGCGCTCGAATCGCGGCGAGGGCGAGATGCGTGCCGTAGCTTCCGCGAGGAGATGCAGCCGTTCGACGCCGAGCGCCTGCCTCAGATCTTCGAGGTCCTCGGCGCTCTCCCGGGTGTTGTACGCCGCCAGTCGACGCCTCGAGAGCGCCAGTGGTCCGCGCAGGCCTTCGCTCCCGCTTCGAGCCCGGCGAGCGCCCGAGGCCGGTCGAGTGCGACATCCCGGGGGTGTCCCGCGGCTCCGCGGCGGCAAGTCCCGGAGCTCTCGCGAGGATGCGCCGTGAAGGCGTTCACTCTTCCGGGTCCCGGCGATCCGCGGTCTCATAGAATCCCGCGCCATGGCGACTCTTCATCCTTTTTTCGCGCTGCGCCCCTCCCCGCAATCCGCCGCCCGGGTTTCGGCCGTTCCCTACGACGTCGTGAGCACCGAGGAAGCCCGCCGCCTCGCCGAAGGGAATCCGCTCTCGTTTCTCCACGTCTCCCGGCCTGAGATCGACCTGCCGCCGGATACGGACTCTCATGCCGACGCCGTCTACCAGAAGGCGGCGGAAAACTTCGAGCTCATGAAACGCGATGCGCCGCTCGTCTCGGAAGGAGACGCGTGCCTCTACGCCTATCGCCTGAGCGTCGGTGGCCACGAACAGACGGGGATTGCGGGCTGCTGTTCGATAGACGAGTACGACTCCGATGTGATCCGGAAACATGAGCGGACGCGACGCGACAAGGAAGACGATCGCACCCGCCACATGATTGCCCTCTCCGCGCAGACAGGTCCGGTTTTTCTGACGTACCGGGACGTCCCCGCCGCCAACGCGCTCGTCGAGGAGTGCAAGCGCGAGTCCCCGCTGTACGACTTTCAATCGGAAGATGGAGTGCAGCACACGGTGTGGCGCATGCGCCAGGATCCGGGCCGCGCTCTTGTCCAGGCGTTCGTCGACGTTCCGCGTCTCTACATCGCCGACGGGCATCACCGGGCCGCCAGCGCGAGCCGGGCGCGAGCGCATTTCCGTTCGTTGAATCCGGCGGATCGGACGGGGTTGAACGAATTCGACTCCTTCCTGACGGTCCTCTTCCCCGCGAGCCAGGTTCGCATCCTTCCGTACAACCGCATCGTCCGGGATTTAAACGGCCTCTCGGCGGAAGAGCTCCTCCAGAAAGTCGCGAAGAAATATACGGTCGTCGAGAACGCGCCTCCGGAGCCCGCGCGGCCAGGCGAGTTCGCGATATATCTCGCGGGCCGCTGGTACGGACTCGTGCCCCCCGAGCCGGACAGCGAGACTCTCGACGCGACGGCTCTGCAGGAGGGGATCCTCTCTCCCATTCTCGGCATACGGGACATTCGCACCGACAAGCGGATCGATTTCGTGGGGGGCGGGCGGGGAACCGCCGAGCTCGAGCGTCTCGTCGATTCCGGCGCCGCCGCGGCCGCCTTCTCGCTGTATCCGGTCTCGGTCGATCAGCTCATCGCCGTCTCCGACGCCAACGAGATCATGCCGCCGAAATCGACGTGGTTTGAGCCCAAGCTCCGCGACGGGCTGCTGATACATCAGATCTGAGAGCGGGAGGGGGGAGGGCTAGAATCGCGGCGATGAAGGTGCTGGTCGCGGACAAATTCGAGAAGTCGGGGCTCGACGGGCTCGCCGCCGGAGGTTCCGAGGTGCTCTACGAGCCCGACCTGAAGGACGACGCTCTCGCGGGCCGCGTCGCGGATTCGGGGGCGGAAATCCTGATCGTCCGATCCACGAAGGTGACGCGGCCGATGCTCGAGGCGGGCCGCCTCTCCCTCGTGATTCGCGCGGGCGCCGGTTACAACACGATCGACGTCGAGGCCGCATCCGAGCGGGGCATCTACATCGCCAACTGTCCGGGGAAAAACTCCGTCGCGGTCGCGGAGCTGGCGTTCGCCCTGATTCTTTCTCTCGATCGGAGAGTGACCGAGAACGCGGCGGACCTTCGCGGCGGCATTTGGAACAAGAAGGAATACAGCAAGGCGAGAGGCCTCTTCGGGAGGACGCTCGGAATCCTCGGGACGGGCGGCATCGGCCGGGAAATGGTCGCCCGAGCGCGCGCTTTCGGCATGCCGGTGGTCGCCTGGAGCCGCAGCCTGACGGCGGAAGCCGCCCGGGACCTGGGGGCCGGGCGCGCGGCGTCCCCGATCGATGTCGCGAGGGGCGCCGACATCGTGAGCGTCCATCTCGCTTTGAAGCCTGAAACTCGCGGACTCGTGGGAGCGGAGTTCTTCGGGGCGATGCGGCCGGGGGCCTTCTTCATCAACACGTCGCGCGCCGAAGTGGTGGACCAGGCCGCGCTCGAAGGGGCGATCCGGGAGAAGGGGATCCGGGCCGGCCTCGACGTCTTCGCCGGTGAGCCGGCCGGCGGATCGGGAGACGTGTCCGATCCGATCTTCCTGCTGCCGGGTGTCATCGGAACGCACCACATCGGCGCGTCGACGGACCAGGCGCAGGAAGCCATTTCCGCCGAGACCGTGCGCATCGTGCGCGAGTACGCCGCGACGGGCCGCGCCCCGAACGTCGTCAACCTCGCCCGCTCGTCCCCCGCGACGCACCTCCTCGTGGTGCGTCATTTCGACCGCGTCGGCGTTCTCGCCGCGGTCTTCGATGCGTTGAAGGAAGCCGGGATCAACGTTCAGGAGACGGAGAACATCGTCTTCGAAGGCGCGCGCGCGGCCGTCGCCCGCGTCCGGCTCGATCAGCCCGCCTCCGAATCGGTTCTGGAAAGCATCCGCCACAGCACCGGAGACATCATCGAGGTGGCGCTGCTCGCCATTTGAGAAGGAAGGGTGACATGACATCGCGCATCTTCAATTTCGCGGCGGGCCCGGCGGTGCTTCCCGAGGCGGTTCTCGAGGAGGCCCAGCGCGACCTGCTGGCCCTGCCCGGCGTGGGCATGTCCATCCTCGAGATCAGCCACCGCTCGAAGGCCTTCGACGAGATCATTCAGGGGTGCGAGGCCGACATGCGGCGTCTCGCGAACATCCCTTCGAACTACCAGATCCTGTTTCTTCAGGGGGGCGCTTCGCTCCAGTTCTCGATGGTGCCGATGAACATCCTCCCGGCGGGAGGCAAGGCGGATTACATCCTCACGGGCTCGTGGTCCAAGAAGGCAGTCAAGGAGGCGCAGAGAGTCGGCACGGTCCAGATTGCCGGTTCGACGGAAGCCGAGAATTTCTCCCGGGTCCCCGAGGCCTCCGAGATCCGTGTCGACCCGGAGTCCGCGTACCTCCACTTCACCACCAACAACACGATCTTCGGAACGGAGTGGGAGAAGGAGCCCGAATCAGCCGGCCTTCCCCTGGTGGCCGACGCGTCATCAGACATCTTCAGCCGGCCGATCGACGTCTCACGCTATGCGCTGATCTACGCGGGGGCGCAGAAAAACCTCGCGCCCGCCGGCGCGACCGTCGTCATCATCCGGGACGACATGCTCGCCAGAAGCCCGAAGGGTCTCCCCACGATGCTCGACTACAACACGCACGCGAAGGAGAGATCGCTTTACAACACGCCTCCCGTGTTCACGATCTACGTCATGCGCCTGGTCATGAAGTGGCTGCTCGGAGAGGGAGGCCTGGAAGGCATCGGCCGGCACAACGCGGAAAAGGCCCGCCTCATCTACGAGGCGATGGACGGGTCGGGGGGATTCTTCCGGCCGCACGCGCGCCCGGGAAGCCGCTCGAAGATGAACGTCACGTTCCGCCTGCCTTCCGAGGACCTAGAGAAACGGTTCGTCTCGGACGCGACCGCCCAGGGTATGGACGGCCTCAAGGGACACCGCTCCGTCGGAGGAATCCGGGCTTCGATCTACAACGCGTTCCCTCTCGCGGGAGTGCACGCTCTCGTCGCGTTCATGCGCGAGTTTCAGAAGAAGAACGGCTAGCGGGAGGTTACCGCTCGGGACGAGACGCTTTTTTTTAGGGCGCCGCTAGTGAGAGGTTCGGGCCACGCTGTTCGCGGCGTCTAGAAGATAGGTGAGGGTCTTGAGCTCCGACGCCATCTCGCCGCCGCGCGATTCACTGACGAGGAAGGTGATGGTGTTGCTCCCCATCTCGAGACGGAAGCGAAAAAACCCGGTGTCCTCGAGCTGAACGGCGCGGAAAGACTTGCGCCACGTCTCGTCGACGGTTCCGGAGAGGGCGACGGAGCAGCGGACGCGATTCCCGGCGGGGCCGCTCCCCATTTCCATGCGCCGAATCTCGTTCGCTCGAAAGCCGACGCTCTGAGCGGTTCGTCCCACCGCGATGTTCATGGCCGATAACGTTGCAAGTCGCGTGCTCTGCCCGGCGGCCAGGGGGGCACCACCCGGCGAAAGAGGTCCGATGCCTCTGGAGCGGAGCCATTTAGGCCGGACCCTCGCGCGGAAGCCTCGGTCGTCCCTTCGCTTTCAAGCCGCCGAGGGTGCCCGTTCTCCGTTACGAAAAGTGACGGTGGCTCACAGACACGCCGCCAGAGGGAACCGGTCACCTTTGATTGCAGATTCCCGATTCCCAGCTTCATCCGGCGGACTTTGAAGCGGGCGGCACGGCCGCGATCGGACGGCGGCCTT
>JBDUBP010000185.1:0-14865 GCA_040004075.1 Acidobacteriota bacterium | reverse complement strand
ACGATGCGAAGGAGAGGGACGAGCCCGCGAAGTTCCTGCCCGACTACGACAAGCTCACCAAGGGCAAGGACGCCGACTGGGTCTATTTCCCGGAGGGAAGCCTCAAGAAATACAGGACCGTGTCCGTGAAGGAGTTCGACGAGAACGGCCGCGGCCGCGAGGCGCGCGACGCCGCCCACGATGCCCGCGACTACATGGAGCAGTGGCTGGACAAGCAGGGCTTTAAGGTCGTGAAGTCGGGCGGGGACCTCGTGGTCACCGGCAACGTCTTCAACGCCTGGGAACCGCGGGGCGCCGGCCGCTACTGGGGAGGCTGGATGGCCAACCCGGGCGTGGGCGTGGAGGTCCTGGTGAAGGATTCCAGGGGCAACGTCGTCGGCGAAATCCGCCACAAGAACAAGGGATCGACGATCCGGGACGCGGTCGAAAACGGCCTCGAGGAAGTCGCGAAGGCGATCGCCGACGGGCGCTAGGGCGCGACAGGCGGCGGGACAGCAATCCCGCGCCAAACGGCTGACTCGATGAGGGTTGATTCGAGAGCGGGCCCCGGCTTCTACCGGGGTCCGCTTCTTGCTCCCCGTCCCCGCATGGTAGCTTTCCATCCGCGATCCGAGAGGCGCCCGCCCATCCGGCGCCCGGCCGCAAGGAGCGAGCAAAATTCCTGAACCAACGACGGCGCTGACCTTTCCCGAATCGGGCTTGACGGAGTTCTTCGGAATCGCGGACGAAAACCTTCGCGCCATCGAGGACGCGTTCGGCGTCCGGCTGGCCGCGCGAGGCAACGAGATCTCCGTCGTCGGTGAAGGCGAGCCGCAGGACGCGGCCCGCCGACTTCTCGGGGGCTTTTCGGAGCTTCTAACCCTGGGGTACCCGCTCCGCGGCAGCGACGTGCTGACGGCGATCCGCGTGGTGAAGGAGGACCCGAACGCCTCCTTAGTTGAGTTCTTCATCGACAGCCCGTTCGGACCCACTCTGAAGTCCGTCGTGACGGCCCGCAACGTGAAGCAGCGCGTGTACGTTCAGACGATCGAGCGCCACGACCTCGTCTTCGCGGTCGGACCCGCCGGCACGGGAAAGACCTACCTCGCCGTTGCGATGGCCGCCGCGGCGCTCCTCGAAAAGAAGGTGAAGCGGATCGTCCTCGCCCGCCCGGCCGTCGAGGCGGGAGAGAGGCTCGGCTTTCTTCCCGGCGACCTGGTGGAAAAGATCAACCCGTACCTGAGGCCGCTCTACGACGCCCTGTACGACATCCTCGGGTACGACAAGACGGCGAAGCTTCTCGAGCGCGGGGTCATCGAGGTGGCGCCGATCGCCTTCATGCGGGGCCGCACCCTGAACGATGCCTTCATCATCCTGGACGAAGCGCAGAACACGACGTCCGAGCAGATGAAGATGTTCCTGACCCGCATCGGATTCGGCTCGAGGGCCGTCGTCACGGGCGACGTCACGCAAATCGACCTGCCCTCCGGCAAGACGTCGGGCCTGCGCGAGGCCCAGCAGCTGCTCTCCCAGATCGACGGCATCAAGTTCGTCCTCTTCGATCAGAAGGACGTGGTGCGCCATCCGCTGGTCCAGTCGATCATTTCCGCTTACGAAGCTCTCGATCGGGAGCGCGAGCAGCGCGAAGCCAATCGTCCCGTTCTCGGACGCTGACATCTGATGGGACCCGGCGCGCCATCACGGCGCTCGACGATCACATTTCGAGCTTCCGGCAGTGTGCCGCGAGAGCCGGGGCAGCCTCCGAAGAAGCGGCGTCCCTGGCGTTTCTGGGCCTGGGCCGGAGCGTACGTCTTCGCGACCACGTTCGCCTTCGCGCCCACGTTCTCGTTCCGTCGCGCTCCGGCCCGGGCGGGCGAGATCTCGACCCGCGACGTCATCGCCCCCCGCGACCTCATCGTGCCCGACGCGGCGGCGACGTCGCACAGGCGCGTCGAAGCGGCGGCCGAGGTTCTTCCGGTCTACGACTGGGACGTCGCGGCTCCCGACCGGCTGGCGGCGGAGATCCGGGGATCCTTCGCGAAGGCCCGCGCTGCCGAGACGGGCGGGCGGCGGCGCAACGGGCTTCCTCCGGCGTTGAGAGACGCGTTCGACCTGCCCGTCGGGGACGAGGCTCTTCTCGCGCTGGCGGGCCTGCAGTTTTCCCCGGCGATCGAGGAGCGGCTTCTGCAGGCGGGCGCGGACCTGTACCGCGCGGGCGTCGTCGACAATCGCGACCTCCTCGCCGAGAGCCATGACAGGGGAATCGTCCTGCGTGACGCGCGCAGCGGCCGCGAGCTGCGCCGGAAGGATCTCTCGGACGTCGTCGAGTACGGCTCGCAGACGAAGAACGCGGTGGCGAAGCGCCTGGCGGGCGGACCGCTGGCCGGCCGGGCGCTCACCGAGGTCTCCGCGTTTCTGGCCGCCGGGCTCCGCCCGAACCTGACGTACGACGCGACCGAGACGCTCCGCCGCCGCCAGGAGGCCGCCCGGTCCGTCGAGACCGTGTTGACGCGGATTCCGCGCGGAAAGGTGATCGTCCGCAAGGGAGACGAGATCTCGCCCAAGGCCGCGGAGTGGATCGCCGCGGTCCGCGCGTCGGCGGCCGACCCGTCGTCCTGGGTCAAGGTCATGGGGATCGTGATCCTCCAACTCCTGGCCGCGTCCGCCTTCTGGGTGGACGCGCGGCGGCAGCGCCGCCGGAGGAGGGAGCGCCGGCCTGAGATGGTCTACGCCTCGATCCTCGCGGCCGGGATCCTCTTTTCTCTCCTGACGCGCGGCGCCTTCGTCCTGGCGCAGGGGCTCTCTTCGAGCTTCGAGGGCTCCGCCTGGGCGGCCCACACGTACTACGCGATCCCCTTCGCGGCCGGCTCGATCATGGTCAGCCTCGTCGCCGGGATGGGACCGGCGCTCCTGTTCGCCGCCGTCCACGCCATCGGGGCGGGCATCCTGATGGGCCAGAGCTTCCCGTTTGTCCTTTTCGCGCTGGTGGGATCCCTGGCCGGCATTTTCGTGATCGGCAAGCTGCGCTCGCGTAGCGTCCTGCTCGGCATGGGCGCGGTCGTCGCCGCGGCCAATCTCGTTTCGATTTCGGCCATCGCGTTCTTAAACGGCGAGGCGAGGGGCTGGGACTTCGCGGCGGACGTGCTCGGCGGCCTCGCCGGAGGATGGTTCGTCGCGATGATCGTCGGCGTTTTCCTGCCCGTCTTCGAGCACCTCTTCCACGTCACGACGGACATCCGGCTGCTCGAGCTCTCGAACCAGAATCTGCCCCTTCTGCGCACGCTCGCGCTCGAGGCCCCGGGCACCTACCAGCACTCGCTGGTGCTCGGACACCTGGCAGAGGCGGCCGCGGAGGCCGTGGGCGCCGATGCCCTCCTCGCGCGCGTGGCGGGCTACTACCACGACATCGGCAAGACCAAGATGCCCGACTACTTCATCGAGAACCAGCCGAAGGGGGCGAACCGCCACGACCGGCTGGAGCCTTCGATGAGCGCGCTCGTGATCGCGGCGCACGTGAAGGAAGGCGTCGACCTCGCGACGAAGGCCCGCCTGCCCGAACAGCTCGTGTCGGCCATCCGCGAGCACCACGGCACCAAGCTGATCCGCTACTTCTACCAGAAGGCGCTGACGAAATCGGGGCCCGAGGACTCGCCCGTCCGCGAGACGGAATACCGGCACTCGGGACCGCCGCCCACGACCCGCGTGAACGGGATCCTGATGATCGCCGACGCGGTCGAGGCGGCGTCGCGCACGCTGATCGAGCCGTCGCCGGCGAGGATCCGGGCGATGATCCAGACGATCGTCGACGATTGCCTGCGGGACGGCCAGTTCGACGACTGCGATCTGACGATGCGCGATCTCGCCATCATCGTCGACACGCTGGAGCGGACGGTCGCGAACATCTACCACCATCGGATCGACTACCCGGGCTTCGAGTTCAACCGCGGGTTCTCGCGCCGGAAGACCGGAGAGGCTCCGGCGCACGATGCGGCGTCCCCCCGGCCGGCCGGCACTCGGGCATCCGAATCGCGGTGAGGTGCGACGTGCAGGCGAGCGCCTCGGGAGCTCCTCGACCCGCGCGGGTCCGGTCGCTCCTCTCGCGGGCGGCGCGACTCACCAGAGCGCGCGCCGAAGAGGTGTCCGTGCTCTTCTGCGGCGACGCGCGCATGCGCCGGCTGAACCGGGATTACCGCGGAAAGGATCGCTCGACGGACGTGCTTGCCTTCCCCGCGGCCGGCGGCCCGCTCCTCGGGGACATCGTGGTGTCGGTGCCCTACGCGTCCCGCCAGGCGAAGCAGCGGGGCGAGGCCGCGTCCCGCGAGATCGACCGGCTCCTGGTGCACGGCTTCCTGCACCTTCTCGGATACGACCACGAGACGGACCACGGCGAAATGGAAGCGCTCGAGAGCCGCGTCCGGCTCCGGCTCGGGATCGCCGACTCATGATGGCATTGATCACCGCCGGGTTCTGCTACCTGGCGTTCCTGCTGTTCGAAACGTTCGCGCTCGCGCTCGATCGCCTCTCGCCCATTCGGCTGCGAGGCCTGTTCGAGGAGCATCCGGACCGCGCGAGGATCCTTTCGGGCCCCGGCGAGATTGAAATCACCCGCACGACGACCAAGGTGCTCGTTCAGATCCTTCTCCTCACGGGGCTCCTGACGGTCGTGCATGCGTTTGCGGGTTTCGGCCTGCAGCCGCCGTGGGCGTGGGGCGGGGCGGTTTTCCTCTTCGGCTGGCTCGTGACCGAGATCCTGCTGTTGAGCTGGGGCGCGAAGTCCGACCCGGAGAAGATCGTGGCGAGGCTGCTGCCCACGATCACGGCGGCCTCGTGGCTCCTGCTTCCGGTCGCGATCCCCGTGCGCAAGATCTTCGGAACCCGGGAACGGCCCGAGGTGCCGCCCGCCACCGAGGAAGAAGTCCAGGCGTACATCGACGTCGGTCGGGAGGAGGGGATCCTCGAGAAGGAAGAGGAAAAGCTCCTTCTCTCGATCGTCGATTTCGGTGAGACGAGAGTGCGCGAGGTGATGACCCCGCGGACCGACATGGTTTCGATCGAAGAATCGGAATCTCCCGAGGCGCTCGCGGAGCTCTTCACCTCGACGAAGTACTCGCGAATCCCCGTCGTCCGGGGCTCGACGGACAAGGTCGTCGGGACCGTCCACGTGAAGGACCTCTTCTTTACGATGCGACACGGCCGGCTCAGCGGGATCGCCGACATCCTCCGCGAGGCGTATTTCGTCCCGGAGTCGAAGAAGGTGTCGGAGCTGCTGAGGGAGTTCCAGAGGCGGCATCTCTGGCTGGCGATCGTGGTCGACGAGTACGGCGGCGTGTCGGGGCTCGTCACTGTCGAAGACCTCCTCGAAGAGATCGTCGGGGAGATCTGGGACGAACACGAGGACGAGCGCGAGGCGGTCACCCCTGCCGGGGAGAACGCCTACTCCGTCTCCGGCAAGGAGAACATCCAGACGGTCCGGGAGCTCTTCGGCAGGGGCCCCGAAGAGGAAGAGTTCACGTCTCTCGGCGGCTTCCTGGCGGCGCGGCTCGGTCACATCCCGCGTCCCGGGGAGACGCACCGCGAATCGGACCTGCTCTTTACGGTGGAAGAGGCCGACCGCCGCCGGGTCCATCGCGTTCGCATCGAGCCGGCCGTTCCCCTCGCCGAGACCGAGGTGGCGGGGCCCCGCTCCGGCGCGGCATCGTGAGCGACGGCGAGGCGGCGGCCCCGTTCCGGGCGGGCGCGGTCGCCGTCGTCGGGCGGCCCAATGCGGGGAAATCGACACTCGTCAACCGCCTGGTCGGCGAGAAAGTTGCCATCGTGTCGGACAAGCCTCAGACCACCCGGCGGCGGATCCTCGGAATCGCGCGTCGGCCGGGGGCCGAGATCGCGCTCGTGGACACGCCCGGGATCCACCGGCCCGAGCATCGTATGAACTCCGCGATGGTTCGCGACGCCACGGACGCGCTGTCCACGTCCGACCTCGTCTTGCTCGTGATCGACGCGGCCGACCGCCGCGGCAAGGGCGAAGAGTTTCTCGTCCGCCTCCTCGAGCGCGCCGGAAAGCCCGCCATCCTCGCGTTGAACAAGGTCGACATTCTTCCGAAACCCGCTTTGCTGCCGCTGCTCGCCGATTTTTCCGCCCGCTTTCCCTTCCGCGACGTGATTCCGATCTCCGCGAAGACCGGAGACGGGGTCGAGCGGCTCGCGGCCCTCCTCGCCGCCGCGCTGCCCGCCGGTCAAGCCGCGTACGACGACGACTTCCTGACCGCGACGCCGGAGTCCGAATGGATCGGCGAGGTGGTGCGGGAAAAGCTGCTGGAGCGCACGCGCGAAGAGCTGCCGTTCGCGTCGGCCGTCTTAGTCGAGTCGGTCCGCGAAGACGAGGCGAAGAACCTGACGGTCGTCTCCGCCTCGATCGTCGTCGAGAGGGAAGGTCAGAAGGGGATCATCGTCGGGCGGGGCGGCACGATGATCCGCGACATCGGAACCGCCGCCCGCCAGGAGCTCGAAGCCCAGAGCGGCCGGCGCTATTTCCTAGAGCTCACCGTCCGCGTCCGCGCCGACTGGCGCGAAGACGAGCGATTCCTGTCCAGGCTTGTAGGCGGGAGTTGAGAATTGAAAGTTGAGAGTTGAGAGTCAAGAATTGAGAGTTGGATACCGCCGACTTCTTGCTCTGAGCTCTTAACTCTCTTACGCCCCCCGCACCGCCCGCCGCAACCTCTCCGACAGATCCCCCAGCGAGTCCGCCAGGGATTCCCGAAGGCGGTCGAACTCCTGTGACAGGCGCTCGTCGTCCGCTCCGCGCTGCCCGTGGGCCTCGAGAAGGGGCGCGATCTGGCTGCGGATGTCTTCGGCCTCGCGATGGCCGTGCCCGATCCGTTCCTCGATCGCGCCTCGGAGCGTCTGGAGCTCCGTCCGGATGTCGTCCGCTTCGCGGCGGCTCTGCGACGTCTTTTCCCTGAGGGCGGCTTCCAGCACCTCGATCTGCTGGTGAATGGTGGCGATCTGTTCCTGGAGCCGGTCGTGGCGGTCCGCGATGCCGGCGATCTGCGACGAGACCTTCTCGCCGCGCTCGCCGAAGCTGCGCAGCGAAATGGAAACGTCGTCCTCGTAGGTGCGCTGCCGCTTCTCGCTGCCGGAGATCCGGTCGTGCGCTTCGCGAATCCGGGCCTCCACGTCTTCGCGTCCGTCGAGCGAGCCGGCGAGCGCCTGGATTCGTCCCTCGAAGGAATCGTGCTTTTCTCCGAGAGTCTTTCCGAGGTCCCGCGCCTGGCGTTCGACGCCCTCCAGGCGCGCGGTCAGCGCGGCCGCTTCGTCCTCGGCACGGCGGCGCTCCTCGCGCTCGCGGGCGATCTCGGCGACGGCCTCTTCGACCTTAGCCTCGAGGGCGCGGAAACGGGCGTCCGTCCGCTCGTTGGCCGCGGGCTCGGAGGACGCCGCCGCTCGAGGGGCTTCGGCCGGTTCGGCCGGCGCACTCGAAACGTCCTCGAGCCTCGGAGCCGGAGCTGACGGCTCGATGCGGCGGGCCGGGGCCCCTGCGTCGTGCTCCATCCCGGAGGGAGCGTCGAGCGCGGTCGCGGGGTCCAGAAATTCGAGCGGTTCCAGCGAGGGGCCGGGGAAGGCCTCCGGCGCAGGAGCGGACGGCCCGCCCGCCGCCTCCGCCGCTTCCCGGACCGGGCCGGTGGGCGCGAGGTCGTCAATCGTCGGCAGCGCGGGCAGCGAGAGCTCCGAGAGCGAACCGGTGGACCACGCCTCGGAGGACGGAGGCGGTGGGCCGTCGGAGTACGCCGACGGGGCGCCGGCCGGGCGATGCGAAGCGCCGGTCTCGGAGAAGGGAGCGCCGGACTCCGCGGAAACCTCCGGCCCGGAGTCCGGGGCGTCATCCGTCTCGAACGGAGCCTCGTCGGGAAGGGAGGGCACGAGCGCGAGAGGCCGTTTCGTGAGAGATCCGGGATCGGCCGCCGCCGGAGCCTCGCGCGGGGGCGCCGGCGGGGGAGCCGCGCCCCGGTTCAACAGCGAATCCTTCCACGACAGGAGGTCGTCCGGCTCCCGGCGGGGAGGCACGGGCCCGGCCTCCTCGGGCTTTCGGCCCTGCAGCCGGCGAAGGAGATCGACAAAGGTCAGCTTGGAGATCAGCTTGAACGTCTCCGTGACCCCTCGCCCGGCGCTGGCCACCGCTTCGACGAATGGATAAGAGGAGAGCCCGAGAGCCTCCTGCAGCGCGTCCACGGAGAGGATGTCGCTCAGGTCCCGCTTGTTGTACTGGATGACGATCGGGATCCCCTCGAACGAGACTCCGTTGGCCTTCAGGTTTTCCTTCAGGTTCTGCCAGCTCTCGAGGTTCTTCGGAAGCATGGTCCACTGGGAGTCCGCGACGAAGACGATGCCGTCGGTGCCCTTGAGGACGACGCGGCGCGTCTCGTTGAATGCGGTCTGCCCCGGCACGGTCGCGAGCTGGAACCGGATCTTGTAGCCCTTGATGTCGCCGAGCTCGACCGGGAGCAGGTCGAAGTAAATGGTGCGGTCCGTCTGCGTCGCGAGGTTTAAGAGCTTCCCGACGGTCGCGGGCTCCAGGCGCTCGTGGAGCAGATGCAGGTTGGTGGTCTTCCCGCCGAGCCCCGGACCGTAATACACGATCTTGGCCGTCAGCTCACGAGTAGCCGCGTTGTAGATGACCATTTCTATTTTTGTGCAATTCTAACTCGAATTGGCCCGGCGGAGGGCGGTTTTCGGCCGTTTTCCGGTCGGAGGCGCGCCTTGACGGAGGGGGACATCGCCCATAGACTGCCCCGACGTTGGCTGAAACGCTCGTGAAAAAGGCCCGGATTCTCGACAGCGAGCGGATCCGTCGCATGGTCGACCGCATGGCGCACGAGATCGCCGAGCGGCAGAAGGACCTGCCCGACCTGGCGTTCATCGGCATACGTACCCGGGGCGTCCCGCTCGCGACCCGCCTCGCGGCGCGTCTGGCCGAGCTCGTCGAGCGGCCCTTTCCGGTGGGAACCCTGGACATCACGCTCTACCGCGACGACCTCTCGCTGGTCGCCCCGCAGCCCCTCCTGAAGAAAACGGAGATCGACTTCGACCTGAACGGGAGGACCGTTCTGCTCTGCGACGACGTCCTCTACACCGGGCGGACGATCCGCGCGGCGCTCGACGGGATCATCGATCTCGGCCGCCCCCGGGCGATGCGCCTGGCGGTCCTGATCGACCGCGGCCACCGGGAGCTGCCGATCGAAGCCAACTACGTGGGGAAGAGCGTCCCGACGTCCGGCCGCGAGGTGATCAAGGTCATGTTTCAGGAGACCGACGGGACGGACGAAGTCTGGATCCTCGAGAAGACGGCGTGATCGCAGAGGGCGCTCGGCGCCCGGCGCCGGGCGCTGGCGGGTGCAGGTCTTCCCGTCCTCTCTTCGCCCGGCGCCTAGCGCCTGACGCCTGACGCCCTCCTCCGGTGCCCACGCTCCAGTCCAAAGACCTGCTCGGAATCGAGACGCTATCGCCCGGCGAGATCACGCTGATCCTCGACACGGCCGAGGCCATGCGTTCGATCGGGGAGCGGCAGATCAAGAAGGTGCCGGCGCTGCGGGGCCGGATGGTCGTCAACCTCTTCTTCGAGGCCTCCACCCGCACGCGGTTCTCCTTCGAGACGGCGGAGAAGTGGCTCTCGGCGGACTCTCTCAACTTCGCGGCGAAGGGAAGCTCCGTCGAGAAGGGCGAATCGCTTCTCGATACCGCCCGCAACCTGCAGGCGATGGCGCCCGACCTCATCGTCATCCGCCACGGAACGCCGGGGGTGCCGCACTTCCTGGCGCGCCATCTCCGCGCGGGGGTGGTGAACGCGGGCGACGGCGCGCACGAGCACCCCACGCAGGCGCTCCTCGACGCGCTCACCATCCGGCGGCACTTCGGACGGCTCGAGGGCCTCCGCGTCGCGATCGTCGGCGACCTCGCTCACTCACGGGTGGTGCGTTCGAACATCTGGCTGCTGACCAAGATGGGCGCCAGAGTCGTCGTGTGCGCGCCTCCCACGCTTCTTCCGCCCCGCATCGACGAGATGGGCGTCGAGGCCACCACGGACTTCGATGAGGCCCTGGCGGACGCGGACGTCGTCATGATGCTGCGCATGCAGCTCGAGAGGCAGGGGTCTTCGCTCTTCCCGTCGGCCCGCGAATATTTCAAGCGGTACGGCCTGACGGCGGCCAGGCTCGCGCGGGCGAGCCCCGACGCCGTCGTGATGCATCCCGGGCCCATGAACCGCGGCGTCGAGATTTCCTCCGAGGTCGCCGACTCTCCCCGTTCGCTGATCCTGGAGCAGGTGTCCAACGGCGTGGCGGTGCGGATGGCCGTTCTCTATCTCCTCCTGACCGGGCACGGCTGGGAGGGAGACGCGTGAGGCGGCTCGTAATCCGCGGCGGCCGCGTGATCGACCCGAGGTCCGGCCGCGACGCCGCGCTCGACGTCTCGATCGACGTGGATTCGGGAACGATAGACGGGGTCGGCGACGGGCTGCCCGCCGGGGAGGCGGAGATTCTCGAGGCCGCCGGTCTGCTCGTCTTCCCCGGATTCATCGACCTGCATTCGCATCTCAGGGAGCCGGGGCGCGAGCACGCCGAGACGATCGCGTCGGGCCTCAGGGCGGCGGCGGCGGGCGGCTTCACCGCGGTCTGCGCGATGCCCAATACCGATCCGGTCACCGACAATCGCGCGATCGCCGAGTACGTCGTGTCCAAGTCGCGCGGCGTCGCGGCGACCCGGCTCTATCCCATCGGAGCGATCACGAAGGGTCAGCTCGGGAAAGAGCTCGCCGAGTTCGGCGAGATGCGGATCGCGGGCGCCGTCGCGCTCTCCGACGACGGAAAGTGGCT
Organism: Acidobacteriota bacterium; assembly: GCA_040004075.1. Lineage (GTDB taxonomy): Bacteria > Acidobacteriota > Thermoanaerobaculia > UBA5066 > Gp7-AA6 > JALYUA01. The sequence goes on along the minus strand of JBDUBP010000185.1, from coordinate 4,021 downwards.
TTCGGACGGAGCGCTCCTCCGGCACGCCTTCCAGCACGCGAGCCTCTTCGGCATGCCGATCGTCCAGCACTGCGAGGACCCGACGCTCTCGGGCGGCGCGCCGATGCACGAGGGCGCGGTCTCGACCCGCCTCGGCCTGTCGGGACAGCCCGCGATGGCGGAGGCCGCAGCGGTCGCACGGGACCTTCTTGTCGCGGAGCTCGCCGGAGGCCGGCTGCACATCGCGCACCTCTCGACGGGACGTGCGCTGTCTCTCGTGCGGGAGGCGAAGAGCCGGGGCCTCGCGGTGACGTGCGAGGTCACGCCGCACCACCTGGTCCTGACGGACGAAGAGGTTTCCCGCTCCGGCTTCTCGACCAACTCCAAGATGAATCCGCCGCTGCGAGAGCCGGGGGACATCGAAGCGCTGATCGCCGGGCTGGAAGACGGAACGGTGGACGCGATCGCGACGGATCACGCTCCCCACCACGAGGACGAGAAGGCCGTGGAGTTCAACGTCGCCCCTTTCGGGATCGTCGGGCTCGAGACCGCGGCGGCGCTGGTCCACGACCGCCTCGTGCGGACGGGCCGCCTTTCTCTGCGCCGCTTTGCGGCCCTGTTTTCCACCGGCCCCGCCGCCGCGTTCGGGCTGCCGGGCGGAGGTCTCGAGGCCGGAGCCCCGGGGGACGTGACGGTGTTCGATCCGGAAGCCCGGGGGACGGTCGACCCCGCGCGATTCGAGTCTCTTTCCCGGAATACGCCGTTCGCCGGGTGGGATCTGGTAGGCGCTCCGGCCGCCACCGTTGTCGGAGGCCGCGTCGTCTGGAGGCGCGGTGGCCTATGAGAGGCGGGGGCGCGCCGCGGCGGGCGATCCGGCGCGCGGAAATCCTCGCAGCGGGGTGGCTCTTCGCGGTGTCCTTCGCCGCCTGCCGGCAGATGGGCGGTGAGTCGCCGGCCGCGGTCTCGCCCGCCGCGAGCCCGGCGGCGCCGACGCCGCGCCCGGCCGCGAAGCGCCGCATCGCGGTGCGCGCCGCGGAGGGAATCCTGACAACCGCCGAGCTCGACCGGTTCGCGGCCTGGGCGGGACGCGGCATCGAGGTCCAGCCGGGACCCGACACCGCGCCGGTGGAGCCCGGATGGGAGGCGCTGTGCGTCTCGATCTCGCCCCCTTCCCCGGAATTCTCGCGCCGCCTTCTGAGGTTTGGCGTGCGCGCCGAGGGAAAGGGGTTCGTCTTCGACGGGCGCGCTTATCTTTCGGCCGAGGACGCCATCGCGGTGAGAGACCCGGCGAACACGTCCGAGACCCTGCTCCTCGCCAACGCGCGCTCCGCGGTGCCGAGGCTCGCCGGACGCCGGTTGTTTTTCCGGGACGGTCCCGAAACCGATTACCTCGTCGTCTCCGGCGATCTCGTCAAGACCGGGCGATTCCGCGCGGCGGGCCCGGCTCTCGCGATCGTGCGGGCGTCGGATCACGACGAGATTCAGGTCCGGGAAGAGCTGCTGCGGTCCTTCGTGACCGTCGAAAGGGGCGGCGTGCGCTGGAGGTTCGCGGATGCGGATCGGGCGGCCGTCGAAAGGCTCGAGCCGGTGCTCGCGCGATTCCTGAAGAAAGGCGCCGGGCTTCCCGTCGCCGTCCGGGTCTTTCCCGACGCGACCGCGAAGGCCCGGCTCACGGGATCCTCGCGTCCCGTGGACGTGAGCCGCCAGGGCGACGAAGTGCGGGTGGACGTGGATGCCTCGGCTCCCGCGGAGCCCGATCTCCTGTCTCCCGCTTTTGCGGCGGCGGCGCAGGGGTCGGCGAATCCCGGATTGTTCTCCCGCCCGACGCTTCTGATGGCTCTCGGGGCTCGCGCGTCCGGGCGCTGGTGGGGCCGGGACGTGGCGGGCTTCGCGGCGTTCGCCGAGCGCGCGCGCGTTGCTCCGTCGATCAAGGACGTCATGGAATCGGACGAGGACGTTTCTCCGATCCTCGCCACGGGAACGGCGGCGGCGTGGCTCGAGGCGGGGATTCGCGCCGACGGCGAGCCCGCGGTGCTGCGCGATCTGACCGGCCCAGCCCCGGTCCTGGCGACCGCGCTCGCCCGGTGGGAGGCGGCGGCGGGCAAGGCGCCCGTCTCCGCGCCCGCCCGCAGGCCGCTTCCTCCTGGATTCCTGCGCGGTCTTTCGTACGCGATGTCGAACTCGATGGACGCGAGCTACGCCTCGCCTCGATCGCGGGAGACCCTGTCGCGGCTGGCCCGCATCGGCGCGAACGCGATCTCCGTCATGCCGTTCGCCTTCCAGCGGGAGGCCTCCCGGCCGGGGCTGTCCTTCGTGCACCGCAGCCCTCAGGGCGAGACCGACGAGGGAACGCTGCGCGCGGTGACCGATGCCCGCGCCGTCGGAATCACCTCGATGGTGAAGCCGCAGATCTGGGTCGGGCACGACGTTTTCGTCGGCAACATCGGGATGAGCTCGCCGGAGGACTGGTCCCGCTGGTTCGCGCTTTATCGCCGGTTTCTCGTGCATCACGCGATCGTCACCGAGGCGTCCGGCGCCGCTCTCTTCTGCGTCGGGACGGAGCTCTTACAGACGGAAGGCCGTACCGCCGAATGGCGGGAGGCGATCGCGGCCGTCCGCCTCGCGACAGGCGCGCCATTGACGTACGCGGCGAACTGGACTGCCGGGGCGCTCCGGGTCGGGTTCTGGGACGCTCTCGACGCGATCGGCGTCGACTTCTACGACCCTCCGAGCACCGAGACCGAGGCCCCCGATGCCGTTCTCGAGGCGGGCGTGCGGGCGGCGGCGCGGCCGCTCGGGGCGCTGTCGGCGAAGCTCGGAAAGCCGGTGATCTTCACCGAGGCGGGGTTCCCGCTCTGCCGTTCCGCCTGGATCGCGCCGCACGACGAGAACACGGGGCGGCCGGCCCACGCAGGCGACGCGGCGCGCGCGATCGCGGCGGTCTTTCGCGCCCTCGAAAAAGAATCCTGGTGGAAGGGGGTTTACTGGTGGAAGGCGTTCTCCTCCGGCCGCGACGCCCGGCCGGACGAGCGCGGGTTCAACGTGCTCGGCGGCGCTCCGCAGAGGGCCGTCGCCGCAGGATTCGAGCGCCTCGCCCGCGAAAGAGCGCGTTGACGCTGCTCGAGACGGCGGTCGAGGCCGCGTCCTCGGCGGGAGAGATCCTCGTCCGCCGGTGGCGCCACCTTCCCGCCGGCTCCGTCGAAGAGAAGAAGAAGAACGACTTCGTGACAATCGCCGACCGGGAGAGCGAGGAGCGGATCGTCTCCTCGATCCGGTCTCATTTCCCGGCCGACAACTTCCTCGGCGAGGAGGGGGGTCCCCGCGGCACGGACCGGACGGCGCGAACCTGGATCGTGGATCCGCTCGACGGCACCGCGAACTTCATCGCGGGCTTCCCGTTCTGGTGCGTTTCGATCGCCGTCCGCGAGGGGCCGCAGATCGTCGGCGGCGTGATCTGGGACCCGCTCCGGGAGGAGCTCTACAGCGCCGAGCGGGGAGGGGGCGCGTTTCGCAACGGCGTTCGCCTGAGTGTGTCTTCGCGTGCGGGGCTCGATGGAGCTTTCGTCGCGACGGGATTTCCGTTTCGCTCGCGCGAGCGCATCGACGTCTACCTCGCCCTGTTCAAGGCCGTGTTCCTGAAGGCCCGGGGCATCCGGCGGGCCGGTTCCGCCGCGCTCGATCTCGCCAACGTCGCTGCCGGGGTCTTCGACGGGTTCTTCGAATTCCAGCTCTCCCCCTGGGACATCGCGGCGGGAGCGATCCTGATCGAAGAGGCCGGCGGGACCGTCACGGACCTCGACGGCGGGAACCGCTACTGGGAGCGCGGAAACATCATCGCCGGGCCCGCCGGCGTCGCGGCCGAGCTGCGTAGCGCTGCAGCCTCGATCCTTCGGGAGGACGAAATCTAGACTTCGGTCCTCGTCCATGTTGCGGCGCCGGGCGGCGACGAGCGAAGGGCGAAAAGTTCGACTGCGGGTTTTCGTACTTCTCTTGACTCTCAACTCTTAACTCTGAACGATCAACGATCAACGATCAACGATCA
>JBDUBP010000221.1:0-14948 GCA_040004075.1 Acidobacteriota bacterium | reverse complement strand
GCTTCTGGACCGGTACGGGGGAGAGAGATAGTCGGGGCCGGGAACGGGAAACGGGAAACGGGGAACGGGGAACGGGAAACGAACGGGATAACGGGAGCTCGTGCTCCGAGTGACCCTTTTTTTGACTTTCGCCTGGCGCCTCTCCCCCTTCGCCCTTCGCCTTTCGCCTTTCGCCCTTACGCCTTTTTGCCCCTCGCCTTTCGCCCAGCGCCGCCCGCCCAGCGCCTTGCGTCTCGCGCCTCGTTGTAATATCCGCGCCCCCATGGCCCTCATAAAAACCCAGCTCGGCTGGATCGAAGTGATCTGCGGAAGCATGTTCTCCGGAAAGAGCGAGGAGCTCATCCGGCGGCTGCGGCGGGCGATCATCGCCAAGCAGCGGGTCCAGATCTTCAAGCCCTCGATCGACGACCGCTTCGCCGTCGCGGAGATCGTGTCCCACAGCGAGATGCGCCTGCCCTCGACGTCGGTTTCCTCGAGCGAGGAGCTGCTCGCCAGGCTCGACCACCGGACGGAGGTCGTCGGAGTCGATGAGGCGCAGTTCTTCGACGCGGGCCTCGTCGCCGCCTGCCAGAGGATGGCCGATCAGGGAAAGCGGGTCATCGTCGCCGGCCTCGACAAGGACTACCGCGGGAACCCCTTCGAGCCGATCCCCTCTCTGATGGCCGTCGCCGAGGACGTGACCAAGACGCTCGCGATCTGCGTCCGGTGCGGTTCCCCCGCGAACAACACGCAGCGCTTAGTCGAGAGTGACGAGCGCGTCATCGTCGGCGCGCAGGGTGTCTACGAGGCGCGTTGCCGCCGCTGCTTTGAACCTCCCGACCGCGGCGAGTAGGGCTCCTCTACCCGGAGGGAGCGCGCCGGCGAGTCCGACATGCCCACCGCGGGCGGAAGTTTCGACCTCGCCCGGGCCGGCAGTCCTGGCGGTTTCGCGCGAAAGCCCCAATGTTTACGGCTCGCGCCGAGTTTTCCGAAGCACCGGCGGAAAACTCTGTCGAAATGCCTGCGGAAAACGGCGAAAAATCACCAAAACCATTGGTCTCGGTTCGGTTTGCACCGACTCCTGTGCGTCTCTGAAACCCTACCGCCATCAGGAGTTTACGAACATGCGTCGGAAATATCGAGGCCGCAGGAGGCGCTTTCGACGGGGCGCGGGTCGTTTTCCACACCCGCAAGCGCCCTTTCCCCATGCACTTACCTCGAATTAACCTCCGGGGCGGTGTTCGCCATACACCAATTTAAGGCGCGAAATGACCTCGCCGAGCGTGGCGCCGGCCGTCACTCCCGTCAGAATCGCCGGCATCACGTTGCGGTCCTCCCGGGCGTCGCGGTCGAGAGCATCGAGCGCGGTTGCGACCGCGGAGGCGTCCCGTCGGGCCTTGAAGGCGGCGAGCCGCTCGATCTGATCGCGTTCAACCGCCGGATCGATCGTCATGAGCGGGGGGCGAACGTCCTCCTCTTCCCGGAACGCGTTGACTCCCACGACGGTCCGGGCGCCCTCCTCCACCTCCCGCTGGGCGGCGTACGCGGCCTCCTCGATCTCCCGGGCCAGGAACCCCTGCTCGATCGCAGCCACGGCTCCGCCGAGGCCGTCGATCTTGCGGAGAAGATCGCGCGCCCTCGATCGGATCTCCTCGGTCCACGCCTCCACGAGAAAGGATCCCCCGAGCGGATCGGCCACGTCCGCGGCGCCCGATTCATAGGCGATGACCTGCTGCGTGCGCAGCGCGAGCCGCGCGGACGACTCGGTCGGAAGCGCGAGCGCCTCGTCCGCGGCGTTGGTATGCAGGGACGAGGCGCCTCCGAGGACCGCCGAGAGCGCCTGCAGGGTCACACGAACGGCGTTGACGTCCGTCTGCTGCGCGGTCAGGGTCGAACCGGCCGTCTGCGCGTGGAAGCGGAGGCGCCAGGACCGCGGGTCCTTCGCCCCGAACCGATCGCGGACGATCTCCGCCCAGAGTGACCGCGCGGCTCGGAACTTTGCCACTTCCTCGAAAAAATTGGAGTGCGCGTTGAAGAAGAACGAGATCCTCGGGGCGAACTCGTCCACGGTCAGGCCGCGCGCCAGCGCCGCTTCGACGTAAGCGATGGCGTTGCCGAGCGTGAAGGCCACCTCCTGGACCGCCGTCGATCCGGCCTCCCGGATGTGGTACCCCGACACGGAGATCGTGTTCCACCGCGGAACTTCCCGCCCGCAGAACTCGAAAACGTCCGTCGTCAGCTTGAGGGATGCTCGCGGCGGAAAGATGTACGTCCCCCTGGCGACGTACTCCTTCAGCAGGTCGTTCTGGACGGTCCCGGAGAGCGCGTCCCACGGAAGATCTCGCTCGCGGGCGACGGCGAGGAGGAACGCCAGAAGGATCGAAGCGGTGGAGTTGATCGTCATCGAAATGGACACGCGATCGAGCGGCAGGCCGTCGGTCAGGAGCCGCATGTCCTCCAGCGTCGAGATGGCCACGCCCACCCGCCCGACCTCTCCGCGCGCGATCGGATCATCGGAGTCGTAGCCCATCTGTGTCGGGAGATCGAACGCGACGGAGAGACCGGTCTGTCCCTGTTCGAGCAGGTAGCGGTACCGGCGGTTCGACTCCCGCGCCGACCCGAAACCGGCGTACTGGCGCATCGTCCAGAATCGAGCGCGATACATCTCTCGCGAGATGCCGCGGGTGAAAGGAAATTCGCCCGGCGCCGGCTCGCCGTAGAAGGGGGCGATCGGGATCCCGGAGGTCGTCTCCGCGGGGACAGGGCGCCGCGCCTGCCTCTCACGAACGGGCGCTTTCTCCTTCATGGGGAAGATTCTACCGCCCGGGATCCACGCGCCTTTCGCGCCTCGCCCTTCGCCCTTCGCCCTTCGCCCTTCGCCTTCCCCGGGGGCCTTCGACCGGCGGATTCCCGAACCCCGGCCGTACAATAGGCCTTTCCGTGACCAACCATTTGCGCGGGCGGCTGGAAGTCTTCGGTTTCGCCGATCTTCTCCAGTGGATGGAGTTGAACCACCGTTCGGGGCGCCTGACCCTCACTCAGGGGCGGGACCGCCGGCTTCTCGACTGGCGCGGCGGCGAGATCGTGTACGTCTCGGGGTCCAATCCGCGCCACCGGCTGGGCGTCCACCTGCTGAGGAGCGGCGCTCTTCCGGCCGCCACCCTGTACGACCTCCTCGCCCGGAACTTCACCAGCGACAAGAACCTGACGCGTCTGATCCTGGATGGCGAACACGACACTCACGACGGGCTGTCGCTCCGGGTCGAAGAGCTCGCCCGCAAGCTCCTCTTCGAAATGTTCGGCTGGAACGAGGCGCAGTTCGAGTACGACCCCGAGCACCGCGTCCAGCCCATCCTGCGCATCGGCCTGACCCTCCGCGGCCAGGCCCTCGCCTTCCAGGGCGTCAAGAATCTGGACGATTCGCACCGGAGACGCCCCCGCCGGAAATCGGTCCGGGACGAAGCGGAGATCTGGGACTCCCCCTTCGAGCCGAAGGAGTCGGAGGAGCGTTTCTGGGACCTCCTGGAAAGAACGGAATCCACGATCGCGCCCGACGACGCGCGCAAGCTCGCCCGCGCCTTTCGGGAGTTCGTCGACCGGCTCCGCGCCCTTTCTGAGCGGGCGGTGGCGATGCGACCCATCTTCGAAGACACCGCGGTCATGCTTTCGGAACTTCTGAAAAAGTCGCCCGTCGATCCCGCGGCGGTCATTCCGGTGGCGGCCCTCGACCCGTATCTCAGCCTCGACCTGCTCATCCTCGCCAACGCCCTTTCCGTCGACCGCGACAACGCCGTGGGCACGGTGCCCGATGCCGTCGAGCGGCTCGGCGGACGCGCGGTGACTGTCCTGATCGACCGGCTGACGGCCCTCGATTTCGACCGGATTCCCGATTCGGACGCGGCGGCTCGCGCCCTCCGGCGGGCGAGCGTGTCCGCCGCGGTGGCGGCCGGCCGGTACGCCGAGCGATATGGCACCACCCGCGAGCGCGCCTACACGCTCGGCCTCCTGCACACCGTCTGCTACGCCGAGATCTTCGAGCTCTTCCGGCAGATGGACTTTCCCGCCGGGCCGTTCCGGGGCGTGACCCTGGACGCCTATCGGACCGCGCTCGGCGTCCGCCTCGCGGAAACCTGGAGCCTCCCCCCCGATTTCCAGTCGGTCATCTCGGACGACGGTTCAGACCCGAGCGAAGCCGCCTCGCTGGTGAGGACGGCGAGAGCGACGGTCCCGGCGTGCGCGATCGGCCATCTGGGTCAGGAGCCCGTCGATCCGCTCCTGACCGAGGAGATCGCGGCCGAGGTGAACATGGTCTTTCAGTTCCTGGGCCTGCCGCCGCTCGAGGGCAAGAGCGCCAGGAGAAGGTGAGGACGTCGCAAGTCGAGAGTCATGCCGCCACCGTGTCAACCTCTCAACTCTCGACTCTCAACTCTTGACTCTCAACTCCCCCGTTACTCCACATGCACGTCGGCGCGTGCGGTTCCCATCTTGCCGGTTTCCTTGTCGCGGACGTTGACGACCAGCCGGGCGTTGCCTTTTCTTAGCTGCAGCTTCGCGGTGTAGCGAACGGGAGCATTCGCGGGAGCGTCCGGCGGGAGCGTGAAGCTCGCTTCCTCGCGGCTGATCTCACTCATTCGCCCCGAGTCGTCCATGACCCCGATGTAGACGTCGGCCGAGGCCTTGCGGGACGTGCCTTCAGGAAGAAACGTCAACGCGGAGGCGGGAAGCGACACCACCACGGGCATCGTGTAGTACTTCTTGTCCTTCGTCGCCGGAGCGGTCGAGAGCTGGACGGGGATTCCCCGGTACTGGATGTTCGACCGGAGAGCCGCCTGGGCGACGTCTCCTCCCCGCTCGACGGGCGAACGGAGAGCGAAGCTGCGCCGCGACCGGACGTTCACCCCGGGGCGCGTCACCGTCACCCGCACGTCCCGAAACCCGTTCCCGGGCAGATTCGAGAGATTGACGCCCACCGAGTAGTAGGTCGATGCGTCCTGATACACGCGCTGGAGCCCGGAGGTGAGCGCGTTCGTGTTCAACAACGCGATGCCGCCGGTCTCCGTCGCGAGTGACTGCAGGCCGGCCTGACTGTCCTGCCGGGCGAAGAACGCGACGCCCGGGCGGTTCAAGAGCGGGTCGTCGCCCCCGGCGGATCCGCCCTCCGCCGTCAGGCCGCGGGCGTCGACCGTGTAGAACGTGACGTCCGTGGCGTTGGCCCTGCGGATCAGACCCTGGACGTCTTTCCCCATGTTCCCCGCGTCGTACGAGCTCAGGCTGAAGTTCCCCAGGGCGTACTGCATCATCGCCGAGCCGGGCTGCATGTCGAATCCGCCGGAGATCAGGAGAAACGCCCTCTTTCCGGGGAGCGCCGTCAGCGTCGTCAGCTCGGCCGACATGTCGCGAAGCAAGTTCGCCACTTCGACTTTGATCTGTTCGGCGTACATGCGGGCGAGGCTCTCCCGGCTCGAACGAGATCTCGTCGAATCGATCTGGTTGAGCGTCTGGGTCTCCGTCATCAGGCGCGACATCCCGACGCCCGTCGACTCGATCTTCGAGAGGGCGGCGAACAGAGTCTCCTTGCTCGAGGTCCAGTCCGTCTGCTCCTTAGCCCGGCGGTCGAAGAGAACGACGCGGCCGAGATCCGACGGACCCATCCGCGTCACGAGGTCGCGGAGAGCCTCGACCCCCCGCCGTTTGTTGTTCGGCGAGAGATTCCCGGTGTCGATGTACATCAGGAACTGGCGCGGGACATACGCCTCGCCGCCCTTGCGGTATTCCGCGAGGACGAGGTCTGGCGACGCGCTTGCGAGGTCCGGGCCGTGAATCGTGCCCTCCGCCACCCGGGTGAAGTAATCGATGGGCACCTGCTTTCCGTCGACGGTCACTCGGAACTCGTCGCGGTTCAAATCGGGTACCGGGTTTCCGCGCGAGTCCGTGACCGAGACGTCGAGGTCCATTACCTGCACCCGAACCGTTTCGCGGAACGTTCCCGGGGGAGATTCGGGGGGAGGCGCCTGGGCGAGGGCCATCGCGGGAAGGACGGCCATCCAGAGCGTTGCGAGTCGGGAGAATCTTCCGGCGTTTTTCATCATTTCACCCGGCTCTTTCAACCGGCAGTGTCCTGAAATGATTCCACTTTCGGGGAAGATGCCCGGCGCTCCCGATGCGACGCGTCGATGGAGCAGGAATAAAAAGGGCCCCGGCGGCCGGGGCCCTTCGATGAAAGGGGTCTGAGAACTGAATGTAAACCTAAAAACGAATTCCGGCAGAGGCGAGATAGGTACGCGGCGTCTGGTAATGCGTTGAGACCGTCGCTTTCCCGAAATTGGGTCCCTGCGTATAGGTCGTCGCCAGTCCGCTCGAGTCCTTCGGTCCGTTGTTGTTCGCGACCACGGTCGTATCGAACTGCTGAAGCGCCTGTTCGTTGGTCACGTTGCGGACCTCGAGCTTAATCCACGGCTCGACGGTCTTCCACACCGGGATTCCGTAATTCAGGGCCACGTCCACGCCCTTGACCCGCTGGAACTCGCCCGCGCCCCGCTCACCGAAGAACAGAGTCTGGCTCGTCGGGGGACGAGTGTACGCGGCCGGGGTCCGAGCCTTCTGCTCGGCGGAGAGCGGAACCGCGGCTGCGGCGATGTTGAAGGCCACCGGCGAGTCATACCGGAAAAGCAGGCCGAAATCGAGATTGCCGAATCGTCCGAGTCCGAATGTATAGGTGTTGAAGAAGCGGACCTTGTCCCGCTGGTAACCCGCCAGGCGGCCGTAGGGGAAGTTCCGGTCCGCGACGTAGATCTCGGGATAATCACCGGCCGTCGAGGGATTTCCGGGCTGATTGGCCGCCTCGCCCTCGATGTTCCCGTGATTCTTCAGCTCGCGGGTGTAGTTGGCATCTACGCTCCACCGGTTGGTGATCCGGTACCGTCCCTGAAACTGCAACGCCTGGTACTTGCGGGTGAGCGAGTCCGTGTTGCCGTACACCTGATTGTCAAAGGTTCCGAAGTTTCGTCCGAGAAAGTTGACGGTCGTGGTGCCCGTCGTCAGGTCGATGAAGTCCTCGTAGAAGCTGGAGTAGCTCCGGTCGACGTAGGTCAGCTGGACATATCCGAACTTCCCGATCGCGGAACCGACGGACCCCGTCCACTCGTCGATGAGAGGGGACTTGATCTTGGGATCGACGAACACGTTGGCGGTCGGGAAGCTCCCGCTGACGACGCTGTAGTTCGCGAGGTCGAAGCCGGGAGCGAAATCGAGCCCCTGTCCGGGGGGGCCCTTGTACTCGTAGGTGACGCGACTCGGTTTGCCGACATTGGTGTTCTGACCGAATTCCCTCTCGTTGTACTTGCCCGAATACTGACCGTAGGATCCCTTGATGACGAGACGGCTGTCGCCCCGGACGTCATAGGCGGCGGCGAGGCGGGGGACGAAGCGGGAGCTGCTGACCGTCACGATTCCGCCCGTCGCATCGCCGGTGACCTTCTCGTAACGCACGCCCAGGTTGAACGAGAGGTGATCGTTCAGCGCCCAGCGGTCCATGAAAAACGCGGACTGTGTCTTGATGTCCAGCCGCGCGCCGACCACCGGGATCCAGTTCTGAATCTGCGTCGCTCCCGCCTGGCCGGTTGGAATGAACAGAGGAATGTAGCGTCCGTTTGAGTCCACCGCGGGTGTCGTGTCCGCCTTCCTCGCGAAGTTGGCCAGGAAGACGTAGCCCGTCGCCGACTGGGAGTTCCCGCCGTTTCTGTTGCTGTCGTACCACTCGTAGCCGACCTTCAGCTCATGGCTTCCGAGCTTCGTCGTGGGAACGAAATAGGACGCGGTCCCGGACACCTCACGGTTGTTCCTGTCTTCGGGGTCGAGCGAGCTGAAGTAAGGCGCGTTGTAGACCCGCTGCGGCCCCGTTCGCGCCAGAATCGGAGACTCGTGGATGTCGGTCAGGCTTCCACCCGCGTTTCGGAACCCAAACTTCTTCTCGGAGTACTTCAATTCCGTGAAGAGCGCCGAGGTCCAGACTCCGTTGTGGCTGGCGGCCAGCCGGGTGTTGGGGAGGGTTTCGTTGATGAGGCCGCGCGGATCGATGTAACCGCCGAGAGGCAGCGTCTCGACGGTCCGGTCGTTCTTGAGATATGACACCTGCACGGTGTGGTTCGAGAAGACGTTCCCGGTGAGCTTCCCTTCATAGCGCTTGTTGTCATCCAGCGTCGGCTGAACGATTCCGGTCTCGGAGAGCACCGTGCTGTCGGTCAGCTTTGCGAACCGCCCGCCGCCGTAGAACCAGAGCCGGTCTTTGAGGATCGGTCCCCCGAGGGTCGCCGTGTAAGCCTTGTTGGTCTTGTCGACTCTAGGAAGGTTGCGGGATTCCTCGAAGGGGGTCTTCTTCGTCCAATCGGTGTTCGTGAAATCCACGCGAGCGGTTCCCGAGAAGAGGTTTCCGCCGCTCTTCGTGATCGCATTGATGACGCCCCCGCCGAAGCGGCCGTATTCCGCTGGAATGCCGCCCGTTAAAACCTGCACCTCTGCGATCGATTCCTCGATGAAGAGATTGTTGGCGGTGCCGAACAGGTTGTCGTTGATGTCCGTTCCGTCGATCAGGAAGACGTTGTCGAAGGCCTGTCCGCCGTTGATGTGCACCTGGCCCGCGTTGGGAGTATGCGGGTCCGCCTGGCCGGCGACCACGGTCCCGCCCGTGATTCCCGGGGTGTTGGCGGCGATGCTGTTGAGGTTCCGACCAATCGGGAGCTTGTTGACATCCTCGTTGCGATAGTTGGCACCAAGCTGTGTCGTCACAATCGGACTGGGAGCCTCTCCCGTTACGCGGACGGACTCTGAAAGCTTGCTGAGCTCCATGGCCACGTCGAGCTTCGTCGTCCCGGCAAGCGTGACGGGGAGGTCCCGCTCCACTGCCGTCATCCCGGGCATCGAGAACGCGACCTTGTAATCGCCGGGAGGAAGCCCCCGCGCGATGTAATCGCCGTTGACCGCGGTCACCGCCGTTCGTTGTCCCTGGAGTGCCGGCGAGGTGAGCGTGATCGTGACTCCGGGGAGAGGATCCCCCTGAGGAGTCCTGACAGTTCCGGAGAGGGTTCCCGTCTGAGTTCCCTGAGCCAGAATGCCACCCGCAATCCCGCAAAAGGCGATGAAAAGTATCAGGAGGCGGAGAGAGTCGCGCTTCATTGTTCCTCCTCAGTATGCCGTTTCGGCGTATGGTAACAATTTGGCAGCAAGCAAGCATAAAGCCAAGCAACGGACGGAAACACCCATTGATTACAGAAGGTTTCTGGCCACACGCGGCGCGTCACGACATCGGCAGGTCCGATTCCATGAATAAGAGTCCAAAATTCCGTAGCCCCGGGTGGCGCGCCCGGCGGTCGGCCCGGATCGCCCGTTGACTCCCGGCGGGCGCACGGCCGATCAAGAGTGCTCGACGCGAGGGATGCCGTTTCTTCCGGCCCCGCGCTTCGCGCGGTGCGCGATGTGGGCCTTCGCCGCGCTCTGTGCGTCGGGCGCCGCGGACGCCCTTTCGCCCGACCAACCCGCCGTCTTCGTCGAGCGAGTCCAGGTGAACCTCGTCAATGTGGAAGTCGTCGTGACCAGCCGCGACGGAAGCCCTGTCGCCGGCCTGAACCGGGAGGATTTTGAGGTCCGAGAGGACGACCGGCCGATGGTGATCAGCCACTTCTATCGGGTGGAAGGCGCCCGCGCCGCGGAGGCGTCCTCGACCGCCCCGGGAACGCCCCCCGCGCGCCAAGAGGCAGGCTTTGACACCCTGATTCCGGAAGATCAGAGGCTTCACCTGGTCATTTACGTAGACAACCGAAACCTCGAGCCGGGCAACCGCAACCGGGTGTTCGAGCAGCTCCACGAGTTTCTGCGCACCAGCCTCGGGCCGGCGGACCGCGTCGCGATAGCCACCTTCGACGGGTCCGTCAGGATCCGCCGCCCGTTTACCGACAATGCGGAGCTCGCGTCTCTCGACTTCTTCGATCTGGACAAGGACATCGGCCGCCGGGTCCAGGCGGAAGCCGAACGTCGTTCGCTATTGAGGGAGATGGAGCAAACCGCGCCCGAGCAGGTCGGCGGCGACGTCCCCGAGGTTCGCGAGCTCCTGGAAAGAGTGCGGCACTACGCCCGGTCGACCCACCAGGAAACCGTCGCGACGCTCACGTCTCTCCGGCAGTTCGTCGATTCTCTCGGCGGCATCCAGGGACGCAAGGCGATCCTCTACGTGAGCGACGGACTCTCGATGCAACCGGGAAAGATCATGCTCGACGCGTTTGAAAACAAGTTTTCCGGTTACGCCCGGCAGTTGAACCTGGGATCGACACACTTTGAAGGCAACCTCGATGCCACGGAAAACTTCAGGGACGTCGTGACGCACGCGAACGCGAACCGGGTCACCTTCTACACGATCGACGCCTCAGGATCATCGCGAGGTTTTGCGGCGTCCGCGGAGGACGTGGGCTCCGTGGACATCCGGTCTCTGAATACGCCGGGCGGCGGCCGCGTCTGGACCTCCGATATCGCGACGACGCACGAGCAGGGCATTCGCAGCGGGTTCGGGTACCTCGCCGGGAGCACGGGTGGTCTGACGCTCGTTCGCAATCCCACTCTCCTGATGCGCCTCAAGCAGGTGGCCGGCGACTTCGCCCATTCTTACTCGCTCGGCTATATCCCCCTCCACGAGGGCGACGGCAAATTCCACCGGATCGAGGTCAAGGTCCGCGGCCGCGGACTCTCCGTCCGACATCGGGAGGGATATCGCGACAAGACCGCAGATGAGCGGGCAACGGACCGTACGCTGTCGGCGCTGCTTCTCGACGTTACCGACAACCGCTTCGGCATGCGGCTCGAGCCCGGCCGGGAGCGCAGCGGCGGGAAGGGAACCTACCTGTTGCCGGTCATGGTGAAGATCCCGATGACCGAGCTCGCGCTGATCCCGGAGGCGGCGTTTCACCGCGGCCAGATCTCCGTCTTCGTCGCGGTCAAGGACAGCGCCGGACGGGTCTCAGAAGTGCAGAAACACCAGGTTCCCGTGCGGGTGTCGAGAGAAAAGCTCGCCGCCGTTTTGAAGCAGGTTGCCGGGCACGTGCTGACTCTTTCGATGCGGCCCGGTTTCCACACGATCGCCGTCGGGGTGCGCGACGACATCGCGGCCACGACCTCGACGGTGCAGTTGAACGTCAAGGTCGGAAACGAATGACCCCCCGCGCCGCCGACTTCGCGTGCGGCGGAGGAGAGACTCCCCGCCCCCGGGAGAATCGGAGGCGCAAAGATGTGGCCCGCTGAGACCTAAGAGGGCTTTTTCGCGGGCGCCTTCGGCGCGGGCTTTCCGGCGGCCTTTCGATCCGGCATGGTGCCATCCGGCTTCAACACCACGAATTCTTCCTTGCGATCGACGCCCTTGAAGGCGGCGGAGTCCCGGGCCGCGTTCAAGTCGCGGACGTTCAGCGAGAAAGTGTAGTAGCCCGGCTCGAAAGACGTGAGCGGAATCTCGCTGCCGGTTCCGTAGTAGTCCGCCCCGAGCGGCTGGAGCTCGGCCGGGCCGGAGAACGGCGCGAACGCGGGCTGACCCTCGCGGAGCACGCCGATGCGCGCCATGATTCGGGGTTTCGGAGCGTCGGCCGCGGGGGCAGGCGCGGGCGCGCCCGCAGCCGGAGCGGGGGCCGCGGGGGCCGCCGCGCCCGCCGCCGCCTTCGGATTGGTGACCGTGTAGAAGTACCAGAGGCTTTCGTCGCGAGCGAACCGACGGTTTCCCTTGGGATCGACACGGATCGGCTTCTCCATCCCGAAGACGAACGGGTCGGTCGGGGCGGGCCGCTTGGTCAGCGGCGTCAGCGTGCTCGCAAGGATCAATGGCGAGACCTCGAAGTCCCCCGTCTTCGCATGAAGCTGGAAGCTCTCCGTGCCGGAGGCGAGCCGCGTCGCGCCATCGGCGCTCACCAGGGCGAACGTCCCGCGGTAGCTGCCGGGCGGAAGAACGATCGAGCGCTCGTAGATCTTCTCGGTCCGGTTTCCCGTCTTGACGTCCGTCAGCGTCGCGTCGTCCCAGAACGTGGCGACATCCTGTCCGGCTTCATTGGTCACGAGGCCGGCGAACTTCGCCGCCGCCGCCGCCGGCGCCTTGTCGGCGGAAACCGAGAGCTCGAGCGCATAGAACGGGTCTCCGGGGATGCTTCGGAAGGGACCTCCCCAGAAAGAGCCGCTGTCCTTCTTCTCCTTCGCGATGCCGTCGAGAAGGGTCCGGGTCGCGGGCGGCAGCGCGGCCATCGCGGCGGGAGCCGGCGGCGGCGCGGAGGCCGCGGCGGGAGCCACCGTCGCGGCGGGAGGCACGGCCGGACGCGCGGCCGCGGCGACGGCTGCGGCCGTCGGAGAAGGCGCGGCGCCGGCGGCCGGAGGGGCTGCGGGAACGGCGGCAGCGCTAGCGCCCGACGCCGGGGCGATGGCTCCGCCCGGGTTCACGATCGACTTTTCCGCCACCACGGCCACCGCTCGATTTACGGGGTCCGGATTCTGAAGCTCGTCGGTGCCTCGCGACGCGTCCACGTTCACCCTCGCGGAGAGCTCTCCGACGCCCCACGACGGGTCGAATTTGTCCTTCGCGTAAATCCAGGTCTGCGTGACCGCGCCCGGCGACTGCGATCCGAACCCCGAGCCCGCGTCCGGGCGGGTGTTCAGGCCCGCATCGCCCGTCACGCCGCCCGGGTCGCCGGGCCGCGACGTCGAGACGCGGCTCGGACCTCCCAGGGTGATCAAGAGGCGACCGCGCGCCGACTCCGCGCCACGCTGCCGGCGGAGCTTGAACTGAGAGTCGGCGGCGGCGATCCGGCGCGCGATCTCGTCTTTGAAGCGATCTCCGCCTCGCTTCGCGTAATAGGCGGAGATGAACTTCTCGGCGTCCTGGTCGGTTGCCACGCTCGACCACTCCGTGCGCTCGGAAGGGGTCAGAAAATACGCATCGGGAGACTTCGGCCAATCCTTGTACTTTGCCGAAAGCTCGGCCAGCGCCATCGCGGCGACGGCGAGCACGGCCAGGGTGATGCAGGCTCTCTTCACGGGGTCCTCCTCGTTTTCAGCGGCGGATTCTATCCCGTCGAAGGCAGAAACTCCGTCCCATGTGGCGAATGGGTTCGTCCGGGGGATCGGGAAACTGGAAACGGAAAACGAGACCGGCCAGGGAGGGGTCACGCTGCGTCGGCCTACCGCGACCAGCAGGCGCGAGACCCGAACTTTCAGGGTTTCTGGACGCGGGCGAGAGCCAGACCGACAGGAATCTTGGCGAGCGCGAACTTGCGATCGGGCTCGCGGCGGCGGGAGACCGCCTCTTCGCGCAGGACGGTCAGCACGTTGTGGACGTCCCCCTGCATCTTCTGCATCCGTTCCTTCATGTGCAGGATCACTTCCACCCCTGCGAGGTTGACGCCGAGGTCCCGGGTCAGGGTCAGGATGATCTCGAGCCGCTCGATCGTGTCCGCGTCGTAGAGCCGGGTATTTCCTTCGGTGCGCGCGGGCCGCAGGAGACCCTCGCGCTCGTACATGCGCAGCGTCTGAGGGTGAATACCGAATCGCTCGGAAATCACGCCGATGCGAAAGACGCCGGGCCGGTTCGATGTCATCGGAGACTCTTGCGCGCGTCGACGGGGATTGCCTGGCGCTTTTCCACCTTCGAGGCGACGATTTTCAGCACGCCGTTTCGAAGCGTGGCCTTGATGGCCGCCGGATCGATCGACGAAGGCACGGGGAACTCCCGTGAGAACCGTCCGTAGATCCGCTCCATTCTGACGAAATGACGGGGCTCGACGCCGGGGTCGGTCCGGCGGTGGCCGGAAACTTTCAATTTCCCATCCACGGATTCCAGACGCACGTCGTCCAGGCGGACGCCGGGGATCTCGATCTGAAGAATGATCTCCTCCGCGTTCTCGAAGACGTCGGCGGACGGAGACCAGAGCGCGGTTTCCATCCCCTCATCCGGAAACTCGGTTCGATGGATGGTGTCCTCGAAGAGCCGATTCATCTTTTCCTGGATCGCGAACAGATCCTGGAGAGAGTTCCACTGAAAAACACTCATGCGACTAGGGTCAAGGCTCTCAGGGCGAGAGTCAAGAGCTTTGAGGGCTCCTGGCTCCCGCCCGTCGAGTTCCGGTTACTTCTTTTCCGCGTCCACGTATTCGGTGTCGATGACCTCGTCTTCCTTGCCCGCCGACCCGGAGCCTTCGGCGTTGCCGCCGTCCCCGCTCGGGCTCTGCCCCGCTCCGGCTCCCGCCGAGGCGTTGCGATACATCGCCTCGGCGAGTTTGTGGGACGCCTGCTGGAGCTTCTCGGCCGCCGCGGTCATGTTGTCCGTACCCCCGGATTCCAGGGCCTTCTTGGCCTCGGCCAGGGCGGATTCGAAGTTGGAGATCTCACCGGCGTCGAGCTTCTCCTTGTTCTCCCCGAACGACTTCTCGGTCGAGTAGACGAGGCTGTCGAGCCGGTTCTTGGCCTCGATTTCCTCCCGGCGCTTGCGGTCCTCCTCCGAGTGGGAGCTGGCGTCCTTGACCATCCGGTCGATTTCGTCCTTGTTCAGGCCGGAAGACGCGGTGATGGTGATCTTCTGCTCCTTGCCCGTCCCGAGATCCTTCGCCGAGACGTTCATGATGCCGTTCGCGTCGATGTCGAAGGCGACCTCGACCTGCGGGACGCCCCGCGGCGCAGGCGGAATCCCGACGAGATGAAACACCCCGATCGCCTTGTTGTCGCGCGCCATTTCCCGCTCGCCCTGGAGCACGCGGATCTCGACAGACGTCTGGTTGTCCGACGCGGTCGAGAAGGTCTCGCTCTTCTTGGTCGGAATGGTCGTGTTGCGCTCGATCAGCCGGGTGGTGACTCCGCCCAGAGTCTCGATTCCGAGGGACAGGGGCGTCACGTCGAGCAGCAGCAAGTCCTTGACGTCGCCCGCGAGGACTCCGCCCTGGATCGCCGCGCCGATCGCGACG
>JBDUBP010000222.1:0-14970 GCA_040004075.1 Acidobacteriota bacterium | reverse complement strand
TCTCCGCGGGCGCGGGGAGAGGGAGGTTGGAACGAGGCGCAGCAACGCTCAATACGCCGGTCTACACTGTCCGCGCGTGATCGCCGTCCAGAACGTCTCGAAGAGTTACGGCCGCGGCGGCCGGAGGGCGAAGGCCCTCGACGGGGTCTCTCTCGAGGTGGCGCGCGGGGAGACCCTCGGGTTGATCGGCCCGAACGGCGCGGGCAAGACGACCCTCCTGTCGTGCCTGCTGGGGCTGCTCCGGCCGGATCAGGGGGCAATCCTCATCGACGGCCGGCAACCCGACGATCTCGCCATCCGTGCCCGCAGCGGCTACATGCCCGAACGGCTCGGGTTCGATCACGAGCTCTCCGGACGCGCCTTTCTCGCCCATCACTGGAGGCTCTCGGGGGGAGATCCCCGGCGCACGGAGCAGGAGGTCTCGGCCGCCGCGGACAAGGTCGGGCTCGAGCCTGCCGCGCTGACCCGGCGGCTGCGGACGTACTCGCGCGGGATGCTCCAGCGGGTCGGCGTGGCGCAGGCGCTCTTCGGCGAGCCGGAGCTCCTGTTCTTAGACGAGCCGGCGTCGGGGACGGACCCCGTCGGGGTCGCGGTCGTGCGGGACCGCATCCTCGAAGCGAAGGCGCGGGGCGCGACGATCGTCCTGAATTCCCATCAGCTGGCGGAGGTCGAGCGCGTGTGCGACCGCGTCGCGTTCCTGGATCGCGGCCGCCTCGCGGGATCCGAGACGCTGCGGGGGGAAAACGCGGCGCCCCGGGCGGCGGCCCTCCGGACGGAGCCGGCCCGCGCGGCCGATGCGGCGGCCCGCCTCGCGTCCGAAGGCTTCCAGGTCCGGGCGGAGCCCGACGGGACGATCCACGTGGCCGCCGCCCGCGACGAGGACATCGCCCGCGCGGTCCGGTCGCTCGCCGCCGCGGACTTTCCCGTCTACGAGGCCCGCTCGTCCGCGGACCTGGAGAGTTTTTTCCGGGGCGGCCGATGACGGAAATGATCCGGCGGTACATGGCTCAGAAGCTCGGCTCCCTCGGGGTCTGTCTTTCGCTTCTCCTTCTCGCGATTCTGTCCGCGATGATGCTCCAGGCGGGCCGCCCCGGGCTGACCGTCTTCGTCGTCTTCGTCCTCGCCGGGGGCCTCGTCTCGCGCGACGCAGCCAGCGGGGCCCTTCAGATGATCCTGTCCCGGCCCATTCTCCGGGTGGAGTACCTGCTCGGACGCTACTTCGGAGTGATGATCGCGCTCGCCGGCTATCTGGCCTTCACCTTCCTGCTCGCCGTGGGAATCGACCGCCTGGCCCAGGTGGCGGGCTGGAGCCCCCAGTCGAGCTTCGCCGCGGGGCCGGCGCTCGTCCGCTGCGCGGAGGAGCTGCCGAAAGGAGCCCTGTACGCGGCGGTGCTCCTGTTCTTCTCGACCTTTCTCCGCGGATTCGGCGACATCCTGGCGTTCGTCATGGGGTCGGTCATTCTGAACGTCGTTCCGCAGATCGCGATGGGTCTCGGCAAGCCGGCGCTCGTTCGATTCTTTCAATCGGCCAACGCCAACCTCGCGCCGGAGCCGGAATGGAGCCAGATCACGCACGGCGCGCTGCTGCAGCCCGCAGCCGGCCGGTATGCGCTGGCCCTCGCGGGCTATCTTCTGCTCGCCACACTGATTTTCAACCGCCGGGAGTTTTCGTATGGCGCCGAATAGCGCAGGTTCGCCGCGGCGAACGGGGACCCAGACCCGTGTGCCGGTCCTCCTCCTTCTCCTCGCCGCCGCCGCGCTCGTATACCGTCTCGGGACGGGCATCGCGGATCGCCGCGCCGGCGAGGCGGGCAACGGGCTCGTCACCTGGCGCCCGATGACCTCCGCGCCGGGGGCCGCCTCCGCCGCGGCGATGCCGGTGTTGTACGACTTCACGGCGGCGTGGTGCCCGCCGTGCCGGCGTCTGGACGCGGAGGGCTGGGACGACGTCGCGATTGCGCGGCGCGTGAACATCGAGTTCATGCCGGTTCGGGTCATGGACCGTCAGCGGGAGGATGGGAAGAACACGCCGGCAATCGACGCGCTCCAGCGCAAATACCGGATCACGTCTTTTCCCACCCTCATCGCGGCGGACGGCTCCGGGCGGGAGCTCGCGAGGATGGAGGGCTACGCCGGCAAAGAACGGCTGCAGGAGTTCTTGAACGAGGTCAGGAAAAAGACCCGGTAACGTCCGTCCTCAGTTCTCCGTTTTTCTCTTTTCGGCGGGCGACGGGCGCGCCGCCTCTTCCGCGCCCCGGGGGGCGAGCTCCGCGAGAAACCGCCCCGTAACGCTCTCCCCGACCCGGCGGACGTCCTCCAGCGAGCCTTCCGCGACGATCCGGCCTCCGTCGCGGCCGCCGCCGGGGCCGAGGTCGATCAGCCAGTCCGACGCGGCGAGAAACTGAAGGTTGTGCTCGACCGCGATCACCGAGTGCCCGAGCGAGATCAGACGCCGCAGCGTTTTCAACAGCCGGCCGACGTCCAGCGAATGAAGCCCGGTCGTCGGCTCGTCGAAGAGGAAGAGCGTGCCGCGGGTGGTCGCCGGCCGGATTTCGAGAAAGGACGCGAGCTTCAGCCTCTGCGCTTCTCCGCCGGAGAGCGTCGCCGTCGGCTGGCCGAGCTTCACGTACCCGAGGCCGACCTCGACGAGCGGAGCGAGGCGCTTTCCGACGCGCGGCTCTTCGGCGAAGAAGCGTCCGGCGTCGGAGACCGTCATGTCGAGCACGTCGCCGATGCTCTTTCCCCGATAGCGCACGGCGAGCACCCGGCTCTGGAAGCGCCGGCCGTCGCACGCCTCGCAGCGGACCGTCACGTCGGCCAGGAACTGCATGTCGATCGTCTGCCATCCGGTTCCACGGCAGGCCTCGCACCGCCCGCCCGCCGAGTTGAACGAAAAGTCGCGCGCCGTGATGCCGCGGGAGACCGCGCGGCCGCTCTTCGCGAACAGCTGCCGGATGTCGTCCCACGCCTTCACGTACGTCACGGGATTCGAGCGGGCGGAGCGGCCGAGCGGACTCTGGTCGACGAACTGGATGTCGGCGACGGAGTCGATGCCTTCGACTCGATCGTGCTCGCCGACGTCGCACGACACGACGCCTTTCACGCGCCGGGCATACGAGTTGTAGAGGATGTCGCGTACGAGGGTGGACTTTCCGGAGCCCGACACGCCCGAGACCGAGACGAGCCGTCCGAGGGGAAAACGCACCGTCAGGTCGTGGAGGTTGTGCTCGCGCGCCCCGACGACCGTGAGCGCGCCCTCGGCGCGCCGAAACGCCACGATCCGGCCGCCGCGGCCCGCCGGGACCCCGGCCGACTCGCGGCCAGGCTCCTCGGATCGGGCCTGGCGCCGGGCGAGCGACGCGCCCGTCGCGGAGGAGCGCACGCGGGCGAGGGCGCGGGGCGTTCCCTCGAAGAGCAGCTGGCCGCCGAGGGTGCCGGCGCCGGGCCCGAGATCGATCACGTGATCCGCCGACTCGATCACCTCCGGGTCGTGCTCGACTAAGACGACCGTGTTCCCGCGGTCGGCCAGCCGCCGCAGGATCCCGAGGAGGCGGCGGGTGTCGTGGGCGTGCAGGCCGATCGTGGGCTCATCGAGAACGTAGAGCGTCCCCGTCAGAGAGCCGCCGAGAGCCGACGCGAGGCCGATGCGCTGCGCCTCGCCTCCCGAGAGCGTCCGCGCCGAGCGCGAGAGCGTCAGGTAATCGAGACCGACGTCGTTCATGTAGCGGACCCGGGCCTTGAGCTCCGCCACCACGGAGGAGAGCCGCGACTCCTCCGCCGGGGAGAGAACGAGGCCGTCGAACCACTTCTGCAGCTCCGACAGCGGAAGCTCAGTCAGCTCCGAGATCGTCCGCTCGCGGAAACGGACCGAAAGCGCCGCGGGACCGAGACGGGCGCCGCGGCACTGGGGACAGAGCGTGTACGCGCGGTACCGCGCGAGAAGGACCCGGACGTGGATCTTGTACCGCTTGGTCTCCAGCCATTCGAAGAAACCGTGGACGCCGTAGAACTCGCCGCGGCCTCGATAGAGAACCTCCTTCTCGTGCGACGAGAGCCGCTCGACGGGCACGTCCGTGCGCACCGAATACCTCCGGCAGGCGCGAAAGAGGTCGTCGTACGTGGACTCGTACGCCGGGGTGTTCCACGGGGCGATGGGGCGGTCGGACAGGGTCTGCCCGGGATCGGGAATGACCTTGTCGAGGTCCACCCCGATGACGCGCCCGAATCCCTGACAGGTCTGGCACGCGCCCAGCGGCGAATTGAAGGCGAAGAGCGGCGGCGTGGGATCGCGGAAGTCCGCGCCGCAGCCGGCGCAGTGAAGTCCGCGGCGGAAGGTGCGGGCACGATCGCCGAAGTGCGCGGAGAGGCATCCCGCCATGGAGAAGCCGGTCTCCGCTGCCGCGGCGATCTCCAGACGGGACTCCGGACGGACGACGAAGCGCCCCACGATCACGCGCAGTTTCCCGTCGGGATCGAGAAGCCCCGCCACATCGTCGCCGATCTCGACGGTCTCGCCGGCGCGGGAGAGCGCGCGGAAGAAGCCGGCGCGCTTCAGCTCCCCGACCCGGAGCCTTGCCTCTTTTTCGCGCCGGCGCCTGCCGCCCGCCGCGCGCGTCTCCCAGGCGAGCGGGGCCACCAGGATGAGCCGGGAGCCCGGTTCGGACGTCATCAGCTCGTAGACGGCCCGCTCGACGCCGCCCGGGACGGCCGAAAGCCCGCAGGACGGGCAGAACGTCGTTCCCCCGTGGGCGAACAGCAGGCGCAGCGAGTCGTGAATCTCCGTCTGGGTGCCGACGGTCGAGCGCGCGTTGCGCACGCCGTTCTTCTGTTCGAGAGCGATGGCCGGGGGAACCGGCTCGATCGAGTCGACGTCGGGCCTGTCGAGCCTCTCTAAGAACTGCCGGGCGTAGGTCGAGAGCGACTCGGCGTAGCGCCTCTGTCCCTCGGCATAGAGAGTGTCGAAGGCGAGGGAGGACTTCCCCGAACCGGAGACGCCCGTCACGACCGTCATCCTG
Organism: Acidobacteriota bacterium; assembly: GCA_040004075.1. Taxonomy (GTDB): domain Bacteria; phylum Acidobacteriota; class Thermoanaerobaculia; order UBA5066; family Gp7-AA6; genus JALYUA01. The sequence continues at coordinate 9,955 of JBDUBP010000222.1, read as the reverse complement.
CCCGTCGGAATGGAGACCGACACGTCCTTCAGGTTGTGCGTCCGCGCGCCCCGGATACGGATGACGGAAGAGGGGGTTGGGATCCGCATGCGGCGACGGCTCCGGGGACGAGAGGGAACGGGTGGAAGTTCGGGAACGTTTTTCAGAACGCCCCAGCTTATACGACGCGAGGAGGTCCGGAATCGGGAATCGGGAGCCGAGCGACCAACGGGAGCGGGACGGCCGCGGTACTCCGCGGTCAGCTAGATCGGGATTACAACAACCCCTTTTACCCCGGCGGGAATTCCGCCTCCCGCCTCCCGCCTCCCGCCTCCCGCCTCCCGCCTCCTTCTATCCCGGCAGATCGATCGGATCTTCCGGGCGGAACTGGTGGATCGGGCACTCGGTCACCGGCGCCGTCCCCGATATGAAGACCTCCGTCATGTGGCGCGGGCACGAGGGGCCGGCGAGGTAGCCTGTGCCGGGGTCGATCTCCGCGGTGACGATGTCGGACGGCACCGGAAAGTTGTCCGTGAAGGTCTGGGAAGGAATGGAGCGCGTGAATTCGGCGAAGAGGGGCACCGCGCCCTGCGAGCCCGACAGGTGCACCGCCCGGTTGTCGTCGTAACCCACCCAGACGGCGGCCAGAAATCGCGGAGCGAATCCCACGAACCAGGCGTCGCGGCCGTCGTTCGTGGTCCCGGTCTTCCCGGCGAGAATTCCGCGCACGCCCCCGGCGCGGGCTCCCCCGCCCGTCCCCCGGTCCACGGCGCCGCGCAGGAGCGAGTCGACCAGGAAAACCGCGTCGGCGGGCAGCGCCGGTTTGAGCGCGGTCTCCTTGCGGTCGAGGACGGACCCGTCCGAGTTCATTACTCCGACGATGGCGTTGGGCTCGATGCGCACGCCGCTGTTCGCGAAGACGGAGTACGCCGAGGCGATCTCCATCGGCGAGATCTCGAACGCGCCCAGGGCGATCGAGGGGTAGGGGCGCAGGTCCGACCCGATGCCCGCCGCGCGCGCCGTCGCCAGAACGGTCGGAAGCCCCGCGGCGAGGGCGGCCCGGACGGTGGGGATGTTGATCGACTGCTCGAGCGCCTGCCTCGCCGACATCGGGCCGCGGAAGCTGTTGTCGTAGTTCTTGGGCGTCCACTGCTGCTCGGATTGCTGACGGTCCCACGCGACCGTGATCGGCGCGTCTTCGAAGATGGTCGCCGGGGTGACGGGCTTCGCCAGGTCGCGTCTGGCGAAAGCCGCCAGGTAGACGAACGGCTTGAAGAGAGAGCCGGGTTGGCGGTGGGCCTGGGTGACGCGGTTGAACTGGGAACGCCGGTAGTCCCGGCCCCCGACTAAGACGCGCACGCTGCCCGTCTGCGGCTCGAGGACGATCAGGGCGCCCTGGAGCGGCGCTTCCTTCGCGGCCTCCGCGAGTCGGCGGTACTTCCTCTCGAGGGCCGCCAGACCGTCGCTGACCGCGCGCTGGCCGGCCTGCTGGAGGTCCACGTCGAGCGTCGTGTAGATCTGGAGACCCTCGCTCTTCAACTTCTCCCCATATCGCTCCGCGAGCTCCCCCTTCACGAAGTCCACGAAGTGAGGCGCCTTCGTCTTGAATTTCGTCCGCGAGACGGGTCGAAGAGGCTCCGCAAGCGCGGATTTGAGCGCCGCGTCGTCGATCTTCTTTTCCTCGCGCATGAAACGCAGCACGAGGTCCCGGCGTTGAATCGCCCGTGCCGGGTTGCGCAGCGGCGAATAGACGTTCGGGGCCTTGATGATCGCGGCCAGGGTCGCGGATTCGGCCAGATCGAGGTCGGCGGCCTCTTTCCCGAAGTAGTGGCGTGCCGCCTCGCCGACCCCGGTGATGGCGATCGCCCCTTCCCGGCCCAGATAAATCTCGTTCAGGTATGCCTCGAGGATCTCGTCCTTGGAGTAGCGAGCGTCCAGGATGATCGCGAGAACCGCCTCGATCGCCTTGCGCTTGAAGGTCCGCTCCGGCGAGAGGTACAGGTTCTTGACGAGCTGCTGCGTGAGAGTCGAGCCTCCCTGTTTCGCCCCGCCGCGCATGTTCGAGAGGAACGCCCCGAAGCTGCGCTTGATCGACACCCCCGCATGCCGGTAGAAATCCCGGTCTTCCGTCGCGAGGATCGCGTCCGTCAGGGTCCGCGGAACCTCCGACAGGCGCACGAGCGTCCGGTCCTCGACGTCCTCGCCGAACACGGAGCCGAGGAGCTCCGGCTCCACGACCACCGCCGCGATGGCCGCGCCTTTCTCATCCCGCACCGACGTCACCCGGCCGCCCGAGAACTGGACCGTCGCCGGAAACCCGGGAAAGTCGTGCCCGGGATATCGGAAGCGCCGCGTGAAGAGCTCGACCGCGTCGCCGCGCCGCCGGTAGTGACCCGGCCGGGCGGGGACGGCCTCATCGCGCTGGTACAGCAGCCGGTCGAGCTTCGCCGTGAGCTTCTCGGGGGAGCCGCCGTCTCCCGTTCTCACGGCGAGCATGTCGGAGTAGATCCTCGAAGGAAGACTCCAGCGGCGCCCCTCGAAGCGCGAGACGACCACCGACGTGAAGTACGCGACGAAGAGAAGCCCCGCGAGGACCATGGTGCCGAGCGCGGCGAGAATCGGCACCCGGTGCCGGTACACCCAGAGGTGGAGCGAGACGCGTTTGGGGCGGGGAGACGTCCAGGTTGGCATATCGGGGGAGGATTATCGGTTATCAGTTGTCAGTATTCAGTTCTCGGTTCTCGGCAAGCCATCCCGGTCATGGAGAACCCTCGATTCCCGATTCCCGATTCCCGATTCCCGTTTCCCGGCCCCGGGCTCTGGTCTAATGCGCGGCGTGTCGAAGAAGAAGGCGCGACCCGTTGCGCGACCCGCGAACCGGGCCGAAGCGGCCCGCAAGACCGCTCCGACCCGCGCCGCGGTGGCGGCGCCCCGCGATCTTTCCGGCGGCATCGCGGCGGCGCTGCTCGCCGCGGCGTTCGCGGGCGCGGCGCTGGCGTTCGATTCGGGCGCAGACTCTTCGTTTGACGCGCCCAAACGGCTTATCGTCCTCTTTTGCGTGGCGGGCGCGGCGCTGGCCGCGTTCGGATTCGGCCCCTGGACCCGTCCCGCCGCGGCAGGCCGCCTCGCCGGGTGGCGCGACCCGCGGCTCACGGCGCTGCTCGCCGCCGGCTCCCTTCTCGCCGCCGTCGTCTCCGCGGCGGCGTCGCCGCGCCGCGCCCTCGCCTTCGATTCGCTGCGCCCGGTCCTGTTGATGGCGGCGCTCCTGCCGCTCGGAGCCTCGCGCGCGGTCGCCCGGCACCGCGGGGCTCTTCTCACGGTATTTCTCGCCGCCTGTGGAATCGACGCGGCCGTCTCGATCCTGCAGGGCCGGCATCTCTACCAGCCCTTCCCCCTCATCACGCAGGGCGACCGTGAGGCGACGGGCGCCTTCGCGGGCAACGTCGGATATCTGGCCCTCGGCCTGGCCCTGGCCGCGGTCGCCGCGCTCGCGGTCGCCTTGACGCCGAGAGCCCGCGCCGCCCGGGCCGCCGCCGCGGGGTGCTTCCTTCTGTTTTCCGGCGCCCTGCTCGTAAACCGCAACCTCACCTCCTTCTCCGCGCTCGCGGCCGGAGCCGCGGTTCTCGTGTTCGGCCTGTTCGGGAGGCGGGCGCTCCTGCCGCTCGCGGCGGCGCTTCTTCTCGTTTTCACCGGCATGTTCGCGTACCGGCCGATGCGCGACCGCGCCACCGCGGCGGTCCGCTCGGCGCGCGCGGGAGACTGGGACGTGCTGCTCTCGTACCGGCTCGCACCGTGGGCCGCGGCCCTGCGGATGGCCCGGGAGCGGCCGTTGACCGGCTACGGCCCGGGAACTTTCGGAGCCGAGTACGTCACCCATCGCCTCGATGCGGAAATCTCGGCGCGCCGGCGGTTCGTCAGCCCCCTCGCGACGAGCACCTATGGAGAGGCGCACTGCGATTACCTTCAGCCGTTCGCGGAGGTCGGCATCCCCGCCGGCCTCGCCGCCATCGCGGCCGCCGCGCTCCTCGTGATCGGCCTCGCCCGCGCCGTCCGGGCCGCCCCGGCGGGCGGCCGGGTCGAGTCGCTCCTCCTCCTGGCCCTGCTCTCCGCCGGCGCGGTCGCCGCGCTCACCTGGTTTCCGCTCCAGCGTCCGATCACGGCAGTACCGCTCCTGGTCGCCGCCGGACGCGCGTGGCGCCTGACCGCTCCGGGGAGCGGCTCGTGAGAATCGCCCGCCCCGCGCTCGTTGCAGCGGCCCTCGCTCTGCTCCTGTGGCGCGAGCCCGCGCGCTACCACGCGGAACGCGAAATCCGCGCCGCGACGGAGGCGCTTCGTTACGTCCTGACGCACTCTTCGGAGCTTCCCGACGCGGCTGGCGCTCTCGACCGGATCGGGGCCGTCGCGCGGTCCGCGGTGCCGCCGCTTCCGGGAGACGCGCGGCCCCTGGTTCTCGAGGGCTCCGCGCGCCTCGTGCGAGGCGAACCCCACCGCGCGCTCGAGCTCTACCGGCGGGCGAACGAAGACGGCGAGCGCGCCGAAACGGACCTGAACCTCGCCCGCGCCCTCGAGCGGCTGGGCCGGGAAGAGGCCGCCCGCGCCGCGTATACCCGGGCCGCCTGGGTCTCACCGGCGCTGCTCCGCGCGATGCTGCCCGACGCGGCCGAAGCCGCGCGGATCCGCGTCACCGCGTTGGAGCACGACTTGAAGGCGGGGCGCCTGAGGAAACCGCCGCCGCTCCCGGAGGAGTAATCCGTAGTCAGTTGTTAGTTGTCAGTTGCAGTTGTCTGAAAACCCAGAACTCAGAACTGAGAACTGAAAACTGAGAACTGAGAACTATCTAAAGATCGACGCCGACCAGACTCCCCAGACGTGCAGCTTGTAGAGCAGCATCGTCCTCAGGATCGCGAACCCGTAGCGCACCGACGGTCCGAACGCGATCTGTGATGCCTCGTCGAAATATCGGGTCTCGATCGGAATCTCGCGGATCGTGAGCCCCTTCGCCATCCCCTGCGCGATGATCTGCGTGTCGAACACGAACCCGTCCGAGTTCGCGTCAAGACGGACTGATTCCAGGTAACGGCGGCTGTACGCCCGGAATCCGCTGTGGTACTCGGTCAGGTAGATCAGAAACGTCGCGTTCTCGACGGCCGTCAGGAAGATGTTTCCGAGGTACTTCCACTTCGGCATTCCCCCCTGGATCGGCCGGCCTCCGAGCATGCGGCTGCCGAACACGGCGTCGCACCGGCTGGCGAGAAGCGGCTCCAGCAGGTGGGGGATGACGGTCGGGTCGTACTGATGGTCCGGATGGACCATGACGACGATGTCGGCGCCGCGGTCGAGCGCGGTGCGATAACACGTCTTCTGATTTCCGCCGTACCCGCGGTTTTTCGCGTGCACCACCACGTGGAGCCCGAGCCGGCGCGCCTCATCGACCGTGCGGTCCCGCGACGCGTCGTCGACCAGGATCACGTCGTCGACGGAACCCTTTGGGATGTCGGCCCACGTCCGTTCGAGGGTCTTCTCGGCGTTGTACGCGGGCATCACGACCGCCACCCGGGGCCGGTCCGCCGTGCCGGGCGCGGGCTCCGGCGCGGGCCGAATCCGTTCCGTCATTTCAGATTCCACGGCGGGTCAGAACGACCGGAAGCGTCCTCAAGAGGATCGCCAGATCGAGCCCGAAAGACCAGTTGTTCAAGTAAGCCAGATCGTAGCGCAGCTTGATCTCGGGCTCGGTCGAGTAGTCGCCCGAGATCTGCGCGAGGCCCGTGAGCCCGGGCCGGACCGAATGCCGGAGCGAATACCCGGCGACCCGGCGGGAGAACCGTTCCGTGAACTCGGGCCGCTCCGGCCGCGGACCGACCAGGCTCATGTCGCCACGCAGGACGTTCCAGAGCTGCGGAATCTCGTCGACGCGCATCGCGCGCAAAAGGCGCCCGACAAACGTCACGCGCGGGTCGCCGGGAGCGGAGATCACGGCGCCGGTCTCGATCTCCGCGCCGGCCCGCATCGTGCGCAGCTTCCACAGGGAGAAGCCGAGGCCGTCCTTGCCGACGCGGCGCTGGCGGTAGAACGGCCCGCCGCGCGACGTGGACAGGACGAGGACCGCGGCGAGCGCCAGGAAGGGAAGCGCGGCGAGAAGCAGCACGAAGGCGCCGGCGACGTCGAACGCGCGCTTCGCGCCCGCGGGAACACCCTCGAGGGGACGCAGCTTCGCCTCCAGCAAGGGAAGGTCTCCGACGATCCGGAATCGCAGCCGGCCGATCATGGTCTCGAACGGGGACGGCCAGACGAGGAGGTCGGCGTCCCCCTCGCGCGGCAGGACCTCGCCGATCCGGTCCCGCCAGCTTGTCTCCTCGGGAGTCAGAATGATCTCGTCGGCCTTCAGGCGCCGGGCGGCGTCGGCGAGGTCCGCGAGGGCTCCGACGCGCTCCACTCCGGGAATCGAGCTCTCCGAGTCGGCCACGAGCCCCACGACTTCGACGCCCGTCCAGGGGTGCCGGCGGATCGTGTCGGCGATCAGCGCGGCGGCGGGCCCCGTGCCGACGATCAGAGCGCGCCGGCGAGGCTGGGGAAACAGACGCTCGAGAAGGATGCGCCAGAGCGCGACCATGGCGCCGTTGATGAGCACGAAGAGAACGAGGACCGACCGGGGGAAGGCGTACGCCTGCGCGAACGCGAGGAAGAAGATCGCCGAGAGGGCCAGCAGCTGGAAGAAGAGCGCCGGGATCAGGAGGCGCCCGAGGGGATCCCGAAACCGTTCGCGGGCGCCGTAGAGCCCGAAGAGCGAGAGAGAAATCGCCTGCGCCGCGGCGACCAGCAGCACGTTGGCGGGAGTGAACTGGACGTTACGCGCCGGCAGCAGGGTCTCCGTGCCCGGGATCCAGACGCGCGTCCGGATCCAGAACGCGAGCGCGAGCGCCGCGATCGCGATCGCGATGTCTCCGGCCAGAGCGGTCGCGCGGAAATGGGAGTGGGACGGGCCGCTCACGATCGCGCCACAGTTTTCCACGCCGGTCGGCTGTAACCGGCGAGCCCCGCCGCCACCCCCGCCGCCAGAGCCAGGTTGATCACGGCGAAATAATAGAGCGCGCCCGCGACGCCCCGCGGCGTTGGAAGCCCGAGCCGCACCCAGAGGGCCGCCAGAGCGGCGAGGAAGAGAACCGTGGCTCCCGCCGGACGGAGCGCGGAGCTCCCGAGCGCGGCGGCCGCGGAAAGCAGGAAGAAGAGCGGGGCGAGCCACCGCGCGGCCTTCCTCGAGAGAAAGACGAGGGAGATAAGCGGATGGCGTGCCGCGTTCCAGAGCCACCCCTCCCGGCGAAGCACCTGCCCCGCCCCGACCCCGATCCGGAACCGCCGCGACGTCTCGGCGCGCGCGTCCCGGCCGGCCCCCTCCCGCGCGACGGCGTCTCCCGCGAATACGACCGCGCCGCCCCGTCGGGCGACTCCGAGCGGGATCAGGAAGTCGTCCATCGAGGTCGTGTCGGAGGGAAGCCTCGGGACTTCGCTCCGGCGGGCCGCGTAGATGGCTCCGTTCGCGCCCAGGCACACCCCGAGGCGGCCCTCGGCCTCTTTCAGGTCCGTCTCACGGTCCCAGAACGCGCTCTCCGGCGTGCCGGAATCGCCCTCGGGCGCCTCCAGGATCAGGCGCCCGCAGGCGGCTCCCGCTCCGCGCCGCTCGAGCGCGAGGCACAGCGCGCGGATCGCGCCCGGCTCGAATCGCGTGTTCGCGTCGGTGAAGACGAGAATTTCGGCCGAGGACCCGGCGACGAGGTCGTTCAGCACGCTCGCCTTGCCCCGCCGCTCGGGAAACTCGCGCACGGCAATCCTGGAACCGCCCGCGTCCCGCGCCTTCTCCGCCGTCCGGTCGGCGGACCCGTCGCAGCCGATCGAGATCCGGTACTCGCCGTCCACCTCCTGGGCGAGGAGATCGCGCACGCGATCCGCGATCACCCGCTCCTCGTCGGCCGCCGAGACGAGCACCTCGACGCTCGAGCGGCCCGGCTCGCGACCGGCGTCATCGGAGAGCGCCGCGGGCCGCGCCAGCCGCCGGACGATCGGAGGATAGGCGAAGTACGACCAGGCGGCGAGGCAGAGCGCAAGCGCCAGCAGGATGACGGCGAGGACCGTCACGAGCGGGCCCTCGCGATGAGCTCGGCGGCGAAGGCCTCGCCGATCCGCACCCAGTCGTACCGCCGCTCGACCCGGGCCCTCGCGGCGGCGGAGATGCTCTCCCGCAGCGAGGGATCGCGCAGCAGGCGGACGAGAGAGTCCGCGAAATCAGGGGGATCGTCCCGCAGCAGGATTTCGCGTCCCGGCTCGAGCTCGAGGCCCTCGGCTCCGACGGTCGTCGAGACGACCGGCACGCCGCAGGCCGCCGCTTCGAGGATCTTCAAGCGGGTGCCGCCGCCGGCGCGCAGCGGAACGATCGCCGCGTCGGCGCGCGCCCAGTGCGGGCGTGTGTCCCCGCCTTCCCCGAGGAACGTCCACCCGGGAGCCCGGCGCACGAGCGAAGCCGGCGCGCCGCGCCCGAGGATTTCGACGCGCGCCGCCGGCGCCGCCGCCCGAACGAGCGGCCAGACGCGGTCGGCGAACCAGCGCAGCCCCTCGGCGTTCGGGGGCCACGAGAGGTCCCCGACGAACAGGAGGACGCCGGTGCCGGGCCGCGCCGGACGGAAGTCGTAGCGGGAGAGATCGACCGCGTTGGGGACAACCACGGGCGAGGCCGCGGGCGCGAGCCGGAGCAGCTCCGACGCGTCGGGGGCCGACACGCACGACGCCCCGTCCGCGCGCGTCAAGAGCATCCTCTCGAATCCGCGCACGCGAGGCGCCTGCAGCCCGGCGAAGGCGCGGAGGGGAAGGCTCGCCGCCGTTTCCGACATCCGCTCCCAGATCGTGGAATCCAGGTTGTGAAAGTCGACCCACGACGGCCTTCCACGGCCGAGAGCGAGCGGGCCGACGTGGTACGAGTGGGCGACGATCCAGGCAGGACGCTCGCGGGCCGCCTCGCGCGACAGCCGCGCGCGAAGTTTCGCGGACTGATACAGCCTCGGGGAGTACGGGCCTCCGAAAAGGAGACTGGCCGCGGCCGCCTGCGCGCGGCGGAGGGCCCGGGGACGCTGGGAAAACTCCTCGACCTCGACGCCCTCGGGATATACAGCGGCCCCGGCCAGGTGCGGCGCGCGGAAAACGAACGCCCGGACGCGGAATGAGCCGGTCAGCGCCCGTATCAGGTGGAAGTTGCGGATGGCGAGGCCGTCGCGCGTCGGATGCGTCGGCCGGGGAAGCACCGAGAAGAGAAGCGGCTTCATGGGGAAAGCGCGAGTATAGGAAGAAGAAGGTCGGGAATCGGGAATCGGGAATCGGGAATCGACATGCGGAGATAGTGAATCAACCGCATTTTCGGCGCCGAGAGGCCCTTCACGGTCCGCTCGTCTCGAGGAGAGCCCTTTGTTTCCCGCTCCCGACGTGCGCCGTGAAAGGGCTCCCGTTTCGATTCCCGTTTCCCGTTTCCCGGCTCCCTCGGGGCGAGGAGAAGCTCAGGGGAAAAAAAAGGCCCCGGCAAACGCCGGGGCCGAAATTTCAGAAGCTTCGCCGATCGATCAGTACATTCCGCCCATGCCGCCGCCGCCGCCCGGCATCCCCGACGGGGCCTTGTCCTTCTCCTTGATCTCGGAGATGAGGGCCTCGGTCGTGAGCATGAGCCCGGCGATGGACGCCGCGTTCTGCAGCGCGTTCTTGGTGACCTTGGTGGGATCGATGATGCCGGCCTTCAGCATGTCTTCGACCTTCTCCGCGTTCGCGTTGAAGCCGAAGTTGCCGCCCTTGGCCTTGAGCTCGTTGATGATGACCGAGCCCTCCATCCCCGCGTTGGCGACGATCTGACGCGTCGGCTCCTCGAGCGCGCGAAGCAGGATCCTGGCGCCGATCTGCTGATCGCCGTGAAGACCCTTGACGACCGCGTTGATCGAATCGACGC
>JBDUBP010000246.1:0-4416 GCA_040004075.1 Acidobacteriota bacterium | reverse complement strand
TTCAGCCTCGACCGGGTCGTCATCGAGCCGCTCGAATGGCCCGGAAACCCCGCCCGCCCGATCGACGATACCGACTCGGGCAAGTACTTCTTCGAGGTGAGTGACCCCGCCACGAAGCGCGTCCTGTATTCGCGGGGCTTTGCCTCGATTTACGGCGAATGGGAGACCACGGACGAGGCGAAGGAGCGCTTTCGCACGTTTCACGAGTCGCTTCGGTTTCCCGCCCCCTCGGGGGCCGTCCGCGTGGTCGTCCGCAAGCGGGACGCGAAGAACGCGTTCCAGGAGATCTGGTCGACGGCCGTCGACCCCAAAGACAAGTTCGTCGACACCTCCCGGCCGCCCTCTCCGGGCCCTCTCCTCGAGATCCAGAAGAATGGCCCTCCCGCCGAGAAGGTCGACTTTCTGATCCTGGGCGACGGCTATACCGCCGGCGAGCGCGCAAAGTTCGAGAAGGACGCGCGCCGGCTGACCGAGATCCTGTTTTCCGCATCGCCGTTCAAGGAGCATCGCGCGGAGTTCAACGTCTGGGGGCTCTGCCCTCCGGCGGAGGAGTCGGGGATTTCGCGGCCCTCGACCGGCATTCACCGGCGCTCGCCGATCGGCGCGACCTACGACGCTTTCGGGTCGGAGCGGTACGTGCTCACCTTCGAGAACCGCGCGTTCCGCGAAGCCGCGTCGTACGCCCCCTACGATCACGTCGAGATCCTGACGAACTCGAAGACGTACGGCGGAGGCGGCATCTTCAACCTCTACTCGACCGTCGCGGCCGACAGCCTGTGGTCGCCGTACGTCTTCGTCCACGAGTTCGGTCACCACTTCGCCGGGCTGGCCGACGAGTACTACACGTCGGACGTCGCGTACGCGAAGGCCACCGATCGCGTCGAGCCGTGGGAGCCCAACGCCACGGCGCTGAAGGATCCCGCGCATTTCAAGTGGAAGGACCTGGTCACGCCGGGCACGCCGCTTCCGACGCCCTGGGGGAAGGACGCGTACGAGAAGCACTCGCACGAGATCCAGGCGCGGCGCCGGCAGATCCGGGCCGAGAACCGTCCGGAAGAGGAGATGGACCGGCTGTTTCTCGAGCAGAAGGCCGAGGAAACGAAGCTTCTCTCGGGCGACGCCAACGCAAAGCGGGTGGGCGCGTTCGAGGGCGCGCTCTACGAAGCGAAGGGCTATTATCGGCCGCAGATCGACTGCATCATGTTCTCCCGCAACGACGTTCCGTTCTGCGCCGCCTGCCGCCGGGCGATCGAGCGCATCATTGAGCTTTATGCGCGTCACTGAACATCCCGCCGGCGAAGGGCGTACGGCGTACGGCGAACGGCGGGGAACTTCTCCGCGTCTCCTGAACGCCATTCGCCTTTCGCCCGTCGCCTTTCGCCCGTCCCCAGGCCAATGAGCTACAAGCGGGGCATCCAGCTCGCGAAGTTCGCGCGGCGGCATCTCGGCCGGATGGGCCAGGGCCGCCGCGAGGTGATGCGGCATCTGACCGCGCCGACCGCGGCCAACCTTCCGATGCCGACATTCGTGCAGCTGCGCGTGACAAACCTCTGCAACCTCCGCTGCAAGATGTGCGGGCAGTGGGGCGACACGGGGATCTATCGAAGCGACGGATTTCCGGCCTCCGCGACGGACGGGCAGTCGGAAGGCGCGCGCATCCGGGAGCTCATCGGGCTGAACCGGCAGATGGCCCTGGCCGACTACGTGCGGCTGCTGGACGAGATCGTTCCGTGGCAGCCGATCGTGAGCCTTTTCGGCGGCGAGCCGCTTCTCTATCCGGACATCCTGCCGCTCGTCCGCGAGATCAAGAAGCGCGGCCTGACCTGCACGATCATCACAAACGGCGGCAGACTCGAGCAGTACGCGCGGGAGCTCGTCGAGGCGGGAATCGATTCGATCGCGGTCTCGATCGACGGCCCCGAGGAGGTGCACAACCGGATTCGCGGGAAGGCCGACGCGTATCAGAAGGCGGCGGACGGGGTGCGCGCGATCGCCCGCTGGAGGAAAGAGCTCGGCCGCGCGATGCCGATGCAGATCGCGATCCTGCCGGTGACGGAGCTGAACATCGGCGACATCCCCGCCGCCGTCGCGGCGCTTCGCGAGATGCCGATCGACACAATCAACGTCGGCCTGCGCTGGTTCGTCCCGAAGGAAACGGGGAGCGAGTACGAGTCGGTCATGCGCGACACGTTCGGAGTCGCCGGGGACTCCTGGAAAGGGTTCGAGTTCGACGCGAAGGCCGCGTTGAACGGCTCGAAGACCCGCCAGATGACGGACCTCGTGAAGCTCCTGAAGGGGCTGAAGCGCCGCCGCTTCCTCGACTCGGCTCAGGGAAAGCCGTGGACGTCGTTCGTGCCGGACGTGGCCCCGGCGAAGGTGCCGGAGTATTTTTCCGATTTCCAGCAGACCTTCGGGCACAACCTCTGCCCGGTCGCCTGGTACTTCGCGCAGGTCGAGCCGGACGGCGACGTGACCTTCTGCGGCGACTTCCCCGACTACGTGATCGGCAACGTCCGCCGGGAGACCTTCCGCGAGGTCTGGACGGGCGAGAAGGCGAACCGGTTCCGCGAGAAGCTCGCGAAGGAGCCGCTGCCGATCTGCAACCGCTGTTGCGGCAATTTCGTGTACGGAAAGTGGGACAGGCCGGAGGGGACGGGGGCCGGGACCGGGGCCGGAAATCGGTAAGCCGAGCGACCAGCGGGAGCGAGACGGCCGCGGTACTCCGCGGTCAACTCGATCGGCAATCGGGAATCAAATCGAGGGTTCCACCCCGCCAACCTGACGTGGCCTTCTGTCGGGTTGATTCCCGACGCTCAACGCGAGACATCCTCATCCGGCCAGAACCTGTAGAAGTTGAACCACGAGGTCGGGTGGGCGCGGATGACGCCCTCCAGATCCGCGGCCACGCGCGTCATGATCCGCACCGCATCCTCCTCCGGCGAAAGGACGAGGTCCGCGGCGAGAGGCTCACCCCAGACGTTCGCGTAGGAGCCGTCGGAGGCCCGGAGGAAGAATCCCGGCAGGACGTCGCAGCCGCAGAAGCGCGCCAGCAACGCGGGGGAGCGGAGGAACGGCGTCGGGTGGCCGAAGAAAGGCACGACCACCTGATCTTCCGGGTAGGCGCGGTCGACCAGGAGCGCCACGGCGCGTCCGCGGTCGACAGCGGCGCGCACCCTGAAGGCCGTGGCCATCGAGGAGCCGATGTCGATCGACTCGACGCCGAGACGCGTGCGGAGCTGAAGGCGCATCTCCTGAACGTTCGGGTCGAGCTCCGGCTGGCCGACGACCGCAGGAGTCAGCCTGTGAGCGCGCAGCGTCACGGCCCCCATTTCCCAGTTTCCGACGTGGCCGGTGACGAGCAGAAAGCCGCGCCCGTTGCGGCGGCTTCGCGCCAGGACCTCCGCGTCGGTCTGGAGGGTCGTGATCCTCGGCACGAACGCCTCGCTGCGCATCCTCCAGACGTCGATCGTCGCCCGGCCGTACTCGAAGAAGAGCCGGCGGGCGAGGCGGGCGGCCTCGCGAGGCGAGACGCGGAGCGCCCGCTGGAAGTTGTCGCGGATTCCCCGCTGGGTTTCCCGGAGAAGAGCGATGGCGAGCGAATTTCCGACGAGGTTGATCGCGTTCAAGACGGGCATCGGGAGCCATCGCGCGCCGTAGTGGAGGCCCCCGTACACGATCGCGTTCGAGAGTCCGTGACTGACCCATTTTTTCCGAGCGCGGGGGCCGTTCTCCGGGCCAGGAGCGTCCGCCCCCCTGTTTCGCATCGTGCAACGACTATACAATTCGAAGTCAGTTCATGAACGTCCTGCTCCTCCGGCCGGATCCGGGCAACGAGAGATTCGGCCTTGGTCCTTTCTTCCGCGTCGAGCCGCTCGGACTCGAGTACGTCGCGTCGGCCCTTCGCGAGCGGGGCCATGAGCCGGCGATCGTCGACATGCGGTTTCCTGGCGGCCGCCTCGCCACCTGGATCCGCCGCACGCGTCCCGGGATCGTCGGGATCTCGGCGATGCACGCTCTGGAGTTCGATCGCGTGCTCGCGACCGCGCGAGAAGTCAGGCGCCTTTCTCCGGAAGCGTTCATCGTCGTCGGTGGCCACGCGGCGGCGGCCTTCCCGGGTCCGCTCGAGAGCGGCGAGATCGACGCGGTCTGCGTCGACGACGGCGAGGAAGTTCTGCCGGCGCTCGCCGACGCCCTTGCCGAGGGACGCTCGGCCGCCACCGTTCCCGCGCTCCGCCTCTCGACTCCCGACGGCTGGATCTGGACGCCGCCACTGTCCGACCGCACCGCGCTCGATCGCGTTCCGGTTCCGGCCCGCGACTTGATCGAGCGTCACCGCAACGGATATCACTGCCTCCTCTTCAAACCGGTGTGGCTCGTGGAGACGGCAAGAGGCTGCCCCTTCCGCTGCACGTTCTG
>JBDUBP010000023.1:0-4418 GCA_040004075.1 Acidobacteriota bacterium | reverse complement strand
GACCACTCGGCGGTCGACGAGGTCGAGGTGCAGAGCGAGACCGACCGCTACATCGCTTGGCCGGGGCAGGCCCTGGCCTACAAGATCGGCCAGCTGAAGATCCTGGAGCTTCGCGACCGCGCGAAGAAGGAGCTGGGCCCGGCCTTCGACATTCGCGCCTTCCACGACGAGATCCTGTCCGCCGGCGCGCTCCCGCTCGACATCCTCGACCAGCGGATCGACGGGTGGATTCTGGAGAGGAAGGCGAAGCGGAAGGGGTAGGCGTTCTGGCGCTGGGCGCTGGGCGCTGGGCGCGGAGGCGAGGGGCGAAGAGGGGAACGCGAAGGGGCGAGGGAGCAAGTCCGGAGACCCTCTCCCCGGCCGGGGGAGAGGGAAGGGTGAGGGGTACGCCCCTCGGTTTTCAGCGGCGGTGCTTTCTTGTTCCGCCCCTCACCCCCGGCGCGCGGGGACGCCGTACGCCGGTCTCTGTTCGGGATCGCCCTCCGCTCTGAATTCCGTCCATCACCCCGGCCCTCTCCCCGGCGCGCGGGGAGAGGGCGGAGAACGCGCGTCTCGCGGATACCTCTTTCGTACAATCGTCCGTCGCAGGGAGATGGAGTGGAAAATGAAACGACGCTTCGGAAGTCTCGCCGTTTTCACCTGGCTGATCGTCACGGCGGTCGCGATGTCAGCGGAGCCCGATGTGAGTCCTGAGAAGACGGCGCGCCCGCGGAAGGTTGCGACAGCAAAGTCGAAGGCCGGCACCGCCGCGGACGCGCGGGCGTTCATCGCGGAGGCCGAGACGACTCTCCTCGCGCTGGCGAACGAAGCGTCGCGCGCGGGCTGGGTCCAGTCGACGTACATCACCGACGACACCGAGATCCTGGCGGCGCGCGCCAACGAGAGGGTGATCGCAGCCTCCGCCGAATATGCCAAGAAGGCGGCGCGCTTCGACCGGACGCGGCTGCCCGAGGACGTCGCGCGCAAGCTCCGTCTCCTCAAGAACTCTCTGACGCTGGCGGCTCCCGTCAATCCGAAGGAAAGCGAGGAGCTGACCCGTCTCGTCGCCGGCCTCGAAGGGACCTACGGGAAGGGCAAGTACTGTCCGAACGGAACAGACAAGTGTCTCGATCTCGAGGACATCACCCGGATCCTGGCCACGAGCCGCGACCCGAAGCAGATCGAGGACGTCTGGCGCGGCTGGCACACGATCTCCGTTCCGATGCGGAAGGATTTCGCGCGGTACGTCGAGCTCGCCAACAAAGGCGCGCGGGAGCTCGGATTCGCGGACACGGGCGCCATGTGGCGCTCCAAGTACGACATGCCTCCCGCGGATTT
Source organism: Acidobacteriota bacterium (assembly GCA_040004075.1). Classification (GTDB taxonomy): domain Bacteria; phylum Acidobacteriota; class Thermoanaerobaculia; order UBA5066; family Gp7-AA6; genus JALYUA01. Next base: position 3,101 of record JBDUBP010000023.1, on the reverse strand, counting down.
CGCCCGGGAGCTCGACCGGCTCTGGGACCAGGTCCGGCCTCTCTACGTTTCCCTGCACGCGTACGTGCGCGCGAAGCTGCGCGAGAAATATGGCGACGCCGTTCCCGCGAGCGGACCGATTCCCGCTCATCTGCTCGGGAACATGTGGGCGCAGGACTGGTCGAACGTTTACCCTCTCGTGGCGCCGAAGAACGCGGATCCCGGGTACGACCTCACGGCGATCCTGAAGGGGCGCAAGACGGACGCGCTCCAGATGGTCCGCTACGGCGAGGGATTCTTCACGTCTCTCGGTTTCGACCCGCTCCCGAAGTCCTTCTGGGCGCGATCCCTCTTCACCAGGCCGCGCGACCGCGAAGTCGTCTGCCACGCGAGCGCCTGGGACGTCGACAACGACAACGACCTCCGGATCAAGATGTGCATCGACATCACCGCCGAGGATTTTTCGACGATCCACCACGAGCTCGGCCACAACTTTTATCAGCGCGCTTACAACGCGAAGCCTTATCTCTTCCGGGACAGCGCCAACGACGGGTTCCACGAGGCCATCGGCGACACCGTCGCGCTCTCGATCACCCCGGAGTACCTGGTCAAGCTCGGCTTCATCGAAAAGGCGCCCGACGCCTCCAAGGACATCGGTCTCCTCCTCTCCCGTGCGCTCGAGAAGCTTTCCTTTCTCCCATTCGGCCTCCTGATCGATCAATGGCGCTGGAAGGTCTTCTCCGGCGAGGTGACGCCCGAGAACTACAACCGGGTCTGGTGGGAGCTCCGCCTGAAATACCAGGGCGTGGCGCCGCCGTCGGCGCGCTCCGAGGCGGAGTTCGACCCGGGCGCGAAATATCACGTTGCCGCCAATGTGCCTTACGCGCGCTACTTCCTCGCCGACATCCTTCAGTTCCAGTTCCATCGGGCCCTCGCGAAGTTCGCCGGGTGTGACGCCCCTCTCCACCGCTGCTCGATCTATGGAAGCCGGCCGGCCGGGCAACGGTTCGCGAAGATGCTGGCGATGGGACAGAGCCGCCCATGGCCGGACGCTCTGGAGGAGCTGACCGGGCAGCGCCAGATGGATGCCACGGCGATGAGCGATTACTTCGCGCCGCTCCAGAAATGGCTCGACGAGCAGAACGCGGGCAAGCCCATAGGTTGGTAATCCGTCGCCTGCTGTCACTGCGAGACGCGCTCACGCGCCGGCGAGCGGCTCGCCCGTAGGCTCGACCGCTCCCCTCATCCCTTCGTTCGCTCCGGCTCCCGCACCGAGAGCCTCCTCCCTCCCCCCGGTCGGGAGACTTCTCTCGGTGCGAGCTGATTCGCGGGCCTCGCTCGAAGCGATAGCCGGGAGCTGACAGCTGGCTGAGCCCTTCTGGCATCCGGTTTGCGTTGAGCGCCGCCGGAGGATCCATGAAATCGGTTCCGAAACCCCTGGCGCTCTGGCTGGCGTTGGCGATCGGCGCGCTGCCGGCCGTAGCCGCGCCCGGGCCGACGGCCGTCCGGCCCGGTTTCAACCTCTTCTCGACACAGCAGGACATCGAGCTCGGTCGTCAATCCGCCGCCCAGGTCGAGAAGCAGATCCCCCTGATCCACGACCCGGCGATCGATCAGTACGTGGCGGCGATCGGCAACCGGCTCGCCGCCGCGGCGCCGGGACCGAAGTTTCCCTATCAGTTCAAGGTGACGAACCTTTCCGACGTCAACGCGTTCGCGCTGCCCGGCGGGTTCATGTACGTCAACCGCGGCTTGATAGAGCTCGTCCCGACGGAGGGGCAGCTCGCCGGAGTCATGGCGCACGAAATGGCGCACGTCGCTCTCCGGCACCAGACCAACCAGGTGTCCAAGGCCTACCTCGCGAAGGCGGGCGTCGGCATCCTCGGGGGAGTCCTGACGGGAGGAGCGCCGGGGCCGATCATGGCCGCGGTCGGTGGAATCGGTTTGAACGCCCTGTTTCTGAAATTCAGCCGCACGGCGGAAAGCCAGGCTGACATCGTGGGCGCTCAGACGATGGCGCGCGCGGGATACGACGCGAACGAGATGGCCGACATGTTCGAGCTCCTGCGGAAGCAGGCCGGGCGCGATCCCGGCAGGCTCGAGCGGTTCCTGAGCGACCACCCGGCGCCCGCCGATCGCGAGGCGCGAGTCCGGCAGGAGGCGTCCCGGCTCGGAAAGGCGGCCGCCTCGCGGCCGGTCGGCGACCTGCGGGTCGTGAAAGCCGCTTTCCGCACGCAGCCGCCGCCCGTCTCGATGAAGCACCTTGCGCAAGGCACGACGGGCGGAGCGGTGCCCGCCGGCCGCGGCCCCGCCCGGGGCGACGTCCGGATCGAGCCTCCCTCCTCCCGCTTCCGCACGTTCCAGCAGCGAAGCGGTTTCTTCACGATCGAATACCCGGAGAACTGGCAGCCGCACGAAGCTCCGAACGGATTCGGCGTCACGATCGTGCCTCCGGGCGGCGTCGTTCAGACCTCCGACGGGCAGCCTTCGGTGATCTATGGGGTCGTCGTCAACCACTACGATCCTTTCGAGGGCTCGGTCAACGGGCGGTCCGGCGCGCGCGGTCAGTTCGGACGCGGCACCGGCCTGGACGACGCGACGAACGATCTCGTCGGGCAGATCACGAAGTCCAATCCGTACCTCTCGCCGGTCCGGGGCTCCGCGGGGCGGCTCACGCTCGGGGGCGCGAACGCGATCTCTCTGGTTCTCGCCGGCGCGTCTCCCGTGACGGGACTCGAGGAACGGGTCAACGTCCTGACCCGCGAGCTGCCCGACGGGCACGTCCTGTACTCGCTGGCGATCGCGCCGGGGCGGGACGCCGGGGCGTTGTCCACCACGTACGACCGGATGATGGAAAGCCTGCACGTGAACGCCGGGGCCGCCCATCGCTAGGAGAGCGCCCGGGCCGCCCCCGGATCAGACGGTGGAAGAAGACGAAGAGCCGACCGACCGCTCGATCGTCGAGCTGCATGTTCCCGTCACGACGATCGTCAAGGTTCTCGTAACAGCGGTCCTCGTTTGGGCCGCGCTCAAGTTGCTTCCGGACTTCCTATTTTTTCTTCTCGCTCTCGTCCTGGCCGTCAGCGTGTCCCCCCTGGTGTCACGCCTCGAGCGGCGCGGGA
>JBDUBP010000015.1:0-15103 GCA_040004075.1 Acidobacteriota bacterium | reverse complement strand
ACCCTGCGGTCCGATCGCGCCGGTGGCCCCGACCGGACCCTGTGGGCCCGCGGCGCCGTCCGTTCCGTCCTGCGCCACGAGATCCCAGAACGCGGGGGAGCTCGCCGGCGACTGTCCAAAGTTGCTGTTCGCGAGGCTGATCCAGCTCGATCCGCCGAAGCTCACAGCGTCATCCGTCGCGTAGGTCGTCGAGTTGCTCCAGGCGCCGCGCCAGGTGAGCCCCTTCGCTCCGGCAACCCCGGCGGCGCCCGTCACCCCGACCGGACCCTGAGGGCCGATCGCTCCGGCGACCCCGCTAGGACCCTGCGGACCGATCGCGCCGGTGGCGCCCGGAGAACCCGGCGCGCCGGCGGCGCCGGCCGCTCCGACCGGACCCTGCGGACCGATCGCGCCGACCGCACCCGTGGCGCCGACGGGCCCCTGAGGTCCGGCAGTTCCCGCCGCGCCCGTCGCACCCGTCGCCCCGGTCGCGCCCGCAGCACCGACGGCACCGACGGGACCCTGCGGCCCGATCGGCCCCGCGGCGCCCGCAGCGCCGGTAGCGCCCGTCGCGCCCGTCGCCCCGGCCGGCCCCGCGGGCCCGACAGGACCCTGAGGGCCCGCGGGCACCGACGTCGACACCGTCAAAGTCTGGCCGCTCGGCGTGAGGGTCACGTTGCTCCCCGCCGCGAGGACCACGTCGCCGGAGAGTGTGTTGAGAGTGGTGACGCTCGGGTCCGCGTTGTAGTAACCGTTCACGTCGACGATCAGCTCCACGCTGCCGGCGTTGAACGGGCCATTCACGCTCACGCCGATCCCGCTGCTCGCTCCGAGCCCGATCACGGCCGCGTTCGAGATCGCCACTTCCGCCGGATCCCAGTTGAGCGACGAGGTCGTCGGAGGGGAGCCGCCCTGCGGATAGACGATCAGGTTGCCGCCCGTCGAAAGCGACGTCACGGCGAAGTTGAACGAAACAGCCGCCGCGGCGACCGGCACGCCGCACTGGCCGCCGATCGTGAAATTTCGCGGCGAGAAAGCCGGCAGAGAAGGTGGGCCGTACTGTCCGGAGAAACCATTCCCGCGGGTGTCAATCACGCGGCAGGGCGTCAGCGAGTGAAACGCGAGCGCGCCACCGACGGCGGACGCAGCCTCCAGGCTCCTCCCCGAGCGCGCCGTAGAGGACACCGCGGTCGCGCCGGGGACCCAGTAGGGCGGAGCCGCCCAGTTCTGGACTTCCTGCGCGCCGAGAATCGATGAAAAAAGAGACAGACCCAGACAAACCGAGCGGAAGATCCGGTTACGCATCATTTCTCCTGGCGAGCGGAAAGATCGCGGGTGCTCGCCCCGTCCGTTGTTTCAATCGTGTTTCACTGCGACAACAGCAAGGCGGGTGCCTGTCTCAACACGCCCGTCTGCCGAATGCCGGAGACCTCCAACCTCCTCACCCGCAGTCGTTTGACGCCATAGCACACGGCCCGACGGGCCGGACCGATTCCCGGGGGTGACAAGGCTTCGTCTCGTCTCCCGTGCCCGGTGACATAAATCTGTACAGAAATTGCCGCCTTTTTCGAGACTTTCCGACAAGATCGCCGCTCCTGCCGCGCTGAAAAATCCCGTCCCGCGCCGAGGCGTCGGGCGTCTCTGAAGCTTCCAAAAAGCCTTTGCTACTGTCGGCCCCGTGAAGCACTTTCCGGCGACCGCGCTCTTTCTGGCGGGACTCGCCGTCGCGATCACGGGACACGCGCAGGAACGGGTCGTGCCGTTCTGGCCGGATGCGGTGCCCGAGGCGATCCGGTCGGAGGTGGACGGGAACGCCACGCTCGAAACGGTGCGCGAGCTCGGCCGCTTCCACCGCGTGCACGGCTCTCCGGGCTACGCCGCCGCCGCCCGCCACATGCGCGAGAAGCTGCTTCGGGCCGGACTCTCGAACGCGTCGATCGAGCAGTTCCCCGCGGACGGGAAGACCCGATACGCGCATTTCCGGAGTTACCCCGGGTGGGATCCCGTCGAGGCGGTCCTCGAAGAGGGGGCCGCGGCCCGCGTCCTCGCGCGCTTTCCGGACGTCGCCGTCGCGCTCGCCGACTACAGCCAGGACGCCGACGTCACGGCGGAGCTCGTCGACGTGGGCGCCGGAACGGACTCCGCGCATTACGCGGGAAAGGAGATCCGGGGAAAGATCGTGCTCGCGGACGGCAGCCTCCCGGAGGTCCATCGTCGGGCATGTGAAGAGCGGGGCGCCGCCGGCTTCCTCTCGGATTTTCCGAATCAGACGACGGCCTGGTCGGGAGACGATCGCGACCTGGTCCGGTGGGGGCATCTTTCCCCTTATCAGCCGGCGAACCGGTTTGCGTTCATGATCTCGAAACGCCACGCCGAAGATCTGCGGCGGCGACTCGCAGGCGGAGAGAGGATCACGCTCCACGCAAGGGTGAAAGCGCGCATGGTGCCCGCTACGTACGACGTCGTCGTTGCGACGATCCCGGGGACCGACTCCGCCGCCGGCGACGTCGTTCTGACCGCGCACCTCTGCCACCAGTCGGCGGGCGCCAACGACAATGCGTCCGGCAGCGCGGCGATCTTCGAAGCGGCGCGCGCGCTTCAGTCCGCGATCGCGAAAGGGAAACTCTCGCGGCCGAGGAGGACGATCCGCTTTCTCTGGCTGCCGGAGATCGCGGGCTCGCAGGCGTATCTGATCCGCCATCCCGAGCTCGTGCCGCGCCTCGTCGCCGGAATCCACATGGACATGGTGGGCGGTCTGCTCTCGACGACGAAGGGCACGTTCCACGTGTCGAGAACGGCGGCCACGCTGCCGCACGTCGCGAACGTGATCGCCCGCGCGTGGCTCGACCACGTCGTGCACGCGTCCGCGCGATACGCCGAACGGGGCGGCGACGCGGCCAGGGGACTCGTGTGGCTTCCCGGGTCGCGAGAGGCGTTTCTCGGCGACATGCGCGCGCTCGAGATGGGCAGTGACCACGAGGTCTTTCAGGACGCGAGTTTCGGAGTGCCGATGGTCTACTTCCATGACTGGCCCGACGTGACGATTCACACGAACAAGGACCAGCCGGAGAACCTCGACGCGACGAAACTCGGGCGCGTCGTTTACATGGGCGCGGGAATCGCGTGGACTCTCGCGGCACTGCCGCACGAAGAGGCGGGCGCCCTTCTCGCTCTGGCTCGCGGAGAGGCAGAGGCGGAAATCGCCTTCGCCCGGGCGCACGTCGGCGACCCTCGTGACTCGGAAATCCGGATCGCCCAGGCGCTCGCGACCGGGAGTCAAATGCTGCGGACGCTGGCGGACCTGTGGCCGGTATCGGTTCTTCCGCTGTCCGCTTCCTCTTCGACCCTGGAGAGCGTCCGCACGCGCCTTCCCGGCGATGATGCCCGGGTGCCTCTTCGGAACCCGGAAGTTCGAGGACCGCTCGACATCTACTACTTCGACTTCATCGGCCAGGCACTCGGCCCGTCCGCCCGGGTCCCTGCACTTCGAAAGCGGGATGGCGGAGACGTGGTCGCGTACGAGGCGTTCAATCTCGTGGACGGCCGCCGCACCATTTCGGAGATACGCGACGTGCTGGCGGGCTCCTATCCGCCCCTTCCGGTGGCGGAGCTGGCGGAGTACTTCGACCTGCTCGCCGAGGCGAAGGCGATTTTGTGGAAGTCACTTTCTACGCCCCTCGTCCCCAAAAGAAAAAGCCCCGCCTGACGACGGGGCTTTTCCGAGACTCGACGCCCTGTTCAGTTGTACGCGACCCAGTAGAACGACCGGCTGCCGTCGCCCCGGACCTGAGCGCTGCCCGACAGCTGGGTGTGGATCGTCAAGGGTTGTGTAACGCTGACGTTGCCCGTGTACATCACCAGGATGACGCTCGTGGCGGTGAGGGCCGCGTCGTTGATCGTTGCCACTCCGCCGCCGTTGGTCGTGCCGAATCCCTTGGCCGCGTAGCCGGCGGGACCCGCAGGACCCGTCGCGCCGGGCGCACCCGCAGGACCCGCAGGACCCGCAGGACCCGTCGACCCAGCTGCACCCGCCGGACCGATCGGACCTGCGGCGCCCGTCGCTCCCGTCGCACCGGTCGCACCGGCCGCGCCCGTCGGACCGACAGGGCCGGCTGGTCCCGTTGCGCCTGTGGCTCCCGTGCCGCCGTCCTGGCCCGCGGGACCCGTCGCGCCCGTGGCGCCGGTCGCACCCGTGGCACCCGTGGCACCCGTGGCACCGACTTGCGCGACGAGCTCCCACTGGCCAGGACTCGAAGCGGGGTCGTTATTGACGTTGGAGTCCGCCAGACTGATGTAGCTCGATCCGTTCGATCCCACGAGATCGTCCTTCGCGTACACCACGGATCCATTGAAGGAGCCCCTCCAGGTCGCTCCGCGCGCACCCTGGGCTCCCGCTGCTCCCGCCGCTCCGGTGGCGCCGGTGGCGCCCGTGGCACCCGTCGCGCCGGGGGGACCCGCAGGACCAGCGACGCCCGCGGGGCCCGCGACTCCCGCGGGACCCGTCGCGCCCGTGGCACCCGCGGCGCCGGCAGGACCAGCCGGGCCGGCCGGACCCGCCGGGACGGACGTCGTGATCGTCAGTGTCTGGCCCGAAGGCGAGATGGTGACGTTCGTCCCGGCGGCGAGAGTCACGTCACCGGAAAGCGTATTGAGCGTGGTCACGCTCGGATCCGCCGAGTAATAGCCGTTCACGTCAATGACCAGGTCCACGCTCCCCGCCGCGGCCGGACCGTTCACGCTGACCGAGATCCCGCTGCTCGCGCCGAGGCCGATTACGGCCGCGTTCGAAATCGCGACGTCCGCGGGGGCCCAGTTCAACGAGGAGGTCGTCGGCATGGAGCCGCCCTGCGGCCACACGATCAGGTTTCCGTTGGTCGAAAGGTTTGTCACCGCGAAATTGAACGAAACCGCGGCGGCCGTCAGCGGCACGCCGCAGACACCCCCGATGCTGAAGCTCCGGGTCGTAAACGCCGGCAGGGCCGGCGGACCGTATGCCCCGGTGAAACCATTGCCGCGGGTGTCCGCGACACGGCACGGTACGATCGAATGGAAGGCGAGCGCTCCCGCGACCGCCGCAACGGTGTCGGTGCCTTTCGACATCGAGCGCGCGTGCGATGCTCTCGCTTCCTCCTGAGGAACCCAGTAGGGCGCCGCGGCCCAGTTCTGGACTTCCTGCGCATGAAGCTGGGAGCCGGCGCCGAGCGCGGCAGCCAGACACACCGACAGAACCGTACGCAATCGCATGCTTTCTCCTGTTAAGAATTCGCGCATGTGTTCACGACCTCACGGCCAGACCACACCGCCGTCTCGTTGTTGTCGCGGGGCTTCGCAAGACATAAAGCAAGCCAGATGCCTTCCGTGGCGGGGCGCGGAGCCGGCGGTGGAGAGTCGATAACTTCAACGATCGCTGATGCTTAGAATCCGCGGTTCTTTCCGGGAGGACGGCCGGCCGTAGTAGGTGACAAGTATTCGTGTCGACTTGGCGCCGGGGGTGACAGAAAACGCGAACAGCCGGCAGCGCTCGGCAAATGTCTTCCCTTCGAACAGCCCGGTATGCTCGCGCGCCGATGCCGTTTGATTTTTCCCCCGAGGCGCTCGATCGCGAGTTCCCGGTGCGCCGCCAGCTGATCTACCTCAATCACGCCGCGGTGGCGCCTTTGCCTCGGCGCGTCTCGGATGCGATCGTCGCGCACACGGAGAACACGCGCGATCGCGGGGCGGCCGACTGGCGGAGGTGGTACGGCGGAATCGAAGCCGCGAGAGACAAGGCGGCTCGATTCATCGGCGCGGACAAATCGACAGTCTCCTTCCTCCCCTCCACGTCCTGGGGGTTGAACCTCGTCGCGCAGGCGTTCCCCTGGCGGGATGGAGACAACGTGGTCGGCAACGACATGGAATTCCCCGCGAATGTGTATCCGTGGATGCTCCTCGGGGCGCGAGGGGTGGAGCATCGGCGCGTCGCGAGCCGGGACGGGCGCGTCACCGCCGACGACATCGCCTCCGCGATCGACGGCCGCACCCGCATGGTCGCCATTTCCTGGGTCGCCTTCCACAACGGCTGGGTCTATCCTCTGCGGGAGATCGGCGCCCTCTGCCGCGAGCGCGGGATTCTCCTCGTGGTCGACGCGATTCAGGGCCTCGGCGCGTTGTCTCTCGACGTCCGCGACGTGCCAATCGACATCCTCGTGGCGGACGCCCACAAGTGGCTCCTCGGGCCGGAGGCGTGCGCGATCTTCTTCGTCTCAGAGGGCGCGCGCGACCGCGTCCCTCCCCCGTTCGGCGGCTGGTGGAATGTGCGAAACGACGACAGCTATCTCGAGTACAAGCTCGATTTCTTCTCGGGTGGGCGCCGCTACGAAGCGGGCTCACTTCCCACGGGGCAGATCTTCGGCCTGTCTGCGGCTCTCGACCTGATCGCGGAGATGGGCCAGGAGACGGTCACCGCCCGGATCCTCGAGACCGCCGGAGGCCTCGCGGCCGGTCTGGCGGCTCTCGGATGGAAGATCGTGTCTCCGCGGCCTCTCGCCTCCGGGATTCTGGCGGCGGTCCCTCCCGGAAAAGACGCTCGGGCCGCGGCGAAGGCGCTCGAGAAGGTCGGAATCATCGTGTCGCCGCGCGAAGGCGCGGTGCGGTTCTCGCCGCATGCCGGCAACGACCTCGCCGAGGTGGCCCGAGTCATCGCCGCCGTCGAAACCCTCGCCTGAGACTTCGCGCCTCGGGTCCTAAAAGGCGCTGGTGTCCGCGACGCTCGCGAGCCTCCCCTGCGGATTCGTATAGACGCGCTGCAGGCCCGTCTCCGTGTCCGTGACGGTGATCGTGTACTGGACGTCCGACAGCGCTCCGAAGAATACCCAGAATCGCCCGTTCACCGCGCGCCCGTCGACCACCTTCAGGTTGAGCTCGAGGTTTCCCTGGGAAAAAAACCAGAAGGATCCGGAGTCCGATGCGAGCGGGGCGGCCTGGCCGGCGCCGGAGGTCCCGACGTTCACCGCGACCCAGTTGACCTGTACCCGGAACCTGTTGGCGTTCAGACAGAGGGTCGTGGCGTCGGCGGCGCACGGCGCCGTGGTCGAGAGCGGGGCGGCGGATTCGGCCGTCACGGCCGCGGGCAACTGGCCGGCGGCCCGTCGGGCGGGAGGAGTGGCCGGGGCCCGGAACGCCGCGGTGTCGGCGATGCTGGCGAGCTGGCCCTGCGGGTTCTCGTACGTCTTGCGGATCCCGGTCAGGGTGTCGGTGACGTTGATGGTGTACGACACGTCGGACATCGCCCCGTAGAAGACCCAGAAGGAGCCGTTGAATGAGCGGCCGTCGACGACTTTCAGCACGAGCTCGATGTTGCCGCTCGAGAAGAACCAGAAAGCGCCCGTGTCGGTCGTCAGCGGCACCGCGATGCCGAGGCCGGCCGTCCCCGCGTTCACGGCACGCCACGTGACGTCCACCTTGAACCGGTTGTCGTTCAAACACAGCGTCGAGGGTCCTGGAACGCAGCCGCCCGTTCCGCTACCGATCGAGATCTTGAAGGCGCTATCGCGGATCGTCCCCGCATAGATCGTAGAGGAAGAGGTCGGATCGACGACGATCGTACTCACGACCTCCGGCAGGACTTCGGTGACGGCGGTCCAGAACGAACTTCCACGCTGGGTCCGGTACACGCCGACCGGCGTACCGGCGTAAACCGTCAATCCCGACGCGTCTGTGACGAGCGCCGCGATGGCGAGATTTTCGATGCCGCCCCTGGCCGGCTCCCACGTCGCTCCTGCGTTCACCGTGCGATAGACCCCGAATCCGGCCAGCGCTCCGAAGGCAGAGAACGTCCCCGCATAGACGGTATCAGGGGCGGCGGGGTCCACGAGCAGCGACGAGATTCCAATATCCGCAAAGCCCTGGTTGGTTAAAACCCAGGTCTTTCCAGCATCGGTTGTCTTGAACACACCGGCTGCCGTCCCCGCGTAGACGGTGTTCGGATTGGAGGGGTGGACGGCAAGGGCCTGGACATTGGAGTTCGCCAGACCTCCGCTCGCCGCGACCCACGTTGAGCCGAAATTGGCGCTGCGAAAGACGCCCGCGTCGGTCCCCGAGTACACGACTCCCCCGCCGGCAACCGCGACGGACAGAATCGTACTGGTGGAGATCCCAGTGCTCGCCGGCGTCCAGGTCGCGCCGGCATTCTGGCTTCGATACATTCCGGCGCCCGATGTTCCGGCATACAGAGTCGTCGGCGGACCGGCCTCGACAGCCAGCGCACGGACCGTGACGTCGGGCAGGTCGTTGGAGGCGGGGAACCACGTCACGCCCGCATTCACGCTCTTGTGCACGCCGCCGCCGGAGGTTCCCGGACGGCCCACCCCCGCGTAGAGGATGACGGGCGATGAGGGATCGACCACCATGCCGTTGACGGTGAACGTGGCGAAGTTGGCGTTCTCCTGCCTCCAATTCCTGCCCTCATCCGGGCTGCGGAAGAAACCGTTGGGCGTGCCGACGTACACATTCGAACCCGCCGCGTCGAGAAGGATGATGTTCGCCGTACCGGGGCTTCCCGTTACCGGCTTCCATGTCGCTCCTCCGTTCGCCGTGACGAAGACACCGGATCCGTCCGTTCCGATCCAGATCGTTCCGGGCAGATTCTGGCGGAAGGCGACCCAATGGACGGGCACGTTCAAGAGGCCGGCGTTCATCGGCGTCCAGGTCGTGCCGCCGTCTCCGCTCTTGAAGACGCCGGCGTTGTTGGGGACGCCTGCTGCGCCCGCGAAGATCGTGGACGGCGCCGCAGGATCGATCGCGAGGGACCGCACGTTCGCGGAGAACCGCGCGTTCCAGCTCGCGGCGGCGTCGGTCGATTTGTAAACCCCGCTCCCGGTTCCGGCATAGATGGTCCCGGATGCGGAAGGGTCGAGGGCGAGGGAGCGCACGTCCTGGCTGCCCAGCCCGTTGCTCGATCCGGTCCAGGTGGCCGCGCCGTCCGTGCTTCGGAAAATCCCCAACGCCGCGGTGCCGGCGTACAGCACGCGTGGGTTCGAGGGATCGATCGCGAGCGCCTGGACGATCGTCTTGCCGAGGCCGGCGCGTTGCGCGGTCCAGGCGTTCGCGCCATTGGTCGAGCGGAAAACTCCCGCGTTCGTACCGGCGTAAACGGTCCCCGGCGCCGACGGATCCAGAACGAGCGCGTAGACCGTGAGGGCGGTCAAGCCGTTGTTCACGGCGCTCCAGCTGATACCGCCGTCCTGGCTCTTGAAGACTCCGCGGTCGGTCCCCGCATACAGGTTCGCAGATGCCTGAGGATCGATGGCGAGGGCCCGGACGTTGCCGCCGGCGCCGTAGGGGCCGATGCTCGTCCACTCGTTGACGCCGGCGAAGCTGACCGAGGAGAGGAGAAGAGCGCAGGCGACGAGCAGAACTCTGTGGAGTTTTTGCACTGACTGGTCTCGCGCCATGGTTCGTATCTCCTTGAGAACCGCCGTTGACGATCCCGAGACCGAGCCCATCTCGTTGTGCCGTAGGGAACACTGCAAGGAATACGCCCGGCCCCCGAAACCCTTGCAGAATCGGCTCGAAACCCTCGCCGTGCCCGCCCGGACCCCTGGTCCTTCGCGCCACACGGTGCGCCTCTTGCACGGCCCGGTCCCATGCCCCCTGATCCGCCGCGCCCCGCCCGGGCTCCGGCGTCGACGCGCGCCCTGCCCTGGCGTTTTGCCGGGTTTCTCGCGACGTCCCTCCTCTCGCAGGACGCGCTCGGCGCGGTTTTCCGCGCTCTGCCGCCGAGCGAGAAACCGGACGGGTTCGTCCGGCTTCGCATCTTCGATGGGCCGGAGCTTCCCCGCGAGCGCGTCGCTTCGATTCTCCAGTCCTCGCGGGGGGCGAGCTCGATTCCGGACAGCCCCGTGCTGGCACAGAATGCGCGGCTCGGCGCGCACGAAGGGACGGGCTGGCTCGCCTGGAAGGAATCGCACGGGCACGCGCTCGACCGTCTCCTCTCCGGACGATCGCGCGAAGGACATCGTTTTCCACCCGAGCACGCGCTCTTGATCGCCGACCGCCTGGCGCTCGCGCTGGAGCACGCGGGCGCCCGCGGCCGCGTCGCCCACGGACTCCTGTGGCCGGGCTTCGTCACCCTCGGCCCCGCGGGCGAGGTGCGGCTCGGCGGCTTCGGCGTCGCTTCCGCGGTGCTTCCCTTTCTCTCCGCTCCGTCGCTGTCGGCCGAGATCGCTCCCTATCTCGCGCCCGAGACCCGCGAGGGAGATCCGGGCGGCGAGATCGGCGACGTGTACTCGGTGGGGGCCATCCTCCTGCATCTGCTCTCGGGCATGCCCGCTCCGTCGCGCGACGCGGCCGACGCGGTGGGACCGGCCGAGCTCTATCCGCCCGGAGCAGGGGAGGTGCTGCGGCGCGCCCTCGCTCCGGCGCCCCGGCGCATGGAGCGCGCCGCGCTTCTGAGACGCGAAATCGGAGCGGTGATCGTGTCCAGCGGGCTGCAACCCTCCAGCCGCGCGCTCGCCTCGTTCGCCGCTTTCCGGATGGAGGCGGAAAACGCCGCCGGAGACGCGCCCGGGTCCCGCCGCGCGTCGCCGGCCCCGGCGGACGAGGATTGGGAGCTCGCGATCTCCAAGCTCGAGCCGGGGCCCGAGTCCGCCCCGCGTCCGCGTTCCGGCCGTCCCGCGCGCGTCCCGCTTCCTCCCGACCGGTCCCCCGGGCGGGCGCTACGGGCACAGCCCGGCGCCGGCCGGAACCTCCCGCCGCGATAAGGGACGGCGGCGAGCAGACTTCGGAGCGCCCCCGGCAACGGGCTAGACTGCGCCGGAGTGAAATCCCCGACACCTTCCTGGCGGCGGCTGGCGACGGAAGCGGTTCACCCCCGGTCAGCCCGCCTCGACCGCATCGGGATTGCCGGGATCGTCCGGCTCATGCAGGCGGAGGACCGGCGGGTCGTCGCGGCACTCGTCGCGGCGCGGCCCGAGATCGTCCGTTCTGCTGAAATACTCCGCGAGACATTCCTCGAGGGGGGAACCTGTCTTCTCTTCGGGGCGGGAACCAGCGGGCGCCTCGCGGTCATCGAGGCGGCCGAGCTTCCTCCGACGTTCGGCACCGATCCGCGGCGCGTCCGCGCGGTCATGGCAGGAGGCCGCTCCGCCGTGTTCCGCGCCCGGGAGGGGGCGGAAGACCGCGAGGAAGAGGGAGACCGGGCCGCGGCGCGGGTCGGGCCCTCGGATCTCGCGATCGGAGTCTCCGCCAGCTCGGTGACTCCGTTCGTGCGAGGCGCTCTGTCCCGGGCCCGGCGCCGCGGCGCTCGAACCGTCCTCGTCACGGCGAGCAAAAGCCCGGGCCTCGACGGGATCGCCGACGTGATCGTGCGCCTGTCCGTGGGTCCGGAGGTGCTCGCGGGATCGACGCGTCTGAAGGCGGGGACGGCGACCAAGCTCGCGCTCAACCAGATCACGACCTCCGCGCTCGCCGCCTCGGGCAAGATCTACGGTCCCTGGATGGTGGACCTGCGCGCGGGCTCGGCGAAACTCAAGGACCGTTCGCGCCGGATCGTTGCCGCGGCGGCGGGGATCGGCGCTCGACGCGCGGCGAGTCTACTGTCGCGCGCCGGCGGCGAGGTGAAGACGGCGATCCTGATGGGAAAAACGGGATCGAGCGCGGAAGACGCCCGAGCCCTGCTCGTTCAGGCGAAGGGCGACCTGAGGGCCGCGCTCGGAGAAAAGTCTCGCCGGTGAGACCGCGATCTGCGTCCTGGCTCCATCGCCGGGGCGGCGCTCCCTCTTCTCCGCTGGCATTCCCATTGCTGCGATCTTCCACGCAGGAAGTGATGTCGACCGAGGATTTGAAGGGGCACGGACGGTTCTGGCCTCTGGCGGGCGCCCTCGACCGGAGAGAAGACTTCGGTCACTATGGGAGCCTGCCGTTCGCGATGGTCGCGCGGCAGTTTCCCGATCGGGCCTGCGAGAACATCTCTGGCTATCACGAAAAAAAGGCCGAAGGCGAAGATCATCCGGAGCGCTGACTCCTTCCGGCGGGGAATTGCTCCCCGCCCCGAAGGACACGCGTATCCGCGGCCGCAGCTCCAGCGCTCGGGGTGGATCTCCTTGAACGGGGAATGGGACTTCGCGATCGATCCCGACGGCGACTGGTCCGTCCCCGGCCAGGTGCAATGGACGCGGACCATTCGCGTGCCCTTCGCGCCGGAGACGCCCGCGAGCGGCATCGGGGACACCGGATTCTATCGCGCCTGCTGGTACCGCCGGCAGACCGCGGCCCCGCCCCTTCCGCCCGGCCAGAGGCTGCTCCTCCACTTCGGCGCCGTGGACTACGCGGCCACCGTCTGGATCAACGGCGCGCGCGCCGCGAATCACGAAGGCGGCTACACCCCCTTCACGGTGGACCTCACCGAGTACCTCGCGGGGTCCGAGGTGCTCGAGATCGTCGTGCGCGCGGAAGACGACCCGACCGATCTCGCCAAACCGAGGGGGAAGCAGGACTGGCAGCTGCAATCCCACTCGATCTGGTACCCGCGCACCACCGGCATCTGGCAGACCGTGTGGCTCGAGCGGGTGCCCTCGAGCTGGATCGACGAAGTTCGCTGGACTCCCAACCTCGAACGATGGGAGATCGGACTCGAAGCCCGCCTCGGCGGAAAACCTCCCGAGGGACTGTGGCTCTCGGTCAAGCTGCGCGCCAACAACGTGCTCCTCGCGGACGACAGCTATCGCGTGATCTCGGGAGAGGTTCACCGGCGCATCGCATTGTCCGACCCGGGCATCGATGACTACCGCAACGAGCTTCTCTGGAGCCCCGGCCGCCCGCAGTTGATCGACGTCGAAATGCAGCTCTGGGCAGGGCGGGGAGATCTCGTCGACTCGGTACGCAGCTACACGGCGATCCGGTCGATCGCCGCGCAGGGCGACCGCCTTCTGTTGAACGGCCGGCCGTACAACCTGCGCATGATCCTGGACCAGGGTTACTGGCCGGAGACGGGCTTGACCGCCCCGGAAGACGCCGCGCTGCGGCGGGACGTCGAGCTCGCGCGCGCGATGGGATTCAACGGCGTGCGCAAGCACCAGAAGATCGAGGACCCGCGATACCTTTTCTGGGCCGACGTCCTCGGCCTCGCCGTCTGGCTCGAGATGCCGAGCGCGTACCGCTACACGGACCGCTCGATCGACCGCGTCACCCGCGAGTGGACCGACGCGATCAAGCGGGACTACAGCCACCCCTGCATCATCGGTCTGGTGCCGTTCAACGAGTCGTGGGGTGTCCCCAACCTGCCCGACAGCCCGAAGGAGAGACACTACGTCCAGGGGCTCTACCACCTGACGAAGACGCTCGACCCGACGCGCCCGGTCGTCGGGAACGACGGATGGGAAAGCGTCGCGACCGACATCATCGGCATTCACGACTACGACTCGAACCCGGAGACGATCGCGCGCCGATATCTGAGCGAGGACGTCGCGCCCCGGCTGTTTCAGCGCGAGCGCCCCGGCGGTCGGCTCCTCGTGCTCGAGGGCCAGACGGACCACCCGATCGTGCTGTCCGAGTTCGGCGGCATCGCGTACTCGCGCGAGCCGGGAACCTGGGGCTACTCCCGGGCACGGAGCGCGGGCGGATTCGCGGACAGTTACTGCAAGCTCCTCGACTCCGTGCGCTCGATCGCGCTCTTCTCCGGCTTCTGCTACACGCAGTTCGCGGACACCTACCAGGAGGCGAACGGCCTGCTCTACGCCGACCGCACGCCCAAGATCCCGCTGGACGTCATCGCGGAGGCGACGCGCGGGACCCCCGGCTCCGTGGTCTCTTCCTCGACGGTCCAGGACTCCCTGCCCTTTCTGGATCGCGGGGAGCCGCCGCCGAATGTCGCCGAGGACCCCGAGACGGGCGCCGACGAGGGATCGGAGTGACGATCCACTGGCGCGAGCTGATCAAACCGGACGGCCGCCGGCTCGTCCTCTATTCCCGACGCCCGATTCCCGAAGAGATCGAAGCCCCGAGCCCGGAGCCCGCGCCGCTTCACCCCAACTCCCATCTGCGCTGGCATTCGCTCCGCGGGGAATGGGTGTCGTACGCCACGCACCGCCAGAACCGGACGTTTCTCCCGCCGCCGGAGTACAACCCGCTCGCGCCCGGCTCGAATCCCGACCATCCGACGGAGGTCCCGGCGGGAGACTGGGACGCGGCGGTGTTCGAGAACCTGTTCCCGACGCTGACCTCCGAATCCCACGACCCGCCGCCCGAGATCGTCGAGACTCGCCCGGCGACGGGAGCCTGCGAGGTGGTCGTCTTCACCCAGGATCCGAAGTCGAGCCTCGGGGCGCTGCCCCTCGCGCATCTCGAGCTGCTGTTGGAGGTCTGGGCGGATCGATACCGCGTTCTCGGAGCGCGCGACGACGTCCAGTACGTCTTCCCTTTCGAGAATCGCGGCGTCGAAGTCGGCGTCACGCTCTCGCATCCCCACGGTCAGATCTACGCGTACCCGTTCGTGCCGCCGGTCTTGGCGCGCGAGCTCGAGATGCAGGGCGAGCATTTCCGCGCCACCGGCCGGGGCCTTCTGGACGAGACGATCGCGGCGGAGCTCGCCGACGGGCGCCGCATCCTCTATTCGGGCCCGCACGCCGTCGCCTGGGTCCCGGTCTTCGCCCGCTATGCCTACGAGGTCTGGGTGGCGCCACTGCGGCCGGCCGGAAGCGTCGCGGATCTGACGCCGGTCGAGCGCGGGGACTTCGCGCGCGCGTTGAAGACCGTCCTCCTCCAGTACGACGGACTCTGGGGCAGGCCTTTTCCCTACATCCTCGCCTTTCACCAGGCGCCCACGGACGGATGGCCCCACCCGGAAGCCCACCTGCACATCGAGTTTTACCCGCCCTACCGGATGAAGGACCGCCTGAAATTTCTGGCCGGCAGCGAGATCGGAGCCGGAGCGTTTACCGCCGACACCCTGCCGGAGGAGAAGGCCGCGGAGCTGCGCCGGGTCGAGGTCACGCTTGGCAGCAACGACGACGGCGCCTGACGCCGGTCGGGATTTCCGAGCGCGGTTCGGCCGGGACTTCGAGCTCGCCGCGGAGGCGCCCGGTCGGGTCAATCTGATCGGAGAGCACACCGACTACAACGGCGGTTTCGTGCTGCCGACCGCGATCCC
>JBDUBP010000236.1:0-15107 GCA_040004075.1 Acidobacteriota bacterium | reverse complement strand
CCGGCAGACTGAAGTAGCCGAAGCGGTCTCCTTTGATAACGGCCCGCCCGGCGCTGACTCTGCCCGTGCTGAGCTGTCTCGCGACCAGCGTCAATTGAAAACGGTTGCCCATGAGACACAGAGCGTCGGACTCCGGAACGCACGGTATGGGCGAAACATGATTCTCAAAAACGCCACGAGCCGTGCCAGCGTCCAAATGAGTGCCGGATGCGTCAATCGCGAGACTATCGACCGTGGGTTGTGTCAGGCCCGCGTTGAAGGGCTCCCAGCTCGAGCCCCCGTCAGCGCTCTTGTAGACCCCAAGACTCGAAGTCCCGGCATACAGCGTGCTCGGATTGTGCCGATCAATCGCCACCGCCGTGACTGGCTCGGCCAGGTCGCCGCTCGCGGCTCTCCACGTGGCGCCCGCATCGGTAGACTTGAAAACACCACCAGGAAACACGGTCCCTGCATACAGTGTCGAAGGTTGTTTCGGATCGATAGCGAGGGCGCCGCGATTTATGTAAAACTTTTCGACGTCTTGAGTCCAGGACCTGAAATCGTCACCTGTCTTATAGAGGACAGCTCCATAGTATTCGGTGTCTGCGGCGTATACAGTCGAGGGCTTCTGGGGGTCGACGACGAGGCCGTAGATAGCAGCAACTGCCGCAAGTTTTTCGGTCCAACTGGCACCACCGTCCGTACTCTTGGACACGCCACGTGCGGTGCCGGCATAAACGGTCGCCGGTTTTGCGGGGTTAGCTCCCAGTATATACGTCGTCTCACTCAATATCCGGCTCCAGTTTCCGCCGGCATCGGCGCTCCTGAAAAGGCCCCGCTGAGTTCCCGCAAGAATGGTCTCCGAATTCACCGAGTCGATCGAAAGACTGAAAACGGGATTGGTGACGCTCACCAGAATTGTGCCTGCCGCGCTCCAGGTCAGGCCGAAGTTCGTGGTCTTGAAGATGCCCCCCGACTCCGCCCCGGCGTAAACATTGGCCGGGTCGGTCGAATCGATGGCGAGGCTGAGCACCCGCTCCCCTGTGGGGCCATTGCTTGTCCACCGGTTTTCGCCGGCCTGTAAATGCGAGGCGACTGCGGACGCGAGCAGAGCAATCCCGATTGCGAGAGAACGAATCCGCCCTTCTTGGATCTCCACCGTTTTCTCCTTCGCATTGGCCGGTTGCCGCTTGGATGATCCTCCTACTGTCTGGTTTTCAATCACGTTCTGGTGAAATCCGAATCGATAAACCGGAAAGCCACGAATCGACGACGCTCTGTTCGAGAGGATTTCGAGAAGAACATTCGGAAGGGCCGCGCCCCGACGTGGGCCGGGAGGCGCGCGCGCCGGTGAGGGACGCGGGAACGAGTAGAGAGCCACCCAACAAGAATCCAGGGAGCGAGGCTCTTTTCGGAGCGACTGGAAGGGAAAGTTCATTCATGGAACCTCCCGCCGCGCCATCGCGAGGTATCACCTGGCAACTGCCGACGATTCGGCATCACAATGGCCCCTCCAACAGGGAAAGTCAATGAAGCGCGCTGCTACCTGACTGATGCCCAGCTCAACCGGTGACGGCGGTGTTTTCTGAAGCCCATTCCCTCTTCTTGACGGGCCTGAACCTGGCCGCCGTGTCACCCCCCCGATCGCATCCTCACTGCGGCGTCCCTCACCGCCCCTTTCCAGCCGCGAAGCGCAAGCCCCGTGGTCGCGCCCGCTCGCGGGACGCGGGCACGGTCGCGACCTCAGATTCAGCGCCGGCGAGGCTTGCCGACTCGAACAAGACGTCTGCCGGCAGCTTCCGGATGAGGAGCTCGTCTCCTTCGAACTCCGTGGCGCGCCCGTTGACTCGCGCGCGATGGTGCCCGGCGGGAAGAGGAGGCTGCAAGGCGATCCCACCCGGCGGGAGCGTCAGCCGCCCTCCCAGGATGAGCCGCAGACCGATTTTCTCGCGTCTCAAGGAATAGTCGAGCAGACCCCCGGTCGTCCGAAGACCCCGCACGGAGATCCCTCTTTCGTCCAGCCACTCTCGTGGGATGCCGGCAGCCAGGACGAGCGCCCCGTCGGACTCCCGTTCCCAGGCGAAGAGATCGAGCGTCGAACGGATGAAGTCCGACGCTACCCAAGCGTGCGGCATGTCGCCGATGAACCGGACCTTCCGTTCTTCGCGTCCGACCCCCTCCGACCATCCGTTCCACGCCGTGGGCCGGCGGCTCGCCAGGAAAAAAAGCAGGAGCTCGTGCGCTCGCTCTCTCCAGCCAAGGCGCACGAACGCTCCGACGTTTCGAATCTCGTACGGCGTGTAGTCCTCCCAGACGTTCCCGTCGCGGCGTTTGACGAACTCCGACCAGTACCGCTCGAAGGTGCGGGAGAGCGCCTCCGGAGCGAGGCGGCTCTGATCGCCGGCGGGGTCCAGGGCGATCGTCGTCGAGGTCGCGTCGAAGTCTCCGAGGTCCGCGGATCCCGGGATGAAGTCGATCCCCTTCGTCTCCTGGACGCGGCGGATGGACGCGTGCAGGTCCGCGGAGAATTCGTCCCGGATGATCGTCCAGCGCGCGATCTCCTCCGCTCGGCCGAGCGCGGAGGCGAGCTCGACGGCGTCCTTCAGCCCCCTCAAGGCCCAGAAGTCGTCCCAGTAGGAATGAACGGGCTTCGCCGAGTAGCCCTCGTGGCTGATCGATTCGGGGAGGAGGCCGAAGAAGGCCTGCTTCGGGCCCGTCCCGTACTCCGGGGTCCGGCGGCGTTGCCGCTCCCGGTCGATCCACGCGACCGCCTTCTCGACGTGAGGAAAGATCCTCGTCAGCCACGCCTTGGTTCTCGTGAACCGCCAGTCCTCGGCGATCAAAAACAGCAGCTCGCCGTGGCTGTCGTTCTCGACGACGGCGTCCGCGCCGCGCCGGTCGACGCAACAGGGCACGCGGCCTTCGTCGGACTGGTACGGCGCGAACCAGTCGGCGTAGGAGCGGACGGCCTCGGGATGCCCCATCCGCAGCAGCGCCGCCGCCATCATCGCGCCATCCCGGATCCACGACCGCGCGTAGGCCCGCGTGCCGGGACGGAGCGCCGGGCCGTCGCGCTCGATCAGGATCTCGGCCAGGCTGGTTCGCAGCGTGCGCAGGAGCGGCTGCGCCGCGGGCGGTCCAGTGAAGGAGACGCGGTCGAGATCGGCGCGCCACGCGCGAGCCGATCGAGCGAACCGGATCTGCGCGAGACGCTCCGCGGCCGCCCGCGGCCGGAGAGGGGGCGCCGGGGCCTGCGGCCGGGGATGGAGCGGAAGCTCGATCGATACTTCGTCGTGCCCGCCGGCGGCGAGGTCGAAGTCGAAGGCGAGCGCGCCCGAGGCCCAGCGGGCGGGGTCCTCCACCCGGCGCGACGGTGGGAGCCGGCCCGCGGCGAGAAACCCGGTCAACGGCCCTTCGTCGAACGTCGCCGCGCCAAAGCCTGCGGCCGCGCTCCACGCGAAGATCCGGGGCAGGCCGTCGACGATCACGGAGCGGCCATCCCACGCGAGCGACGCGATCGGGGCCACGCCTCCCGGACGGTTCAGAAACTGCGAGGGCGGATTGACCTGGAACGGCCGGACGGCGAGCAAGAGCCGCGCGCGGCGGCGCCCGGATCCGGGGTTCCCGAGACGGTAGCGGACGTGCACCGAAGCCGATCCGGGCCTCCCGATCGCCGCCGCCGCGACGTCGAGCGTGAGGCCCGCCGCCGCCCGGGAGACGCGCGGAATCGGAAGGTCTCCTTCAGCGAGCGAGTGGCGGGTCTCCCCGTCCGCCCACGTCGAGAGGACTCCGCCCGCGAAGACGAAGGGCTCGACCGAGAACGAGCCCGCTGCCGGCTCCACGGCGCCGTCTTCCGAGAGGAGCGCGCTCTCCGTGTCTCCGCTGACTCCGACCACCGTCCAGTACGACTGCTCGCCCGAAAACGAGCGCGGAAACGTCCCTCGGGGAGCGTCGGCCGCAATGCCCGTGAAGAAGGCGTTCGGCGATTCCCCCCACGACAGAGGCCGAACGACGAGGTCCGCGATTCCATATCCGTCCGGGCCGGAGGGCCCCGGAATCCGGACACGGACCCAGCGCGATTCCGCCTCGGGAAGGTAGAGGTCGTCGCGGCCGCCGTTCCCGGACGAGACGGTCCGGATCGCGGTCCAGGCGGCGCCGTCGTCCGACCTCTCGACGGTGTAGCGCGCGGCGGATTTTCCGGCCTCCCAGAAAATCGTGAGACCTCCGAACTCGCGGCTCCCGCCGAGATCGACGGTGAGCGCGGCGGGCAATCCCGGGCCGCTGCGCCAGGACGTTGCGCGCTCGCCGTCAACGGCCCGCTCGGGCCCGAATCCCGGCAGCGAAGCTGGGGAGCTGGCCACGGGCGCGGGCCAGGCGGACGGCGCAGGGGGAACGGAGACGACCGCGAGTTGGTCGAGAACGATCCAGCCCCGTCCGCCGGAGCGCGCCGTCACGGCAACCTCGAAAGCGGCGACGCGCCGGATCTCTCCCCCGCCCGCCGGCCCCCAGGCGAAGGAGAAATGGCGCTTCTTGAGGCGAATGCGCCGCCAGTCCGCGCCGGGGCGGAACTCCCGGCGGACGGCCCACCAGACGTTCTCCCCCGACTCGTCGATCAACTTGATCTCGAGATCGTTCGACTCCGACTCGCCACGAATCGAGAAGGAGATCTCGTAATTCCCGGGAAGCTCGAGCGGGAGCTCGCGCCTGGCGGCGGCCCACCCGGCGTGGCCCCGAAAGTCGAAGTCGAGACGCAACGCTCCGCCGCCCGATCCCTCCGCTTTCGACAGCGTCAGCGAGACGCCCTCCGCCGGAGCCGCGCGCCAGGCGCCGAACTGCTCGAAGGCGACTTCCGGCCCTCCGGGACCCGCGGCGAACGGCCCGGAAAGCGCGGACCAGGCCAGGAACAGAAGGAGTGCGGCCCTCACTCCTTGACGCTTCCCATCATGATCCCCTGGACGTAGTAGCGCTGGAGGACCAGGAAGATGATGAGGACCGGCAAGACGGTCAGGACCGAGCCGGCCATCATCAGCTCCGTGTCCTGCACGTGCTCCCCGACGAGATTGGCCAGCGCGACCGGCAACGTGTACCGCGAGTCGTCCGTCAGCACCACGAGAGGCCAGAGGAAGTCGTTCCAGGAGCCGAGGAACGTGAAGAGAGCGAGCGTGACCAGGATCGGCCGCAGGAGAGGAAGGACGATCTTCCTGTAGATCCGAAATTCGCCGGCGCCGTCCAGCCGCGCCGCTTCGAGCATCTCGTCCGGGATCGATCGCGCGTACTGGCGGATGAGAAAGATGCCGAAGATCCCCGACAGCCCGGGGACGATCACTCCCCAGAGCGAGTTCACGAGGCCGAGGCTCTTGACGATCAGAAAGAGGGGCAGCATCGCGATCTGGACCGGAATCGCGAGCGCCGCGATCAGCACGCCGAAGAGGCGGTCGCGGCCCGCGAACCGGAGCTTCGCAAAGGCGTATCCGGCCATCGAGTTGAAGAGGAGAGAGCCGGCCGTCACGGTGAGCGCGAGAACGAGGCTGTTGCCGAAGTTTCGGGCGACGTTCATGCGCGTGAAGAGCGTCACGTAGTTCGCGAGAGTCGGCGGACTCGGCAGAAGCACGGGCGGCTCCGAGTTCGCCTGTCCAGCCGGCATGAAGGACGCCGAGATCATCCAGACGAGCGGAACGAGCGTGACGGCGGCGCCGGCAACGAGCACGAGGTTGACGAGGATCCCTTCCGGCCGGCGCCTCACGCCCGCCTCGTCCGCTGCAGCAGAAATTGCACGATCGTCGCCGAGAGAATCAGGAGGAACAGGAAGAACGCGATGGCGGCCGAATACCCCATGTTCCACCACCGGAAGCCCTGCTGGTACATGAAGAGGGCCATCGAAAGTGTGGCGTTCAAGGGGCCGCCCCGCGTCATCACGTACGGTTCGGCGAACAGCTGGAAGTAGCCGATCATCGTGATCACCCCGACGAACAGAAACGTGGGGGCCAGCATCGGCACCGTGATGTGCCGGAACCGCCGCCAGCCGCCCGCTCCGTCCAGCCGCGCCGCCTCGTAGAGGGACTCGGGGATGTTCTGAAGGCCGGCGACGAAGACGATCATGTTGTAGCCGAAGTTCTTCCAGACGGCGAGGATCACGATCGCGGGCATCGCCCAGCGAGGGTCCCCCAGCCAGTCCACGGCAGGAATGTGGAACACCCGCAGGAACTGGTTCAGGAGCCCGAAGCGCGGGTGGTAGAGAAATCGGAAGACGGTTGCGACGGCGACGAGCGTCGTCACGAAGGGAGCGAAGTACACAGTGCGGAAGAAGCCCTTCCAGCGCGCGGTCTTCGCGTCGAGAAGCAGGGCCGCCGACAACGAGACGAGGACGGTCAGCGGCCCTCCCACGAGGACGAAGAAGAGCGTGTTGCGGAGCGCGGTCCAGAAGACGGGATTCCTGAGCAGGCCGGCGAAATTCGAAAGCCCGACGATGCGCACGTTGTGTGTGTCCGCGAGCGCGTAGATGTCGAAGTCGGTGAATGCGAGAAGAAAGGCGCTGGCGACCGGAATCAGGAAGAAGACGCCGACGATCAAGAGGCCGGGAGCGAGGAAAAGGAGCGCCGCCCGCGCTTCGGCGCTGCGCCACGATTTTCTCCCGCGAGAGCTCATCGCGCGGAAAACCGGATCCCGGCAGCGAGATCGTAGGGCCCCTTCCGGGACGCTCGGAGCCCGCCGCGGGAGAGCATCCATCGCCGCTTCGTCAGGATCGCGTCGACGTCGGCGTCCAGGGCCGCGAGCGCCGCCGGCACCGTGACCCGGCCGCGGATGGCGGGCTCGAGACGCTCGAACAGCCGCGTCGCGATCTGCTCCCACTCGGGGACCTTCGGCGTTGGAAGCACGCGCTCGAGCTGTGTCCGGAAGGCGGCGACGGCGGGATCGCGGGCGAGGGCCGGATCGAGCCACGCGCTTCGGCGGGCGGGAAGGTCTCCGACGAGCCGGTAGAAGAGGGCCTGCTGGGCGGGCTCCGAGAGGTACTCGACCAGCTTCCACGCGTCGTCTTTTCGCCGCGAGGACCGGAAGAGGACGAGGCTCGATCCGCCCGCAAGAGAGACACCGGGTGTTCCGGGCTCCGGGGATGGGATCGGCGCGGTCGCCCAGGCATCGCGCAGCTCCAGAGGCATCTTGCGGCGGAACTCCCCGATGTTCCAGGGGCCCGTGATCCACATGGCGAACGTGCCGCGCGCGAACTCCTGGTAGACGTTTCCGATCTCGGACCACGACAGCACCGGCGCCAGGGAATCGCGGAAGAGAGACACGTAGAACTCCGCCGCGCCGCGAAACTCCGGATCGGAGAAGGCCCCGCGCCCGCCATTTTCCTTCAGGAGGGACGAGCCGCGCTCCATGCCGAGGATGACCGGTTGCGTCCATTCATCCGACGGCAAAAGGATCCCGTACCGCTGCCCGCCGCTCGCGGCACGGAGGCGTTCCATGGCGCGACGCCACTGCGCCCAGGTCGCCGGAGGCTCTCGGAAACCGGCGGCGGCCAGGAGATCCCGGCGGTAGAAGACGACCCGCGTGTCGACGTACCACGGCACGCCCCACAGCTTCCCGCCGAGGACGTTCGTCTCCCACACGCCGGAGAAGTCGTCGGCGCCCGTCAGGAATCCGGAGGCCCCGGCGCGCGTGTCGAGCGCCTCGAGCGCGCCGATCGCCTGGAACTCGGGGACCCACGTGTTGCCGATGGGCGCGAGATCCGGCATGGCGTCGCCGACGAACGCGGTCAGGAGCTTCTCGTGCGCGGCGGTCCACGGGATCTGCTGCACCTCCACGCGGACCCCGGGGTTGCGGCGCGTGAACTCGGGAAGGAGCTGCGCGACGACCTCGCCCTCGCGCCCGAAGGCCCACATCCGCAGGGGCTCGGTTCCCGAATCGCCGCGCCGGCACGCGCCGGAGAGCGACGCGGCAATCGCGGCGGCCGCCGTGAGCGCGGCGCCTGTCACCGCGCGGCGTTGTCGAGCCATCCGCCGGTGAAGCCCGCTCGGCGCAGGCCCGAGACCACGTAGGGGTTCTTCCTGAGTGTCTTCCACACGAGGTCCGTCCGCGCATTCTCGACCATGGCGAGGATCGGCCCCTGGTCGATTCCGAGGTAGTCCGTATCGAACCATCCGGCGCCCGGGACGACGCGGCCGTGCTGGACCGGGATGTCCAGCCGAAAGGTCGGATTGAACGCGTCGAGAAATCCGTAGCGCGCGTAGAGAGGCTCTCCCCGAGCTTTCATGGCGACGATCGCCGGCAGGACAATCTCGGGGGCGAACGGGAGCGAGCTCACGGCGGCGGCCGGCGTGATGGTGCCGTCGTCGCGGATCTCCTTCGCCGAAGCTCCCCGCGCCGCATACGTGTAGAAGTGGCGCGGGCGGCCGTCCACGACGTGGTCGCCGTCGATCGGCCCGTCACACGCCGAGAGTCCCCACACATCGGGGCCGTATCCGCGCCATCCCCCCGGATTCTCGATGGAGTACTGACGGTGCGCATAGGTGGCGCGGCGCGAGTTCTCGAAGTAATCGATGCCCTTGTCGCGCATGTAGGCATCGCGAATCCCGCGGAAATCGATCCAGACATGGGAGTACTGATAGCCGAAGAGCGGCGCGAAAGCCACGTACTGCTGTCCGGCGAACGTCTTCCACTCGTACGTCCGGGTGTATTCCTCCCAGGCGGCCGGAGCAACCGGATGGTCGGGCGAGCCGAGCGCGAGCACGTAGAGGATCATCGCTTCGTTGTATCCGCGCCAGTCCCAGTCGCTCATCCCGCTTTCCGGCGTCCATCCCATCGAGACCAGAGGCGCCTTCTTCTGCGCCCACGTCCAGTCCGCCGCGCGATAGAGCCGGTCCGCGAGATCCCGGATCTCGACTTCGCCGGGGTCCGCTCGATCGAACCAGGACTGACAGACGAGCGCGCCGGTGAGAAAGATCGTGGTGTCGATCGTCGAGAGCTCGACGTCCTTGAACCGCGCTCCGGAGTCCATGTCGAGGAAGTGGTAGAAGAACCCGTGCTGGCCGGCGGCCCCGCCGGAGGGGGCGGCGAAGAATCTGAGAGTCGTCAGCACGCGGTCGCGGGCCGCTTCCCGGGAGACGTAGCCGCGCTCGGCGCCGATCGGGTATGCGGTCAGCGCGAATCCGACGGCCGCGATGCTCGAAAAGGAGGGGGACGGCCACCGGTCGGGAACGAGTCCGTTCTTCGGATTTGCACGCTCCCAGAAGAAATCGAAGGTGCGCCGCTCGAGATCGTCGAGCGCCGGCGTTGCCGCCGGGTCGAGCGGACGGAGCCCGTCGACGACGGAGGAGGCGAGCGTCGGGCTCGGAGGCGCGCTGGCGACCCGACCGCAGCGGGCGCCGGAAAGGGCTCCGCAGAAGACGAGGACGAAGAGGGCCGTCGCGCGCCGGAGCCCGCGGGGCCCACCAGAAACGTCGGGGGCGGGAATCAACCCGCCCCCGATCCGTGACATCGCCTTCCGTCGGTCAAGAGAAGCGCCGCGGAATCGGTTCGCCTCAGAACCCGACGTTCACCCCGAACTGCGCGCGGCGGCCGTCCGTCACGAGACAGCTCGGCTTGCCGAATTTCGGATTGACCTCCGGCAGCTTGGAGATGAAGCCCTCGAAGCATCCGTAGTTGTTGTGGTTGGTGAGGTTGAAACCCTCCGCGACGAGACCGATTTGCGCTGGACCGATATTTATGTCCTTCTGAAGGCGGAGATCCCACGACTGGTACGGGAACGTGCCGCTCTGCCGGCCCCCGTACAAGGTCAGTCTGAACTCCGGTCGATTGAAGCCGCGGCTGGCGTCGAGGACCGTGTAGGGAAGTCCCGAACCGAGCGTGATGAGTGACGAGGCGCGGACGCCGAACGGCAGGCCGACGATTCCATTGAACACGATTCGGTTGCGCTCGTCGTTCTGCGTCGGATGGCGCGGCTCTGCCGTATACGGAATGTCGAAGCTGAAAAGATCGTTGCCCGTCTGACGCGATTTCCCGAAAGTGTAGGCGAGCCCCACACCCCACTTCGAGGCAGTCGTGTAGGGCTTGTCGATGGTGACATAGAGCGCGTCGAACCAGAACTTCTTGGCTGCGGTCGAGGTGAAGATGTCCGAGAAGTTGCTCTGGTGGATGACATTACCCGCCGCATCCCGCGCGACGACGAAGGTGAACCCGTTGTCGCCGCGCATGCGGGCATAGGAGACGGACGTGGCAACCGGGCCAAAAGCCTTTCGGACCCCGACGCTGTACTGGTCTGTCCGCGGCGGCTTCGTGTTGTTATTGATGAGAAACACCTGACCATTCGGCGCTGTGCCGTTGGCGATCAGCTGATCGAGACCCGCCTGCGAGAGATAGGAAGGATTCCAGATAATCGTTGGAGAGCCGTCGCTCGTTGGCGCGCCGTTGGCGGAAAACCGGAAGTGCCGGACGGCATACTGGAGGCGATACCGCTCGTCGAGGACGAAATTGTAGACGTCGCGGTCAAAGTAACGGCCGTAGCCGGCGAAGACAACCGTCGTGCCCTTGCCCGTGAGGTCGTAGGAGACGCCGAGCCGAGGCTGCCACATGTTCTTGTAGGCGGGCCGCTGAGAGCCATCCGTGAAGAAGTAGTCGGGCACGAGCCCCTGCAACGCATTCCGAACGTTGTCCGGTGTTCGATAATTGTTGTTGAGCATGTCGGTCTCGTAGTCCCAGCGGACACCAACGTTGACCGTCAGCCGCGAAGTGGGAGTCCAATCGTCCTGCAGGTAGACGCCATACTCGTTGTTCGAAGCTGAGATGTCCGGATTCCCGACGCCGTAAAGGGCCTCGGCAGGGAAGGCGAAGTTCTCGTCAGACCGGAAGGTGAAAGTGGGCGGGGTCTGCTGGAACTTCTGGATGTCGTACTTCGCGTTTGCCGCGTAAACGCCGGCTTTAACGACGTGATCGCCCGCGAAATGGAGGCCCAGGTACGAGAAGTCTTCCCGGAGTGTGAGGCGCTTCTGGTGAAAATTTTGATTGTTGTCTCCGCCGCCGATCAGAAGCGCACCGTCATAGTTCTCTCTTGCGACTCCCGCGTTCGTCGGGGTCGGATGCCATTGGTAGTTGTTGTAGGAAAGCGTCGTCTCCGAAAGGTACGTGGATCCGGACCTCGTGTACTTGCCCTGTCCGTTGAAAATGTTTTGAAGGATGTTGTTTGCGGATTGGAAGCTAACTTGAGAGCCGTAGTCCTTGACGTCGGTCTCGTGCCGGTAGAAGCCGGAGACGTCCAGGAGATCGGTCTGGCTCGCCTGCCAGGAAACCTTGCCGAACGCCAGGTTCTCCCGGAAGGGGCTCGTGAAGGTGCCCTGAAACGCGGCGAGCCGGTCGTGGAGCGCCTGCGGCAGCGGTTGACCTCCGAGGATGACCGTGTTGGCCCGATTCTGATCGTTGACTTCGTAGGAGCCGTAGAAGTGGACCTTGTCGGTCATGATCGGCCCGCCGATGTCGACACCGCCCTGCCAGCGGGTGTAGTCCGGATCCGCCGTTCCGGTGCAGACGCCCGCGGCGTTGCAGCTCCGCCGCGGTCCGATGAACGGGCTGCGCGCCACCAGGTTCTTGTTCTGGTAGTACGCGAAGAGGTCTCCGGCATAGGTGTTGGTCCCCGACTTCGTCACCGCCGTGATGACCGCCGTCCCCGCCTTCTCGTACTCCGCCTTGAAGTTCTGCGTCATGACGCGGAACTCCTGGACGGCGTTCTGAGGGAACGGGTTGCCCTTGCTCGAATCCTGCCCGACCACCCCGCCGAGGAGGACGTCGTTCTTGTAGCTCGTGCCGTCGATGAAGACGTTGGTGTTGAATCCCTCCGCTCCGGCCGCGGTCACCTGCTTGTTGTCGATGCTGTCGGAGATGCGCACGCCGGGAGCGAGCGCGGCGAAGTTCAGGAAGTTACGGCTCCCCTGGGGAAGGTTCTTGATCTGAATCTCGGAGACGTTCGTCGCAATCTCGTTGCTCTTCGATTCGATGATCGGAGCCTCCGCGGTGACCGTCACCGATTCCTTTGCCCGGGCTTCCAGATTCAGTTTGACGTCCAGCGCCGCCGTGTCTCCGACCCGGATCTGGACCTTCGACGTCACCGTCGTGAAGCTCGGCAGCGTCACGACGACCGTGTAAGGGCCCGGCACCAGGGAGATGTTGTAGAAGCCGCTGGCGGCGGTCGTCGCCGAGCGCGAGAAGCCGGTCTCCTCGTTGGTCGCCGTCACCGTGGCGCCCGGGAGATACCCGCCGGTCTCGTCGCTCACGTTGCCTCGCAGGGTTCCGGTCGTCGTCTGCGCGCGCGCCACCCCGGCGGCCAGAATTGCCAGGAGCCCGATGGTCAGGAGTCGCGACCCGGTTCGGAGCCTCATACCTTCCTCCATTCGACGTAGATAAATCGTTTGGATCTCAACCTGAAAGCCGCTGCCTGTTTTTGCCGACATGCGATTCCGATACCGACGAAAGCCCGCGGCCACGGGGGGCCGGCGGATCTTCCGACCGGGCGCCGGCGCCGCAGGACTCCCGGATCACGAGGGCCGTCGGAAGCGTTTCCTCCCGCCATTCGTGGCGGGGTCCCTCTTCGATCGCCTTCAAGACCCGCAGGGTGGCCTGCTCCCCCAGCGCGGAGATGGGCACGCGCACCGAGGTCAGCGGCGGGGTGATGTATCGGGCGATCGGAATGTCGTCGAAGCCCGCGATCGCGTACTGCTCCGGCACACGGATCCCCCTCTCGCGGAAGGCGCAAAGAAGGCCGATGGCCATTGCATCGTTCGCCGCGAAGATCGCGGACGGGTGGGGCCGGATGCTTCGAATCGAACGGCAGGCGTCGTATCCGGCCCACTCCCGGAAATCGCCGGCGACCTCGAGCGACCGCGACTCGTCCGCCGAGGACGCGCGGACCGCCTCGCGATAGCCGCGAAGCCGCTCCACGGCGTCGCGATTCTGGGCGGGCCCGCCGATAAAAGCGATTCTCCGGTGACCGAGGGAGACCAGGTGCCGGACCATCGCGAACGCTCCGCCGAAATTGTCGATGTTCAGGGAATCGAACGACCGGCTGCCGGGGGCATTCAGGAGCACCACCGGGAAGCCGTCCGGCAGATTGCCCTTGCGCACGGGGGGGCGGGTTCCCGGATAAAGAACGATCAGCCCGTCCACGCGTCCGCGCATCGCGCGGAACATCGACTCGGTTTCCGCGCGATTGCTGTGGGAGCTCGAAACGACGACGTGATAACCGCTTCGCCGCGCGCAGAGATCGATTCCGCGGATCACTTCCGAGAAGAACTCGCCGTACAGGTCCGGAAGGAGTACTCCGATCGTGTGCGTCTTCCGCGTGATCAGGCTTCGCGCCCCCCCGTGCGGCACGTAGTGGAGGCGCTTGGCGGCCTTCCGGATGCGCCGCTCGGTGTCCGCATGCACCGGCCCCTTGCCGTTCAAGACGCGCGAGACCGTTGCGACGGACACCAGGGCCTCGCGGGCGACCTCGCGGATCGTGACGCTCATCCGACGTACGGAGCGCCTCCTGGCGGGTCATCCTGCCGAATCGGCTGCGATCTGTAATCGTTTACATGCACTTCTGTAATCGTTTACAGCATTCTGTCGCCGGTTCCCGCGGAGTGTCAAGGAACGTCTGTCGTGACGCCGCCGGGGGCGCTCCGCACAGCCCCTTCACCGCCAGGCGGCGACCGCGGAAGAGAGACGGGGTGAGAGAAGGCCGCCGGCCGACCGCCGGCGCGCCCCCTGTCCGGCGAGGATCTCCAGCGGGAGATCGCCTTTCCAGGATCAAAACGGCTTCCCTCCCGAACCCGAGCCACTTCTGGCATCGAGCGGATCGAGGGAGAACTCCGAGTTTCAACCGGGTTCCGATATTCTCGAGCGCCTTGAACGACGAGATTCCGCAAGCGGCCGGCACGCCGGAGGAGCCCGACACCGCGTGGAGGGGCGTCCGCGAAACTCTGGACCGCCTCGAAATCCCCCACGAGGCGATGCCCTGCGACCCGGCTTTCGCCGACACCGCGGCCTTCTGCGAGCGCTATGGCATTCCCCCGGAGGAAAGCGCCAACACGATCCTCGTCGCGTCCAGGCAGGAGCCGAAGCTGTGGTCCGCCTCGCTCTTCCTGTCTCACACGCGGCTCGACGTCAACCACGTGGTCCGGCGGCTCATGGGAGCGAAGCGGGTCTCGTTCGCGTCCGGGGAGGAGACGATCGCCCGGACCGGCATGATGATCGGGGGGGTCTCCGTTTTCGGGCTCCCGCCGGACGTTCCGATCTACGTCGATTCGCTCGTCATGGCCGCGCCGCGCGTCGTCGTCGGGGGCGGCAGCCGCTCCTGGAAGGTCCGCCTGGAGCCGTCGATGCTCCTGCGGCTGCCTGGTGTCTCGGTCGTGCCGGGCCTCGCGGCGCCTCGATCGGAAAACTGACCCGGGCCGCCGGTCGGACGCCGTTTGTCCGGGCCGGGGCGCATCATGTCCCTATGGCGATCGTCGAGCAGATTTCGGAGTGGCGGGCCCGGCGGGCGGCCGTTCGCGACGTTCCCATCGGCGCGCCTCCCTTCGTTCTCGAGGAATCCTGCGCGGGCTGCGGCTCAGAGAGGATCGGGACGCTGGTCTGGCGGCAGACGTCGCCCGCGGCGGACCCCGTCCCATACCCGCGCATCGCGCCGCACTTCCTCTGCCGGGGAGGGCGGGTCGTCTTTCAGGACATCACCGACGCGCCGATCCCGATGTCCGCCTGGAAGGGAATCCTCGGCCGGTTCCGCGCGTAGCGCTCCCGGTTCGTAAGCCGGATCGGACCGTTCTCCCTCACAACTCGCGGGGCCAGACTCATCACCCCAACCTCTCTCCGTGCCCGGACGCGCTTTCTCTCTTCGGCGTCTTTCCTTCCGGATCAGTGCATCCCGCCCTCTCCCCGGCGCGCGGAGACGCCGTAAGCCAGCGCTGCTCTCCGCGTCGCCTTCCAAATAAGTGCCGCCCCTCACCCCGGCCCTCTCCCCCGGCGCGCGGGGAGAGGGAGCAGGGGGACCAGAGGGGAGCAGAGGGAGCGGAGGGAAGCAGAGCTGCTCTTCCGTCGAAATCGTGGTTACGCCCGCAGCGTGAGAAGTCTCCCGACCGAAGGGAGGGAGGAGGCTCACGCTG
>JBDUBP010000011.1:0-15122 GCA_040004075.1 Acidobacteriota bacterium | reverse complement strand
TCCCCAGCGGAACGGAATCGGACGGAACCGCGATGAAGAACGTCGGAGTCTCCGCGCGTCCGCCAGGCGAGGACTTCTCCCTCGCGATCGGCGAGGATCTCGGCTTCCCACTCGACGATCGCGCCCGCCGGCGCCTGCGCCGTCCAGCGCGAGACGCGCTTGTCGATCTCGGTCACGGCGATCACATGCTCGAACACCTGGGAGAGGTTCTCGAGATTTCGCCAGAACCGATACAACTCTTCGGCCGGCCGGTTCACGGTGACCGACTCCTCGACGAGCGTGGTCTTCTTGTCCGACCGGTCGATTTCGAGCGCCGCGTAGATGTCGCAGTGGCCGGTGGCGCCGCGCCACGCGAGCCCCGCTCCGATCAAGGCGACCGCGCCTCCCCAGAACCGGCGCCGGCTGATTGCATAGACGGCGAGCGCGGTCCCCGCAATCGCGGAGACCCAACGCTCACCCTAGGACACGTTCACGGGCCGCGAGACCTTCCGGACGGCGGCGCGGATGGGACGCGTGAAGGCGGAAGGGAGCGCGGACACTACTCTTTCTCCTTTTCGTCATCGTCGTCATCGTCGTCATCGTCGTCGCCTTCGTCGTCCTCGTCGTCCTTGTCCTCGTCGGTCACCAGCACTTCTTCCCCGACCTCGTCTTCATCGTCGTCGTCGTCGTCGTCCTCGTCGTCCTCGTCGTCGTCGTCCTCGTCCTCCTCGTCGTCCTCGTCCACGACCGCGTCCGAGATCTCCGTGGTGTTTTCGATCGACCCTTCTTCATCGTTTTGCGTGCTCGGCCGGCGGGCCTCAAAGGAGTTGTCGTCGGCGGCCGGTCCCGCAAAAAGCCCCGCCTCGAGACTCCCGCTTTCTTCGCGCGGAGTCGGATCGTCCAGTTCGTCTTTCATGATTGCTCCCCAGTGGAACGGAGGGCAGAATCGCCCCGCGTTCAAATCGTGCAAGAGCCATTCCGGACGGTCGCCAGCCGAAAGCTCCTCTGGATCGTCAGATCGCAAAGCGCTTCGCTGCTCGTGCGACCGCGAGGCGCGCGACGGGGGACCGCCCGAAAGACCGGGACGCGCTCCGCCGGGCAGTGCCGATGGACCGGTTCTTGCGCCGGGCTGCCGATCAAACGCCCTCGGGCGGTGAAGTACGACACGGCGGGCGGGCGCAGGTACGACCTTTGCACTGCGTCGCCTGTCTCGCGGCGCCGCCGGACGATCAAGCCCGACGGCAAACCCGGTTACCGGAGTCAGCATCTGAAATGCGTGGCCGCTCCCCTCGAGATGGTCGTTCGGTCGATCGGGAATACTGTCCGGCCGGTTCGGAGCCGTCCGATGAGCGCGGCTCATGTCCGGCCCGTCTCTCTTCGAAAACGGACCGAGCGGCTGGCGGTTCTCCTCGCCGATCTCGTGATCGCCACGCTTTGTGTGCTCGCCGGGTGCGCCTCCGCGCGCGGCGCAGGGGCCGCGGGCGTCTCTCGCCAGCCCGCCCTGTCCGGAGCCATGCGGGAGCCGGCCCGAACCGCCACCCCGCCCCTTCCCGCCTCTTGAGACACCCCGAAAGATCTTCCACCCCGTGGCGTCAACGACATCCGTCAAGCATCAAACATCAAACATCAAGCATCAAGCAGGAGAGGAAGCAACCATGAGGCAACCGTTCGCTCAGGGGGTTGGCACGGGCGCGGCGCTGGTCGTCGTCCTGGCCGCGCTGGTTCTCGCATCCCGGGGTCGTCGGTCGCTCACGGCCACGCTGCGAAAAATGGACGACGCGTCGCGGTCGGGACGCTCTCCGTGGACCGGACAGCCGCCTCCGAACTATCTCGACCTCTGCCGCGCCGCCGGCCTCTGATCCAAGGCCGGCTTCGGACAAACCGTCTTCCCGTTTGCGGGGAGCCAGGAGGCGATCTTGAAGAGCAAAGCCGCCATCGGCAGTCACCCGATCCATCCGATGCTCGTTCCTCTTCCCTCTTCCGATCGGCGCATTCTTCCTCGCGCTGATCGCCGACGTCCTCCACGCCTCGAACCAAGACCCGTTCTGGTACCGATTCGCGTATTTCTCCATAGAGGTCGGCATCGTGACGGCCCTGCTCGCCGCCGTGTTCGGGGCCGTCGAGTATTTCGGCGTGCGCATGAGCGCGAAGGGGGCGAGAGTCGCGACCTGGCACGCCTGCCTGAACGTCACGGTCGTCGTGCTGTCCGCGGTGTCCTGGTGGCTCCGCCGCCACGACGTCGCGCTCAGCGCCGGCCGCTTCGGTCCCGCGATGGCAATCGCGGTTCTCGCCTTCCTGACGCTCGGCGTCTCCGGCTGGCTCGGGGGAAACCTGAGCTACCGGCATAAGGTGGGGGTCGTCGAGAACGCCGATCCCGAGGCGTCGAAGATCGGAATGCGGGAGTCGGAGTCGTGACGTGAAGGAGGCGCCGCGGCCAGGAGCCCGTCTGACCCTGATCGTGGCTCTCGCCCTCGCCGCGGCGGCCCTGCGGTGCGGCAAGGTCCATCTCAAGGCGGCCGACCAGGCGTCGCGTTACAAGGTCGAGGCGAAGGCTTCGACGACCGTCCAGGCGCCGGAGGGATTCCGAGCCGTTCTCGTGGCCGAAGGGCTGAACTACCCGAGCTCGCTGACCCGGGATTCCGAGGGCCAGCTCTACGTCCTCGAATCCGGAACGGTTCCCATCCCGACGCTCTCCCCCAAGATCCTTCGCGCCCGGGCCGGGCGGCTCGAGGAGGTTCCCCTGACGGGAGGCTTCCCCGGGGCGGAGGCGGTGGGCCTCGTGTTCCACGAACGCTGGCTCTACTTCTCTCACGAAGAGAAGGAGGGGACCTGGGGCGTCAGCCGGGTCCGGCCGCGGGGGGAGGGGTCGAGCCCGTCGTCGGCGGCATTCCGTCGCGCGGCGATCACTGGATCAACTCCCTCGTTTTCGACGGCGAGGGAACGCTCTGGTTCGGCGTCGGCAGCGCCACCAACTCGGGCCTCGTCTCATCGCACGCCCCCGTCAACGGCAAGTGGATCAGGAAGAGGCCGGATGCTCACGACATTCCCTGCCGCGACCTGACGCTCCACGGCCGGTCGTTCGAGGAGGAGGACGCTCTGGCGCCGGAGAAAGGCGCGAAGGCTCCACCGGAGCGTTCCAGCCGTATCGCACCGCCACCGAGATGCGAATCCGCGGACAGGTCCCGTGCACCGGCGCCCTCTTCCGCCTCCGAAAGAGCGGCACGGATCCCGAACTCGCCGCGTGGGGGTTCCGAAACCCGGTGGCCCTGGCGTTCGACCGGAAGCCCCCTACATCGGGATGCAGGGAGCGGACATCCGCGGCACCCGTCCGATTCTCGACGATCCCGACGCGATCTACCGGTTGAAGAACGGGGCGTGGTACGGATGGCCCGATTACGCGGCCGATCTGACTCCCGTCACCGATCCCCTTCATCGCGCCGCGTCTCAGTTTCAGGCGCCGGTCACTCCGGCGACGAGCCGATGGTCGATCTCCGCGAAGAGCGGCCTGTCGGCCCCCGATCGTTCGCTGCTCGTCGCGAAAACCGACCCCCATGCCGCGCTCGGCGGCATGACCTTCGCGCCGGCCGGAGGTCCGTTTTCGCGCTGGAGCGGGCAGCTTCTCCTGTCGGAGACGGGCGATTTCAAGCCGTCGACCGATCCCCTTCACCCGGACGTGCGGGCCGGCTTCCAGGTGGAGGTCGTCGATCCCGCAACGGGCCGGCGCTCCGGCTTCGCGCGCAATCGGAGCGCGGGCGCCGCTCAGCCGTCGTCGGAGATCGACCGGACCGACGGGTTCGAGCGTCCGGTTGACGTGAAAGTGGGGCCCGACGGGCTCGTGTACGTGCTCGACTTCGGCGCCTTTCAGGCCACCGAGAAGTCGGCAAAAGTCTTCCCGAAGACCGGGAAGGTGTTCCGAATCGAGCTCATGCCCCCGGTCCGTTGAGTCCGTTCCTCGGACTTCCCTTCAAGCCGACCCGGCTGTGATCCGCGGCAGAGCTCCATCCGGGAGCGTAGCGAGCGGAGGGACGAGGCGAGCGGTCGAGCCTCCAGGCGAGCCACTCGCCGCTGCGTTCGCGGCCGGCGAACGCACGTCCCTCAGCGAGCGGAGCGACGGATTATCGGCATTCTTGTTGCTGCGGATTGCGGGAGGGAGGCGTCCATGAAATGTGAACATCAGGGCTGTCGCTGCGAGGAGACTCGAGTGGAGCGCGGAAACAAGAAATTCTGTAGCGATCGGTGCGCGGAGATGGAAATGTCGGGGAAACCCGAGCCCATGTGCGTCTGCGGGCACCCGGACTGCGCCGCCGCCTGAGGGGGCGGCGGCTCCGCCCTCACTTCCGGCGGGCGCGATCGCGCGCGCGCCGGAAGATCGTGTAACCGAACCAGAGTCCGAAAACGAAGACGAGGGCGCAAGCCGACGCCACGAGTCCGAGGGGGGGCGATCGGAGCGCGCTGACGCAGACGACGTACAGATCGAGCGAGAGTCCGATCCCGAGAAAGACGAGCGCCGCCAGCAGAAACCGGCTGGCGACGGTTTCCAGCCGCTCGGTATCGCGGCCCTCCTCGACGATCCGGTGCCATGCGGCGGGCGCCATGAGAAAGACGGTGGAGACCCCGATGGCGGTCAGACCCCCGAGATGCACCCGCTTCGCCGATTCCGGCAGCTTCTCGAACGTCTCCTTCAACACCGCAACGAACTGAAATCCGAGAAGCGCCTGCGCCCCCGGGAGGACCACCCGGGCCTCTGTGAGCACGTTCTTGATCCGCTCCTCGATGCCGGGATTCTTCCGCTCGTCTCCCCTCTTTGCCATTTTCGCCTC
This sequence comes from Acidobacteriota bacterium, assembly GCA_040004075.1. Classification (GTDB taxonomy): domain Bacteria; phylum Acidobacteriota; class Thermoanaerobaculia; order UBA5066; family Gp7-AA6; genus JALYUA01. Next base: position 10,323 of record JBDUBP010000011.1, on the reverse strand, counting down.
CCCGGTGCGGCTCCGTCTCCAGAGCTCGAGCCCGTACCAGAAAAAAAGCGCGAATGCCGCGGCGACACCGCCGCTCAGCCAGCCGCCGCCCGCGCCCACGATCTGGCGGCCGACGACGGCGAACACGACCCCGAGACCTATCGCGAAGGGGAGCAGCGCCGCGGCTCACGCGGCTGGTGAATTCATGGAAACGATCGGAGAGCTCCCCCTGCTCGACGATCCGGTGATACGCGGCCGGGGAGATCAGGAGGCCGGTTGCGGCGACCATCAGCGCGAGGTTGCCGAGCACGAGGGACCGGGAGCTGTCCGGCAGCGTCCGGAACCCGTCCTCGAGGACCGCCTGAAACTGGAGGCCGAGGAGGACCTGCGCGCCCAGAATCAGCGTCCGGGCCTCGTTCAACGCGTTCTCGATCCTGTTCTCGAGGTTCGACACGCCGCTGGGCCCTGCCAGTACCATGCCTCGTCAGGCGGTTCCGGCTTGTGTGGCGCGATTCTGGCGATCCGCGCCGGCGTGGCGAGAAACCCCCGCTCCCTCCATCTTTCGGTTTCACCGACCCGGATGGACCGGCTCTTCCGATTTCCCCGGACGCGGCGCGATCAGACGCTCTTGACGGCGATCCGCGCCAGTTTTCGGCCCTTTCCGCGTACGCGCCGGGGTCTCTCCGCGCGCTGAGCCGAGCTCCTCTTCCGGACGCCGCCGCGATATCCCCGCCTCGCCTCCGAGAGCCGCGGCCTCGAGCGCGGCGCCTTCGCCTGGACGCCTTCCGGAACGACGGCTCGCGAGCTGGAATTTCGGCAGCGGGCCGCCCATCTCCCACTTCTTCGGTCCTCTGGCCGCCGCCGGCTTTTCGGTGATCTCCTTCGACGCTCCCGGTCTCTGGGAGTCGACGGGGGCGACCTCGTCTCTGCCCGACTTCGTCGCTTCCATCGAAGTGTTCGCCAGAGAGCGCGGACCGCTGGCCGGAATCCTGGGTCACTCGACGGGACCGCCGCCGCCACCCTCGCCCTGAGGCGTGGGAACAGCGGCGCCCCGCGCCGTCCTGCTGGCTCCGCCCATCGACCCGGCGACGTGCACCGGGAGATTCGCTCATGACATGAAGATTCCTCGCGCCGTGCGAGACGCGATGAAGAGGCGCCTCATCTCGCGCCACGGGGTGACGGTGGGGCTACCGGGAGGTCGTCGTGTCCGCGGTGCGGTTTCTGGCCGGCGTGCCCGCCGTCACCCGCAGAAGACGCGCGCGCGCCTAGAGAATTCGGCGGCGATCCCGTTCCGAATCACCGGTCGCCCGCGTCGGATTTCACTGAATCGGTCTCGCGACGCGGGCGCCGGCCGTCGCATCGCGTGGTACGGATGTTGCTGTTCTGGCCGCGCGTCCAGAAGCCCCGGAGGTCTCGATGTCTCTTCACATCCGTCATCGACTCGACATCCCCGTCCCCGTTGCGGTCGGGTCGGGATGCCCGGCTCCGCACACCTCTCTTCCCCTGGCGCCCGGGCCCGAGCTCGACCGCGAGATCGAACGGCGCGTCTTCTCGCGCGCTCCGGGCCGGGCCATCCCGCCGTTTTCCACCGAGGAATGGACGGCGACGGCTCTGGCCGAGCTCGTCGCCCGCCAGACGGGCTGGACGTGCGAGGTGGGCGAGCAGCACGGCGCCTGGAGCGCCCTGTGGATCGAGCATCCCGAGGAATCTCCGGCGCCGGCCGGCCGGCGGAGAATTCTCTCGATGGTCACGGCGTCCGGGCCGACGCGCGCGCTCGCGATCTGTCGCTCACTCATCAAAGCGACGCGATGCCCCCGATGGCCCGGCGTTTCGCAGCCGGCCGCATCCACGCCGGCGATCGAGCCGCTGCCCGAAGCGGGGACGGGGGTCGTTTCCCGACTGCGACACTGACGCGGATCCCGGCCGCGGGCCGCCGCCGGGTCCGGAAATTGCTGAATTTGAACGGCGTCGCTTTCGCTTCGCCGCGCTCCAGAGGATACTGAAGTTCGAGGAATCGAACACCCGAGAGGAACAACCGTGGTTCACGACGCCAAGCCCCTGCGGAAAAAGATCGTCATCCTCGGCGCCGGGCCGACCGGCCTCGGAGCCGCCTACCGGTTGAAGGAGCTCGGCCACGAGGACTTCGTGGTGCTCGAAGCGCGGGAGAGCGCGGGCGGCCTCGCCTCGAGCGAGACGAGCGCGAACGGGTTCATCTACGACATCGGCGGCCACGTCCTCTTCTCCCATTTCCGGTACTTCGACGAGCTCTTCGACCGGATGCTCGGAGACGAGTATCAGGAGCTGCAGCGCGAGGCCTGGGTCTGGATGATGGACCGGTTCCTCCCCTATCCTTTTCAGAACAACATCAAGGACCTGCCCCCCGAGGCGGTGTTGAAATGCGTCCTGGGCGTCATCGCCGCCCAGAAGGCGCAGCTCAAGTCCGGTCATGAAAAGCCGGACTACAGGACGTTCGAGGAGCTGATCCACGGAGTGTTCGGCGAAGGGATCGCCGAGTACTTCATGATGCCCTACAACTTCAAGGTCTGGGCGCACCCGCCGAAGATGCTGGGCACGCACTGGATCGGGGAGCGCGTTCCCGTCGTCGATCTCGAGCGGATGATCACGAACGTCTTCCTCAACCGTGCCGACGTCTCGTGGGGACCGAACAACACGTTCAAGTATCCGCGGCACGGCGGCACGGGCGGTCTCTTCCTCCGCGTCGCCGAGACGCTGGAAGACCGGATTCGTTACGGCGCGCAGGTGACCGGCATCGACGCGCGCAGAAAGCGCGTGCTCCTCGCGGACAAATCCGACGAAGCGTACGACGAGCTCATCTCGACGATGCCGTTGGACCGCCTGGTGCAGTCCGTCTCCGACGCTCCTGCCGGGATCGTCGAGGCGACTTCCCTGCTCCATCACTCGGGCAGCGCGATCATCGGAGTCGGCGTCAATCAGCCGGCGCCGACCACGAAGTGCTGGATGTATTTCCCGGAGGAGAACTGTCCCTATTACCGGGTCACGTACCTTTCAAACTACTCGCCGGAAGTGGTGCCGGATGCCTCGCGCCAGTACTCGCTCCTCGCGGAGGTGTCGCGGTCGTCCTACAAGCCGGTGAATCTCGAGACCGTGGTCGACGAAGTGCTGCAGGGATTCGTCAACACGAGGCTCCTTTCGCCGGCGGATCGCAAGGACGTCGTCGACACGCACCTGATCACGCGGGAATACACCTACCCGATTCCGACGATTCGGCGCGATGACGCGCTCTCGGTCATCCAGCCCTGGCTCGAGTCGCGAGACATCTACTCCCGCGGCCGGTTCGGCGCGTGGAAGTACGAGATCGGCAACATGGACCACTCGGTTCAGATGGGCGCGGAAATCGCCGACCGGCTGGTGCGCGGACGGCCCGAGCTCTGCTGGAAGGACGAGATCCTCCCCAAAAAGGATCAGGATCTCGGACTGAACCCGGTGCCCGCGCCGGCGCGCCGGCCGGGGGCTCCAGAGACCGCGCCCGCCCCGGCGGTGTGACACGTAAGAGAGGTCGAGCGTTCCGCGTTGAGCGTTGAGCGTTCCTTTACCGGGAGCCGAGGGCCGCCATCTCTATTCTTCCCTGACCTGCTTCCCGGTGGGCGGATGGTCTGCGACGTCTGAGGTGCGGCTGCCGGCTGAACCGCCTTCACGGCCCTCCGCTCCCTTCGGCATCTGCTGATCGTTGCCGTTGCGTCGGTCCCCGGCGCGCGGCGGCGGCGGAAGTCCCGTCGGATCTTTCAGGTTTCCCTGCAGCTCGTCCCGATCCATCCCTTCTCCCCTCTCCTTTGTCATGGGCTTGACCTCCGAAGCCAGCGAAGCGATTTCGGTGCCGCCTCGCCGTCCGGAGGTCAGCGACCCCGTTACTCCTCGCAATCCGGGCACCCGAGAAACGGAATGCGCTCCGCGAGCGATGGGTGCGCGTCCCCGGCGATGCTCGCCCAGGCGCCGCCCTGCGCGTGCCAGAGGTAGCACTCCAGCCGGTAGGCATCGTTCCCGTTCTCCGCTCGAATCCATCCGAACAGGACGTTCTCGCCGCCGTCACGGGCATGCTGGAGGAGCCGCTGGCGCAAGTCGACGTCGTCCCGGCCGACCCGTTCGGCGATACGTCCTCCGGGACCGACGGACTTCACGAAATAGACGCCGGAGATTCCGGGAGGGACCGTCCGCGCGACGTTCGGCTCCGTCATCCGGATCGCGGCCTGGATGCGGGTTGCGGGCGGCAGCTCGGGAAAAAGGGAAGGCTGCGCCGCGTCCGCGGAGGGCTCTCCGAGCCGCACCTTACGCGCCGGGCGCATCCGGTAAGAGTGTAAGGGATAACGAGGATTGAGAGTTGAGCGTTCCGCATTGAGCGTCGGAGCGGGAAAGCCGGGTGAGGGCCGGTCAGGTCTGCCTTTCAATTCCGATTCCCGATCTAGTTGACCGCGTGGTACCGCGGCCGTCTCGCTCCCGCTGGTCGCTCGGCTCCCGTTTCCCGACCCCGTCCCCGGCTTCCCGCAGCGGACGAAAAAACTCCCTCAGGTCCTCGGCGAGAAGCTGCGGCTCCTCCCACGCGGCGAAGTGTCCGCCGCGCGGCATTTCGGTCCAGCGCTCCACGCGGCAGGCGCGCTCCGCCCACTCGCGCGGAGGATGGTCGATGTCGGCCGGGAAAAGCGAGACCGCGCACGGCACCTCGACCCTCTGGCCGGGCGCGAGGGCGCGTGGCGCCTGGTCCCGGTCGAAATAGAGGCGGTTGGCCGCGTTGATCGTTCCCGTGACCCAATAGATCGTCAGGTGGGTCAGGAGGTCGTCCCGCGAAAACCGCCGCTCGATCTCTCCCCCGCAGTCGCTCCACGACCGGAACTTCTCGACGAGCCAGGCCGCGAGCCCCGCCGGCGAATCGGTCAGTCCGTGCGCCAGCGTCTGCGGTTTCGTCGCCTGAATGCGGTCGTAGGCGCCTTCCCTCTCCATCCACGCGATTTCCTCGTCCAGGAAGCGCCGCTCGGCGGGAGAGAGGGGCGCGCTGCCGGGCCCGAGCGCCGGCCGGAGAACGTCGGAGACGTGGATCCCGGCGACCCGATCCGGATGATCGACCGCCAGCCACGCCGTCACGCCCGATCCGATGTCCCCGCCTCGGGCGCCGAACCGCGGATACCCGAGAACGTCCGTCATCAGGGCCGCCCACAGCCCGGCGATGCGGGTCTTGGTCATCCCGGGCGTCGAGGGAATGTCCGAAAAGCCCGTGCCGGGAAGGGACGGGACCACGACGTCGAACGCATCTTCCGCGCGGCCGCCGTGCTCGGAGGGGCGCGTGAGCAGGGGGATCAGCTTCGTCATTTCGAAAAAGGAGCTCGGCCACCCGTGGGTCACGATCAGGGGCATGGGAGCCGGACCTTCGCCCCGCTCGTGAACGAAATGGACCCGCAGCCCGCCGATGTCGGCGCGAAAGTGGGAGAGCTCGTTCAGGCTCCGCTCCCGGGCCCGCCAATCGAATCCGTCTCTCCAGTACGCGAGCAGCTCCGTCAAGTACGCCGTGCTCGCGCCGTACCGCCACCCCGCGCCTGGAATCTCGTCCGGCCAGCGCGTGCGGGCGATCCGCTCGCGAAGATCTTTCAGGACAGGCTCGGGCACTTCGATGCGAAAGCGCTCCGCGGGCATGAGATCTCCTCGCCGGCTCACAACACTCCGGACGGCCTCCCGGTTGCAGGGTTCCGCAACCGGCCGTCGCCGGTCGGGCGCGCGCTAAAGGATCTCGAGGGCGGAGTGGTCTTCGGGATATCCGCACTCGCACCACGCGATCACCAGCCCCTCCGGAGCGCCGATCTCGACGATCCGGCACTCGCACTCGAAGCAGATGTCGCCGACCCGGTGGCCCGAACGCGTGTAGCGGTCGGGCGTGGGAAAGGGCGTTTCCACGAGGGTCCGATCGCCCCCGGCGTCTCCGCGCGCCACGGCGCCGCCGCGGCCCGCTCTCACCGATCCCCGCCTCGTTCCGACCGCGGTTCTCGCCATCTGACGGTCCCCTTTCCCTTCAACCCTTGATGCAAACGACCTGCTTCAATCGTGCCACGACCTCGACGAGATCGGAAGACCTGGCGATGACGTCCTCGATCGGCTTGTACGCGGACGGGATCTCATCGACGACGCCGGCATCCTTGCGGCATTCGACGCCCGCGGTCTGGCGCTCGAGGTCCGCCCGGGTAAACCGGCGCCTGGCCTCGCTCCGCGACATCGCGCGCCCCGCTCCGTGCGGCGCGCTGTCGAACGCCTCGCGGTTGCCGAGGCCGCGGACCACGAACGAGCTCGACCCCATCGACCCGGGAATGATTCCGAGCTCGCCTTCTCCCGCGCGGATCGCCCCTTTGCGGGTCACCAGGACCGCCTCCCCGAAGTGGACCTCGTCCGCCACGTAGTTGTGATGGCAATTCACCGAGAGCGTGATGCCGAGGTGCGACGCGTCCCCCTCGAGCCCGAGCGCGAACGCCAGCTGCCGCAGCACGCCATCCATCATGATCTCCCGGTTCTGGCGCGCATAGTCCTGGCACCAGTCGAGGTCGCCGCGATACTCGCGGAACTCGCGCGTGCCGGACAGGAAATAGGCGAGATCGGGATCCGGAAGGGACTGCGACAGGCGTTTCATCTCGCCCCTGGCGCGCCCCATATGAATCTCCGCGACGGTCTTTCCGACGTTGCGGCTGCCCGAGTGCAGGAGCGCCCAGATCTTCTGGTCGTCGGCGTCCACGCAGATCTCGATGAAGTGATTGCCGCCGCCGAGCGTGCCGAGCTGGTGAAGGGCCCGGTCTGCCAGCTGCCCGGTCCCGGCATGGGGACGCCCGTGCGCGGCCATCCACGCCGAGGCATCCTCGAACGGCCGCCGGCGGCTCTCACGCCCGACCGGGATCTCGCGCTCGATCGAGCCGCGCAGCTTCCGGAGCGCGGCCGCATCCAGCCTATCCGCGGGGAATGACGTCTTGCGCGCCGCCATCCCGCATCCGATGTCGACGCCGACGGCGGCGGGGCAGATCGCGCCCTTCGTCGCGATGACGCTTCCGACGGTCGCGCCCTTCCCCAGGTGGACGTCGGGCATCGCCGCGACGTGCCGGAACACGAACGGCAGCGCGGCGGTGTTCTTCAACTGAGCCATCGCCTCCGGCTCGATCCGGTCGGTCCAGACCTTGACCGGGACGCGGGCGTTTATGACGGTTTGGATGGGCATGAAGAGCGTTGAGCGTTGAGCGTTGAGCGTTGAGCGTTGAGCGTTGTAGAACAGCGGGGTCTTCCTTCCTCTTCCCCTGATCTCGATGCCATGCACGAGCCGCACCGGACCGCGCGAGCCTTCTCCGGCGACCGTCGCGACGACGGGCCGGCTTGTGTAGACTCGTGGCAGTCGCTTGCGAGAAGAGCCGCCGCCCTCGAGCCCCGTGGACGCCCCGGATGCGGAAAAGGAAACCGGCCGGATCGAGGCGTTCTCCGACGGCGTGTTCGCCATCGCCATCACGCTTCTCGTGCTCGACCTGAAGGTGCCGCGCCCCGAGGCGGGGCATCCTCTTCTCCGGCGGCTCACCGACGAGTGGCCGGCGCTGCTGGCGTACCTCACGAGCTTCGTCACGATCCTCGTCATGTGGGTCAACCATCACCGCATGTTCCGCTGCATCCGTCGGAGCGACGACCCGTTCCTCTTCCTGAACGGGTTTCTCCTGCTCCTCGTCACGTTCGTACCGTTCCCGACGTCGATCGTCGCCCTCTATCTCCGGCAGTCGGAAGGCCGCCCGGCAGACGCGCGCACCGCCGGGCTCGTGTACGCCGGGACCTACGTCGTGATCGCGATCGCGTTCAATGTTCTGTGGCACTACGCCGCCCGGGGAAGGAGGCTGATCGGCGCGCAGGTTTCAGACGAGCGGATCCGGCAGATCTCGCGGCAATACGCTCCCGGCGTGCCCATCTACCTCGTCGCCTGCGGGCTCGCGCTGTACTCCGCATGGGCCAGCGTGGCGCTCTGCCTCCTGCTCGCCGTCTTCTTCGCCTCGAGCGGCGCTCTTCCCGGGCGGCGCGCGGACGCGTCAACCTGACAGGCAGCTGTCAGCTGTCAGCGAGCTTTTCGATCCGGCGCCACTCCGAATCCGTGACCGGCATCACCGAGAGGCGGGAGATGCGGACGAGCGCAAACTCACGGAAAGACGGGTCGCCCTTGATCTCCCGGAGGGTGACCGGCCGCACCAGAGCGCGCACGGGCATGACGTCGACAGCGAAGAGCTTCCCGGAGGGGTCTTTCGGATCGGGATAGGCGTCGCCCGAGGCCTTGGCCTCCGCGACGACGGCCTTCTCCTTGCCCGTGTGGTAGTAAAAGATCCGGTCCCCTTTCTTCACGGAACGGAGGTTCTTCTGCGCGACGGGGTTGCGCACCCCGGACCAGACCGTCTTCTTCTCCCGTGCGAGGTCCGCGTAGGAGTAGTGGGTCGGTTCTTCCTTGAAAAGCCAGTTCAGATGAGTTCTCAGTTCTGAGGGTTCCGTCGTCAGTTCTGGTTTCTCTCGTTCGGCTACCTCTTAGATCCGATTTCGAATCGTATCGAAACTGAGAACCCAAAGTGACGACAGATGACGATTTTGTCGGGCCGCCATCCAGCCGGGCCGCGGAATCCAATAGACTCACCGGCCCGGACAACAACACGTTCATCGAACGAGGAGGACACATGCATCGTCGCCAATGGATCGCCCTTTCGGCAGCCGTGATCGGAAGCGCCAGCGTCGCTCTCGCGCAAACGACCTCGACGACGACGACCACCTCGGCCACGACGACCCCGGCGGCCGCGGCCACGACCTCCCCGGCGGTCCGCCGCGCCCCGAGCCCCGCCGGGACCGCCGCCACGCAGGTGGGCGGGAGCTGGAGCGCCCCCGACAAGGATGGCCAGCAGCGCTATTCGGACGGAAAATGGATCGAGATTACGTACAGCCGGCCGATCCTCCGCGGACGCGCCGACGTCTTCGGCAAGGGCGCAGACTATGGAAAGAAGGTCCTCGCCGGAGCCCCGGTTTGGCGCGCGGGCGCGAATCAGACGACCAGGCTGAAAACGGAAGTGCCGCTCGAGATCGGCGGGAAGCGCGTGGCGCCGGGCGAGTACGACCTGTTCGTTGACCTGAAGGAAAATGGCTGGACGCTCATCGTCTCGACGCAGCCCACCCAGGAGAAGTACGACCCCGCCGAGAAGGCGAAGATCTGGGGCGCGTACGGCTACGACACCAAGTTCGACGTGGTCCGCGTGCCGATGACGATGATGAAGCCGGCGGTTTCCATCGACCAGTTCACAATCGGCTTCGCCGACATGAGCGACCGGGCCGGCAAGCTCGCGATGGCGTGGGGCCAGCAGGCCGCGGTGGTGCCTTTCACCGTCGGACAGTAAGTCCGGCATACAGTCACGGAAAGGGAAAGACGCGGCCGATCGGCCGCGTCTTTTCTCTGTTCCGGGGTCCTTGTCCCCCTGCGAAGAGGGCTCGCGCGGGGGCTGCTCTGGCAGCGAACCTAAGGGTTCAAAACCATGTAATTGAAGACCTGAGTCGAAGAGTTGGGAGCGGTTACGGTGAAAGTCCCGGCGCCCTGGCTCGTGACGATCAGGGGCCCGATGTTTGAGGGAAAAATCGTCGTCTTGTACGTCAGCATGATGATGCTCGTGGCCGTGACACTTGCCCCGAGACCGCTGATCGTGGCGGTTCCTGCCACCAGCGTGCCTGAACCCTTGACTGCCACGCCGGCGACTCCGGCGGGGCCCTGCGGTCCGGCGGCGCCGGTCGCCCCATCCGTGCCGTTCGTTCCGTTGGTTCCGTTAGTTCCCGTCGCGCCCTTCTGCGCCACCAGGTTCCAGAACGCCGTCGCGACGTCCGGCTGATCGTTCGTGCTGGCCGCCACGCACACATAGGTGGAACCGCTGTAATCGACCGCGTCCCGAATCGCGTACGCGGTCGCGGCGCTCCAGACGTTGCGCCAGGTCATGCCCACCGCTCCGGTCGCTCCTGTCGCTCCTGTCGCTCCCGTGGAGCCCGCGGCTCCCGCGGCGCCCGCCGGACCCTGCGGCCCGATGGCGCCCGTGGTTCCTGTCGCTCCCGTGCTCCCGACAGGACCCTGCGGCCCTATGGCGCCCGTCGCCCCGGCCGCTCCCGTGCTCCCGACAGGACCCTGCGGCCCTATGGCGCCCGTGGTCCCTGTCGCTCCCGTGTTCCCGACAGGACCCTGCGGCCCGATGGCGCCCGTCGCCCCGGCCGCTCCCGTGTTCCCGACTGCACCCTGCGGCCCGATGGCGCCCGTCGCCCCGGCCGCTCCCGTGCTCCCGACAGGACCCTGCGGCCCTA
>JBDUBP010000002.1:0-4480 GCA_040004075.1 Acidobacteriota bacterium | reverse complement strand
CCTTGCGAGCGGGGGATTTTGAGTCCCCTGTGTCTGCCATTCCACCACTCCGGCGGGCCGCCGATGATAGCCGCGGGAGCACGGCATGGGAAAGGGCCCGGGGTCTCCCCGGCCCTCTGACCTCCTCCGGCCGTCTCGCGGGCGCCGGAAGGGCGTGCCGTGCCGCGTACCCCTGAGTCGGACCCCCCGCGCCCCGGCGTCGGCCGGGAGCCCTCGCTCCGGTGTCTAAACGCTTAGCAATACATGTTTTGCGGCGGGCCGCCGTCTTCCGTTGGCGCCCGCGACGCCTCTAAGCATTGCATTTTCCGAGGTTTGGCCCTATAATCGACCGTTCGACCAGCTTCTGTATTTTATTGAACAGGAGGACTCTGTGAGCTTCCGAGTGGGAGAAAAGGTGGTTTATCCCAACCACGGCGTCTCGGTCGTGGAAAAGATCGGGGAAGGCTTCGCAACCGGGCCGGTTACGCCTCGAAGCTTCTATCACCTCCGTCTTCTGTCGAACAACTCGAAGGTGATGGTGCCGATCGGGAACACGGATCTGATCGGTCTCAGGCGGCTGACCCAGCGCAAGGACATCACGGGGCTCATGAAGAGGCTGGCAGACAGCCGTTTTTCGGCGTCCGGCGACTGGAAGGGGCGTTACAAGCAGAACCTCGACAAGATGAAGAGCGGAAGGCTGCACGACATCGCGGATGTCCTGAAAACGCTCAATTTCATCAGCTCGCGGAAAACCCTCTCCTTCCGTGAAAAGAAAATGTATGAGCGCGCGAAGTACCTCATCGTTTCGGAGATCGCGGTGATCAACGGACTGGATGAGCAGGAAGTGGAACGCCAGGTCGACCGGGCCCTGACCAAGTCGGCGGCATCGAAGGCGGCGGCCCACTGAGGAGCGGCGCCGGGAGGCGCCCGCGCGGCCATCGCCGAGGATCTAAAATGGCGCCATGGGGAAGACCCTCATGGCGCTTTTTCTTTTCCTGGGCGGCACCGCATTCGCCCCGGCCGACGCCGTTTCCGAAGGGTTGCGCGCCGATCTGGCGCGCGAGCGCCGGCGGCTCGCCACGGATACGCGCACGCTGACGGAGACCACCCGCCGGCTCGAGACGGCGCTGTCGCAGCTCTCCGCAGCGGCGCGCGCGGTCGCGGAGGGGGCAACTCGGTCCGACACCGGCCCGGAAGAGGTGGCCCGGCGGGAGGACACCTTGAACTCCAGCGAGCAGGAGACAAGGATGCTTCTCGAGCGGCGCCGGATCCTGGCCGACCGGGTGGTCGAGCGCCGCCGGTCGATTGCGCTGCTCGAAACCGAGCTCGTGCCGCGCAAGCCCGACGGAGTGACGGGACGGTGGACCATCCTGCTCGATCCCGGCGAACAGAAGGGGGCCTTCCGCATGGCGCTCGACGGGACGCTGGTGACCGGCGATTACACGCTCGAGGGCGGGTACTCCGGCTCGCTGCGCGGCACCCTCATCAACGACCGGCTGAAAGTCGAGCGCGTCGACTCGAAGCTGGGATTCTCGGCCGTCTATTACGGCCGGATCGCGCGGGACGGCCATACGATCGCGGGGACCTGGGAGAGCACGACGTTCGGGACGGGCGGCCCCGGAAGCGGGCGATGGAGCGCGGTGCGGGAGGAAAACGCGGCGGACGAGAACCCGTGAGCGATCCTCTGCCACCGATGCCGGTCGCGGCGAGCCCGAAGGGGCGCCTCGCGACGGTTTTCGCGCCCCTCTTCGTCGGACTGCTGCTCGGGTTCATCGGCGGCTATTTCGCCGGCGGAGCCGGGCAGCCGACGGGCGCGCGCCCGGCATCCGGCGCGGGCGTCTCGCCGGGAGGGCCGGCCGAATCGCTTCGGGCTGAGATCACGCGCGACCCGGAAAATCCGCGGCTCTGGACGGCGCTCGGCAACGCGTCTTACGACGCCGAGGACTGGGACCAGGCCGTCGACGCGTACGAGAAGGCGCTGCGCAAGGCGCCCAAGGACGCCGCGTTGCTCTCCGATCTCGGGGCCGCATACCGGAACCGCGGAGAGCTCCGCCGCGCGGTCGCCACCTTCGAGCGCGCCCGGGCGGCGGACCCTGCGCAGTGGCAGGCGCTTCTGAACCTCGTCCTGATTCACGCCTTCGACGAAAAGGACGCCGCCGCCGCGCAGCGCGCGCTGGACGAATTGAAGCGCCGATACCCCGACATTCCCAACACCGACCGCATCCAGGAGCAGATTTCCCGCCTGCGGGCGGGATAGCCATGGCCCGCGTCGCGGTCTTCCTGTTCCTGATGTTCGCGATCCTGCTCGCGCTGCGCCTGATCGGGTTCGTCCTCCGCTCGCTGTCTTCCCGCCCGGCTTCGGGGCGGCCGCAGGTCGAGGGGGAAATGGTGCGGGATCCCGTCTGCGGGACGTGGATCGACCGGCGGATCGCGATCGCCGGGCGGCGGGGGAGTGAGTGGCTGCCCGTCTGCTCGGAGAAGTGCCGCCGCGAGCTCGAGTCGGCATGAGCGACCTCTTCGACGCCGAACCTCCGCGGCGGACGGCGGCGGTGCCGCCCGCCGACGCGCCTCTCGCCGATCGGATGCGGCCGCGGTCCTTGGACGAGGTCGAGGGGCCGGAGGAGGTCGTGGGATCCAACGGTTTTCTGCGGCGCGCTCTCGCCGAGGACCGGATTCCGTCCCTGATCTTCTGGGGGCCGCCGGGAGTCGGCAAGACCACGCTCGCCCGGCTGATCGCGGCGCACACCTCCTCCGCGTTTCTTTCCTACTCGGCGGTGGCGACCGGCGTCAAGGAGATGCGCGAGGTCCTCGAAGGCGCTCGCAGGCTCCGGGCGGCGACGAGCCAGCGGACGATTCTTTTCTTGGACGAGATCCACCGGTTCAATCGCGCGCAGCAGGACGTTTTCCTTCCCTACATCGAGTCGGGCGAAGTCGTCCTCATCGGCGCGACCACGGAGAACCCCTCCTTCGAGTTGAACGGCGCTCTTCTGTCGCGCTGTAAGGTGGTGGTCCTCGACCCGCTTTCGCCGGAAGCGGTCGCGCGCATCGCGAGCCGCGCGCTCCGCGACCTTTCGCGAGGCCTCGGGGCGCGCGACTTCCGTATGGACGACGAGGCCCTCTCGTTCATCGCGCAGACTTCGGGAGGCGACGCGCGCCGCGCGCTCAATCTTCTCGAAGCGGCCGCCTTGGACGCGGAGGCCGGTAAGACCAAGCGCATCGAGGCCGCGCGGCTTCGAGAGCTTCTGCAGCGCAAGGTGCTCCTGTACGACAAGGCGGGGGAGGAGCACTACAACCTCATCTCGGCGCTTCACAAATCGATGAGGGAATCGGACCCCGACGCCACGATCTACTGGCTCGTCCGCATGCTCGAAGCGGGGGAGGAGCCGCTCTACCTCGCGCGCCGCATCGTCCGGTTCGCCTCGGAGGACGTCGGCCTCGCCGACAGCCGCGCGCTGCGCGTCGCCCTGGATGCCAAGGAGGCCTTCGAGTTTCTCGGCCTGCCCGAGGGGTCCCTCGCTCTCGCCCAGGCGGCGGTCTATTGCGCGATGGCCCCGAAGTCCAATGCCCTCTACGAGGCCGAGAACGAGGCCAAGCGCGACGTCGCGGAAAAGCCCGCGGAGCCCGTGCCGTCCGTGATTCGCAACGCGGTGACGCGCCTCATGAAGCAAGTCGGCTACGGGAAGGGGTACCGGTACGCGCACGCGGAGCCGGAAGGCGTCGGCGGGATCGAGTGCCTTCCCGAGACTCTCAAGGGCCGCCGGTACTACCGGCCCCGCTCCTCCGGCGAGGAGGCGGACCTCGCCCGCCGGCTCGAGCACATCATGAAGAAGCGTCAGGAGAAGTGGGCGAAGGAAGAGGGCGCCAACGAAGAGGCGCGCCGGAAGCGAAAAGCGGCGAAAGACCGGGAGCCTTCGGATTGATCGGGCGCCGGCCCATGGGGAGAAGCCGGGCGGGCGGGCGTCCCGGCGTCCCGGTCGGCCCCGTCCCCTCCTCCGGAGACGGCGGCCTCAGAGCGCGGTGATCAGGCCTTCTCGCCACTGTAGTTGGGCGCTTCCTTCGTGATGATCACGTCGTGGGCATGGGACTCCTTCAGGCCCGCCGACGTGATCCGGATCATCTGCGCCCGGGTGCGCAACTCTTCGATGGTCGCGCAGCCGGCGAGACCCATCCCGCTCCGGATTCCGCCCGTCATCTGGTGCACGAGCGCCTCGACGCTTCCCTTGTAGGGGACCATCCCTTCGATTCCCTCGGGGACGAGCTTCGAAAGCGAGGATCCGTTTCCGTTTACGCCGATCGAAGCGGTGTCCGTCTCGACGGATTCCTGGAAGTAGCGGTCGGAGGAGCCCGCCTTCATGGCGCCCAGGGAGCCCATGCCCCGATACGCCTTGAAGGTCCGTCCCTGGTAGAGGATCGTCTCTCCGGGAGACTCCTCCGTTCCCGCCAGCAGAGAGCCCACCATGACGAGGTGCGCGCCGGCGGCGATCGCCTTCGTGACGTCGCC
>JBDUBP010000155.1:0-15305 GCA_040004075.1 Acidobacteriota bacterium | reverse complement strand
TCCCTTCAGCATCCCATGGCCTATATTATACTGACTTCTGATACAGAACACTAGACGCCCCCGTCGAAGCTTTCGAAGCTCGCCTCCACGCGAGAAGACACGGCCCCTCGGAGCGACCTGTTCGGGAAAGGAACGCCTGATGAAGATCCTTTCCGGAAACGCCAACGGCACTGGCCGAAACGGCAACGCGATCCGAACCCAGACGCTCGGAAGTCTTCGGAAGGAAGAGCGCGAAGACGCCGCGTTCGACCGCAAACAGCTCCTCGCCGCGCTGACCGCATTCCAGAAGGGCTCCTTCGACGTCCGGCTCCCCGAGGACTGGATCGGGCTCGACGGAAAGATCGCGGACGCGTTCAACGCGGTGGTCGAGCGCAATCAACGCATGAGCCGCGAGTTGGAGCGTTTGAGCCGCGTCGTCGGAAAAGAAGGCCGCATCGACGATGCGGGCATCCCTCGGGGACGTCGCGGGATCCTGGGAAGCGTCCGTCGATTCCGTCAACGCGCTGATCTCCGACCTCGTTCATCCGACCAGCGAGACGGCGCGGGTCATCGGCGCCGTCGCCAAGGGCGACCTCTCGCAGACGATGGGCCTGGAAACCGACGGCCAGGCGCTACAGGGCAGTTTCTCCGGACTGCTCAAACCGTGAACACTATGGTCGCTCAGCTCTCCTCCTTCGCGTCCGAGGTCACCCGCGTCGCGCGCGAGGTCGGCACGGAAGGAAAACTGGGCGGCCAGGCCCAGGTCAAAGGCGTCGCCGGAACCTGGAAGGACCTGACCGAGAGCGTCAACCTGATGGCCGGCAACCTGACCGGCCAGGTGCGCAACATCGCGGCCGTCACGACCGCCGTGGCCAACGGAGACCTCACCAAGAAGATCACCGTCGACGTGCAGGGCGAATTCCTGGAGCTGAAGGCGACGATCAACACGATGGTCGATCAGCTGCGGTCTTTCGCCTCCGAGGTCACGCGCGTCGCGCGAGAGGTCGGCACCGAAGGAAAGCTCGGCGGGCAGGCGCGGGTCGAAGGCGTCTCGGGAACCTGGAAGGACCTGACCGACAGCGTCAACTCGATGGCCGGCAACCTCACGAGCCAGGTGCGCAACATCGCCGAGGTCACGACGGCCGTCGCGAACGGAGACCTCTCCAAAAAGATCACCGTCAACGTGCAGGGAGAGATCCTCGAGCTCAAGAACACCGTCAACACGATGGTCGACCAGCTGTCGTCCTTCGCCGCCGAGGTCACGCGCGTCGCGCGCGAGGTCGGCACGGAAGGAAAGCTCGGCGGGCAGGCCGACGTGCGAGGCGTCGCCGGCACGTGGAAGGACCTCACGGACTCCGTCAACTCGATGGCCGGCAACCTGACCGGCCAGGTCCGCAACATCGCCGAAGTGACGACGGCCGTCGCCAACGGAGACCTCTCCAAAAAGATCACCGTCGACGTCCAGGGCGAGATCCTCGA
Organism: Acidobacteriota bacterium; assembly: GCA_040004075.1. Classification (GTDB taxonomy): domain Bacteria; phylum Acidobacteriota; class Thermoanaerobaculia; order UBA5066; family Gp7-AA6; genus JALYUA01. The sequence continues at coordinate 13,847 of JBDUBP010000155.1, read as the reverse complement.
GCTCAAGGACACCATCAACACAATGGTCGACCAGCTCTCCTCCTTCGCGTCCGAGGTCACCCGCGTCGCGCGCGAGGTCGGCACGGAAGGAAAGCTCGGCGGCCAGGCGGACGTGCGAGGCGTCGCCGGCACCTGGAAGGACCTCACGGACTCGGTCAACTCGATGGCCGGCAACCTGACCGCGCAGGTCCGCAACATCGCCGAGGTCACGACCGCCGTCGCCAACGGGGACCTCTCCAAGAAGATCACCGTCAACGTGCAGGGGGAGATCCTGGAGGTCAAGAACACCGTCAACACGATGGTCGATCAGCTCTCCTCCTTCGCTGCCGAGGTGACGCGCGTCGCCCGAGAGGTCGGCACCGAAGGAAAGCTCGGCGGTCAGGCCGAGGTGCGCGGCGTCGCCGGCACGTGGAAAGACCTGACCGACTCGGTCAACTCGATGGCCGGCAACCTGACCGGCCAGGTGCGCAACATCGCCGAGGTCACGACGGCCGTCGCGAATGGAGACCTCTCCAAAAAGATCACCGTCAACTTCGGCGGCGCCGGGGCGCGCGGAACGGCGGCCGACTCGGTCCGCTCCGCGCTCGAAATCTTCCAGAAGACGCCGCCCGACGTGCTCGTCAGCGACATCGGGATGCCCGGTGAGGATGGATAAGCGCTGCTGCGAGCCGTGCGCGCGCTGCCCCCCGATTCGGGAGGCGCGGTTCCGGCCCTCGCGGTCGCCGCCTACGCGCGCGAAGAAGACCGGCTGCGCGCCCTTTCTTCCGGGTTTCAGGGGCACGTCGCGAAACCGATCGATCCCGACGAGCTCGTGCGCGCGATCGCGCGGGTCTGGAAGACGGCGACCGCGAGGCGTTCGACGGACTCGCAGGGCGTCGTTCCGAAGCCCTCCCCGCCGCTCGACACCCGGGCCTTGATGCGCGTCCTGGTCGTCGAAGACGATCTCGACTCGCGCGAGGGGCTGAGGAACCTGCTGGAGATCTGGGGGCACGCGGTCGATGTGGCGGGCACCGGCGAGGCCGGGATCGCGCAGGCGATTCTGCATCGCCCGCGTGTCGCATTGATCGACATCGGCCTGCCCGAGCTCGATGGCTACCAAGTGGCGCAGCGAATCCGAGAAGCGCTCGGCTCCTCCGACATCTTCCTCGTCGCGATCACCGGCTATGCCGACGCGCGCGAGCGGGCGCACGCGCTCGAGAACGGGTTCGATGCCCACGTCGCCAAGCCGATCGACTTCTCGAAGCTTTCCTCGATTCTGGAGGCGAGGGCGGCCTCGTAGCCGGGTTGAGCGTTCAGCGTTGAGCGCTGCGCGTTCAGACCCCAGGACGCGTCACTTCATCGAAGATCACGTGAGCGGAGCATTCCCCTGACCCCGGCCCTCTCCCCGAGCCCGGGGAGAGGGGGCGGAAAGGAACGCACAGCTAGAACGCGCCCAGCTCTGCGGTCGCGAGAAATTTCGGCGGCTTCCGGTGCCGGGTGGCCTGCTCGTAGGCGTAGGCGATCCGGATGAGCGTCGCGTCGCTCCAGGCGCGGCCGAAAAAGGAGATCCCCACCGGGAGGCCGAACGCGAAGCCGGCGGGCACGGTCACGTGCGGATATCCGGCGACCGCCGGGAACGTCGAGCATCCCCCCCCGCCGTAGTCCCCGTTGACGAGATCGATCAGCGACGCGGGTCCGCTCGTCGGAGCCACGAACGCATCCAGCCGGTGCCGGTCCATCGTCCGGTCGATCCCCTCCTTGCGGGTCAGGCGCAGGTTTTTTTCGAGCGCCTCGCGATACGCTTTGTCGGTCAGCGGCCCTTTCTTCTCCGCCTGAAGGAAGATTTCCTGCCCGAAGAATGGCATCTCACGGTCGCGATTCTTTTCATTGAACGCGATCAGGTCCGAAAGGGTCCTCGGCCGGGACGCGGCGGCGGGAAGCGATGCGAGATATGCGTTCAGGTCGGCCTTGAACTCGTAGAGGAGGACCTCGAACTCGGATTTGTCAACGTCGCCGATCGTCTCGATGTCCGCGGGATCCACGAGAACGACGCCGAGACGCTTCAAGTCGGCGAGAGCGGCGTCCACGAGCCGGTCGGCCTGGACGCTCTGGCCGAAGAGTCCCTTCCGTGGAACGCCGAGGCGGAGGCCCTGCAGTCCGCCCTCCGGGAGCGATCGGGTGAAGTCGGGAAGCGCGTGCTGAGCGGCGGCGCGCGTCGGCGGGTCTGCCGCGTCGGCCCCCGCCATCACCGCGAGCAGAATCGCCGCATCGGTCACGCAGCGCGCCATCGGACCCGCCGTGTCCTGGCTGTGCGCGATCGGGATGATCCCGGCGCGGCTCACGAACCCGAGAGTCGGCTTGATGCCCACGATCCCGCAGTTGTTCGAGGGCGACACGACCGAGCCGTCCGTTTCGGATCCTACCGCCGCCGCGCACAGGTTCGCGGCGACGGCGGTTCCCGATCCGGAGCTCGACCCGGAAGGATTGCGGTCGAGGGCGTAAGGGTTGCGGCATTGTCCGCCTCGCGCGCTCCAGCCGCTCGAAGCGTGCGTCGAGCGGAAGTTCGCCCATTCGGAGAGGTTCGCCTTTCCGAGGAGCACCGCGCCCGCCTCGCGCAGCCGCCGCGCCACGGCCGAGTCTGCCGACGGAACGGATCCTTCGAGAGCGAGCGAGCCCGCGGTCGTCGTCATGCGGTCCGCCGTGCCGATGTTGTCCTTGAGCAGGACGGGGATCCCGTGGAGAGGGCCGCGCACGCGGCCGTTCCGGCGCTCGGCGTCCAGGGCGTCGGCGATCGTTATCGCATCGGGATTCGACTCGATCACGGCGCGCAGGAACGGGCCACGGCGGTCCACGGCGTCGATCCGCGCCAGGTATCGGCTCACGAGCGAGCGGGCAGTGTCCGCCCCCGACTGCATCCTCTTCTGAAGCTCGGAAAACGTCGCCTCCTGCAGCTCGAAAGAATCGGCGGCTGTTTCGGGCGTCGCGGGCGGCGCTTCGCTCCCGATCCGCAGACCGGACGCCGGGGACGCGGCCAGAAGCGCGCCGCCCGCGCCATACCGAAAGAGGGTCCTGCGGCTCATCGCGCGACTCCATCGGCTCATCGCTCCTCCTGTTTGCGGGAGAAATATCACGTCGATCGATCGAGCCTCTCCTCTCGAGCGGTCCGCGACGGACGATCGAGAACGGTAGACCCCGGGCTCATGAGACACCCGACACACATTCGTCTCCTCGCCGTCGTGGTCGGTCTGACCGCGCTCGCAGCGCTCGCCACGCGCGGCTTCGCGGCGGACGAACCCTCCCGGGAGCTCGCCCGGCAGCTGCAAAGCTGGTACGAGGGCGTCGCGGGACCCGGGAACCATCTCAAGATCCTGATCCAGTCCGCCGGCGCCTGAAGCGACTACTCGTACGCGTTCGACGTGACCATTCAGGGCCGCCACGAGAAGACGAACGTCAGCATCAGGGCGCGCTTCAGATCGTGCGCGAAGGAGAAGCGGTGCGGTTCCGATGGGAGACGGCGAACGGCCGATGCGACCTGCCGCTTCGCCGGGCGGGAGACGGCTTCGAGGGGGACACGCTTTCGGGCGCCTGCCGGACCGCATTCCAGAATCCCGTCCGGGGAAAATGGAAATTCGAGATCGAGCCCGGAGGCAACATCCGGGTGCGCAGCGCCGACACGGGCGAGACCCTCCGCTTCCGGAAAACCGTCGCGCCGCCGAAGCGCTCCTAGGAGAGCGTCCGGCTCATGTCCTGACGCTCAGCGGGGCTGATCTCGCTGCGAGTCGTGCTCGCGAGGAACATGACTCTGAAGCCGGATTGGGAAATCCCGGAGGCAGTCCATCGGAGCCGCGGGGTCCCTACCTGTTCTCACGGCCCGGCCGGCGGCGAGGACCGTGGCGGCGTTCCGCTGGTTGGGGACCATCGGGTCGGACCTCCTCGACCGCTTCCGAAACCGGCACCGGAAGAAGGCAGTCGGGACACCGGAGCTCGAGAGACAGGACGTCTTCCACGTTGCCGGGCAAGAAGCCGAAGTGCGTGCGGCCGCAGCCGGCGCACCGCCAGCGAATGGGGATCTGGCCGGTCCGGCGGTCCTGAGTGCCCCTCATACGATCGAACCTGCAAACCCGGGACCAGACCCGGGGCGTCGGCGGGGGTTAAAGGGTGGCCGGAGACGAATCCTGACCGGAACCCTGGAACGGAATTGGCATTCGCTGCAGTCTCCAGGCTGATTCGACGCCCTCACCCCGGCCCTCTCCCGCGGCTTGCGGGGACGCCACAGGCAAGGCCTCTTCTCGGGATCGCCGTTCCCCCCCCGGCGCGCGGGGAGAGGGAGCAGAGGGCCTCAACAAAAAAGCCGGCCCTCGCGGGCCGGCTTCGGAATCGAGAAAAGCGACTCTTACTTGGAAGAGGGCTTCGAGTCCATCTTGGTCTCGGTCTTGTCGGTAGTCTTGTGCTTGGACTTTTTCTTCGTGTGCTTCTTTTTCGTTGTCGTCTTCGCGCCGTTCATGTTGGAGTCGGTCTTCGTCTCGGTGCTCTGCGTCTGCGTGCCGGTGACCGGGTTGGTGGATGACTTCGTCTCAGTCTTGGTCTGGGCGGACTGCGCGAAGAGGCCGGCCGGGACAGCGGCGAGGATTCCCAGGGCGATCAGGCGGGAAACGGACTTGTTCATGATGCTCCTTCTGGAAGCGTCGCGAAATGCTCGCTTCCTGAGGGCAGAGGTTATGACCCTCAGGGTGAACGGACCATGAACCGATTCGCCGAAAGTGACGGGGCGCCCGGACGGCTCCCGGCGGCGACCCGGGCCGGTCGAGGAACCCGCGGACCGGAGTGCAGAAGGGCCGACGCCACGAGGGCCGCCAGCAGGAGCACGAACAGAGGGAAGCACCCGACGCAGCCGCAGCTTTTCATAGCGGGCGCGAGTGCAAGGTTCACACCGCAAGGTTCGGGCCGCAAGGTCCAGGCGGGAAGCTTCGGACCGGGAGACTCGGATCGGGCCTCGCTCGCCGGAGGCCGGCGGTCAGGGAGAGGGGGTCGGGTGGGGGCTTTCGAGAAGCCCGGATCACCTTCACCAGCTCGGCCGCGCGCACGGGCTTTCTCAAGACCGCCTCGGCGCCGAGGTGCTCGGTGCGGCGTCGGTCCGCGGCGGAGAGGACGACGACCGGGATCTTGCGGAGGTCCTCGGAGCGCTTCCGGCGGTCGAGGAACTCCCAACCATTCATTCGAGGCATCATCAGATCGAGAATGATGACGCGAGGCGTCCACCCGTCCTCTTCGATCAAGGCGAGCGCCTGCCAGGCGTCTTTCACCGAATGGCAAACGAATCCCTCCGCCTGCAGCGCGCGACACAGCGCATCCCGAAGCTCGTTGTCGTCCTCGACGATCAGGACATCGGGCTCCGACTCGATCATCGCTCCCCCGGGACCAGCGAAAACGCCTCCTCAGTGCTCAGCTCACGACGCTCTCCCGTTGCATGCCGCGCGTCAGAGATACGACCATCGCCTCCAGCCGCGACCACCCCTCGAGCGCCGAAACCGTTTCGGGTCGGATCAGGAGGAGGGGCGGGCAACGCGGCGTGCGGTGGACGTTTTCGCGGACGAAACCGATCCAGCCGGGAACGCAGGCGGGTGAGCTGTCGAGCAGGATCACATCCGGAGCGACGCCCTCCCGGATCAGACCGGCCGCCTGCAAGCCGTCGCGCGCGACCCACGTCTGCATCCGGGTCCACAGCGCCTTTCGGACCGAAGATGCGAAATCCGGGTCGTCGCTGATGACGAGAAGAGTTGGCATTCCAGCCCTGCCTGCAATCCGTATTCCCAAAGGGCCGATCCGAGCCTGGAATCGGGCATTGCGTGAGAAAGTGGCCTGCACGGACTCTTTTTTCTCCTCTCTCCGCCGCGATAGAGTTATTCGCGTCCGATTTCGTGGGGCGTCATCATAGGAGCTCAGTCCCATGACCGACCTGTACGCTCGGCCGAAAAATCACCTGCTCTCGAGTCTGCCGGCGGCGGAGAACGCCCGCCTGGGCCCGATGCTGGAACGCTTCGAGCTTTCGCAGCGCATGTCCCTCAACCAGCCTGGCGAGGAGGCTTCTCACGTCTACTTTCCCCTGACGGGAGTCGTGTCCCTGGTGACGCGGTTGAGCGACGGAAGCGGGGTCGAAGCCGCAACCATCGGAAACGAAGGGATGGTCGGCCTGCCGGCGCTCCTAGAAAACCGGCTGGCTCCCATTGAGGCCGTCGTCCAGATCCCGGGGGAGAGCCTCCGGATCCCGAGCGCGAAGTTCAGCGCCGAGCTTCCGAAGTTACCCGCCCTCTCAGGGCTCCTCCTCGACTACACGCGCGTGCTCTTCCTGTTCGTCGCACAGTCGACCGCGTGCAATCGCCGGCACGAGCTGACCGAGCGGTGCGCCCGGTGGCTCCTGACCTCGCACGACCGGACGTTCCGGTCCGAGTTCGCCCTGACGCACGAGTCGCTCGGCGAGATGCTCGGTGTGCGGCGGGCTTCGGTCACGGTCGCCGCGGGAAAGCTTCGGGACCTGGGCCTCATCGACTATTCGCAGGGATCGATCAGAATCATCGACCGCGCTGGCCTGGAGCTCCGTTCCTGCGAGTGTTACCGGGTCGTACGAGAGCTGTTCGACCTCCTTGCACTGAAGGGGTTCAACGGCCGAAAAACCTCCCGGTCCGCCTCCTGACCGGCCCTCCGGCAAGTGCCCGCGGTGATTCGGCCCGGGTCTTGCTGGCGGGCGCTCGCGAAGGGGGCGCGATGGAAGGATTCGTCAAATGGCCGTGTCCGGAATGCGGGGTGCAGCGAACACCTCTGCCGGAGGATTTCGTCCTGCGCTGCCCGACGTGCGATTTCTTCGTCGAGCTCGCTCCGGACGTCGATCCGAGCGTCGAGACGGCTTCGGGCCTGAGCCAGATCTCGACGCTGCAGTAAGTCAGTCAGAGCGGCGGCGGCGCCCTGTCGTCAGAAAGGCGTCGTGTCGGCGAAGCTTTCGAGCGTTCCGCCGTCCTTGTGGCGGGTCCAGGATCGTCCGGTCACCCTGTCCGTGACTGTAAGGTCGTATTCGATGTCGGTCAGATTTCCGCCGAAGATCCAGAACGAGCCGTTCAAGGCCCGTCCATCCACGATCTTCACGACCACTTCCAGGTTATTCGCTCCGAAGAACCAGAACGCCGCCGCGTTGTCCGTCATGGGAAACGGGCGGGCGGCGGCCGGACCGGCCGGCGACCGCCACACGAGTCTCACGCGGAAGCGGCCGCCCGCGACGGAGGCTTCCTCAGGAGGATCTATCTTCAGGCGGAAAAATCCCGTGCGACGTGGAGGCGTAGAGGGTTTCGCCGTCTCCCGGAATCGGAGCTCAGTCCGGCGATCAGCAGGTCCGTGAGTCCCTGCTCGACGCGCACGCAGCTGACTCCCCCGTCGCGGATTCGAAAAAATCCCGCCGCCGGCTCGAAGATGCCGGGAAATGAGGAGGCGTAGTGTGCGCCCATGTCGCGCCCGCGTCCGTGCTCCTCCAGACTCCCGCCACCGAAAGGTCGGTGCCCGCATAGAGGATCGAGGGCTGGAGCGCGTCTCGAGCGAGGGACGTGATGCGCCCGGGCGGGGTCGAGGTTCCCGGACAGACGTTGAGCCAGGACGCGCCCTCGTCCCGCGTGCGAAAGATCCCCTGTCCGCCGCAGGACGTGCACTGCGGAACTCCTCCGCCAACGAGGACCGCTCCCGGCGCCGCGACGCGTGGGGAACGTCAGCGGCGCCGAGCCCGGGCCGGAATCGTGGCGGGAGGTGAGAATTCGAGACGCGAGCGGAGTCGAGATTGCGGTGGTGCGCGCCATGCTCCGGATCGACTGATCGGGCCGAGGCCTGAGAGATGAGAGATGAGAGATGAGAAGCCCTGAGGAACGGAGCGCTCCGGTTCTGCCGCTTCGAGATGGGAGGGCGCGGCCTCGATCAGGTTACGCGGTCGTCACCAAAGAGCAGTTCGGGCAGCGCTCCGAGTGGATCCCATGGGAGTGATCTTCGGGAGTACCGACGGGACCGCCGGCGCACGGGAGCTCGCACGGGATGGGAGAGTAGTGGAAGCCGAGCCCCGCCTGTCCGGCTCGCAGCGGCGCGTCGGAGCGTCCGCAGACGGCGCAACGACCGACATTCGCCTCCGCGCGGCCGTAGGCGCCGACCCCCTGGCCTTTCCCGCGGCCGGCAGGCTTTGCGGCGACCTTGGGAAGCCGCGCCACCTGTTTCTCGAGCGAAACGGGACCGCGGGCCGATCGAATCTTCTTCTCTGGACGGGCGACTACTGGCATTCCGTCTCCTCCGCGAACTGAAATTGGGCGTGACCTGAGAAGGACGTCGGCGATCTCAACCCGAAACCACCTCGGGGACGTCTCTCCGAGTCCGGCCCGTCATTTCCTCTAATGTACGACAACGTACGTCTTTTTCCTGCCCGTTACCGTACGGCGCGGCGCGGATTTCGGAAATCGAGTGCCCCAGAAGCCCGAGGGCTTCCAGTCCGGAAGGGCCTTGCCCGCCTCGACGTGATGGGAGCCGGGCGTCTCCCGGATCAGGACGTCGATGTACTCGAGCGGCGCGTCGCTCGTCTCGTGAACGACCCGGGTGATCTCGCGCGCCAGCGCATGCTTCTGTTCTTCGGTCCGACCCTCGCGGATATCGCACTGGATGACGGGCATCGTTCCTCTCGAGCGAAGCGATCGAGAGAGACTCCGGCTCGCCGCGAGAGTATCGAAGCCCCGGCGGCACGGATGGAAGAGCGCCCCCCACGATTGCGGGTCCTCGAGTCCGCGGTACATAACCGCCGCGAGGGGCGTCTCGATCACGGCGCGCACTGGCTGAGCAGGTTCTGCCGGGTTTGCGTTTCAGAAAAGATCTCGGCAGCCCGCGCGTTCAAGCAATATCGGTAGTGAAATTCGTAACTCGGATTCCACCGATTCCCGCCATAACCGCATCTATTGGCCGAACTGGCCGCGCTCTGCGCCGCCGCCAGAGTCCCGTAAATGTCACATCTCTTCTGTACCGCCGACGCCGATGGAGCAGCGGGGGGAGCCAGATTCAGTTGAGGCTGCTTGTGAGGCGGCTTTCCAATCTTGTCGCCCTTCGACTCCGCGTAGACCGCCGAGTTCTCCTCGCACCAGCTTATGGCGCCCTCCAACCGATTGCGATAAGCGGGATCATTGCGGACCGCGGGAGGGTTGCGGAGCAGATAAGCGAACAGGTACTGGCCTGCTCGCACGCATCGCCTTTGCTGCCACGCTTCGTTGCCGATCCGGATCAGCTCGTCATCGGAATATTGTTGCGCGGAGACGGGGAAGGCGACGCCGCCGATGAAAACGAACAGTGCCGCTGCAAACGCTTTCGGTTTCATTTGCCCGCCTCTCTGGTTGTCGTGAGGGAAGGTGCCGCGGTGCCCGCGGCCGGGGGCATCAGGTTTTCCTGTGGCTGAACTCTCGGTCCCAGGTACACCGGTACGTCCTTCGTCTCAATCGGATGCTGAACGACGATGGTTGTCATCATGAGCACCACGCCGAGAACGGCGAGAGTGATCCCCGGGGACGCCGTCTTGAGAGACACGGCGGCGCTGTCCATGCGCCCCTCCAACGAGGTGGAGGACATCCTGAGTTTCCCGAGGATGAAGGTCGCACCGACCAGGGCCAGCGTCATTCCGGTGACGAAGCCGAGGTAGTTCGTCCAGACGCGCGCCATTAGAAAAATATTTGCCTGATGATACCGAAGAGCAACCACGTGCGATTCGAGAAGAACGCTCGCCGTATTGAGTTCCGTGAGCCCGCGGGCGGCCGACGCCGGCGGAACCAGAACGCTATTCGGCAGGATTGGGGCTTTTTCAATCCTGGAATGGAGATAGACGAGCTGAATGAAGCTGGCGGCCAGGAAGAAGATGGTGAGACCGCCGAGCATTCGGACCATAAACGGCAGAGTCCTGTCTTGCCACCGGCGCTCGGCGCTTGCGGCAATTTCCGCGAGATCCGTTTCTGGCACTGACACGATCGATCTCCCGCTTGGTTTGACCGAACTTTATCCCAGCCGGGCTGATGACTTCGCCGCGGGCGTCCCGTGGCGCTGAGCCCTCTCCACCCGCTGCAATTCGAAGTATCCGGATTCAGAGGCTTCCACGCTTCGGGCGGGCCAGACCCTGCCACAGGTGCGGATGGACGGCCCTGGCCGGCGCAGGGAAATGTGAGGTGGTGAGCCGTGTAGGACTCGAACCTACAACCTAGAGATTAAGAGTCTCTTGCTCTACCAATTGAGCTAACGGCCCACGGAGCGCGGAGGATATGCGATCGGGACCGTCCAGGCAACTGGGCGACTGAAAACTGATAACTGAAACTCATAACTGAGAACTCAGAACTGCTCCTCATCCCCCGCCGACGAATTCCACGACCTCGAGGACGTCGCCGGCGGCGAGCGGCGTCGACGCATACGACGCCTTCGGGACGATCTCCCGGTTGCGCTCGACCGCCACGCGAGGAGTCTGGATCTCGAGCCTCTCGAGAACGGAGGCGACCGACGCGCCCTCCGGCAGGTCGAGATCCTCGCCGTTGACCCGCACCCGGACGGCGCTCAATTCTTCCTCCGCACGGGGAACTTGAACTCGGTACTGCCAATCGGAGAGCTGACGCGGATGACCGCCGCCGCGGCGCCCTCCCCGAAGGAAGGGATGGCGACCGAGATCGGGCACATCCCGTCCGATGCAGTCTTTCCCTGGAATACGACCGCGGGCTTCGAGACGGTCGAGAGGATCCGGATCTGCACCGCCGCGCCCGCGACCGGCTGCTTCGAAAGCGACGAGACCGCCTTCATCCGCAGGGCCGTTTCCTTGCCCGAGATGAACTCGGGTACGGGCGAAAAAGAGCAGTCGATCTGGTCGTGCGCGAGCTCCGAGGCGAGGTAGTCGAGGATCACCTGGTCGAGAGTTCGGTCTCCGACCGCGTTCTGGTCCGATTCCTCCGAATCACCAGGCGCCTCGTCATCGTCCGGCGCCGCGGAATCGGGGCTCTTGAGCGTGCCGTTCGGGCCGTCGAAGCGTCCCCGCTGGATCGCGGCGATCATCGTCCGGTGCTGCTGCTCCATCAGCTCCTGCACGGCCTTGTCGTCCCGGCCCCCCTGAACGACGTCGGCGTACGAAGTCTTCCGCGTCGCGAGGATCTGGCCCCCCACGTAGATGAGCGATTCGATGTGCGGAGACGTGTCGCCTTTGTCTTCCGTCTGGATGTGGAAGACGCGGTTGTTGTGCTTGACGTCCGTGTTGTAGCCGGTGATCACGCGGCGGCGATTGTAACGTGCGACCCGCCTCGGCCCGGATTCAGACGAGCTCGAACGCCGCCGTGAAGTGGCGCAAAACAGGCGCCTGCCGTGAGATCCGGATCCCGCGCACGCTCTCCGGGCGATGGTGGATGCGCACGAGAACGTCCGCCACGTACTCGAGGTGACTGTTCGTGTAAACGCGCCGCGTAACCGCCAGGCGAACGAGGTCGAGGTCGGGGAGAATTTCTTCGCCGGGACGCGCGGGATCCGGACGGCCGAACATGACGCCGCCGATCTCGACCGCGCGGATTCCGCCCTCGAGGTAGAGGGCGATCATGAGCGCCTATGCCGGGTACTGCGCCGGAGAGAGGTGGGGCGAAAACGCGCGGGCGTCCACAGAGACGGCGTGCCCTCCAATCGGCTCGACGACCGGGACTCCGGCCGCCGCGAGCGACTCGCCGAACTCCGTCACCTGGCCGACGCGAAACGCGAGGTACTCCTCGTCGAGCACCTCCAGCAGACCGATCGCGACCGCTTCGAGATCCCGTCCCGCGAGCCCGCCGTAGGTGGGAAATCCCTCGATCAGGATCAGCTTGTTCTTCAGCCGCTCGACCCAGGTTTCGTTGCGCAGGGCCACGAACCCGCCGATGTCCGCGAGCCCGTCCTTCTTCGCGCTCATCGTGCAGCCGTCCGACAGGGAGAAGATGTCGCGCACGATGTCGGCGACCGGGCGGCCCGCCTGTCCCGGCTCGCGCTCGCGCACGAACCACGCGTTCTCGGCGAAACGGCACGCGTCGATGAACAGCGGAACCCCATACCGGCGGCAGATCTCGCTCGTCCCCCGCACGTTCTCCAGAGAGACGGGCTGACCGCCGCCCGAGTTGTTCGTCAGGGTCAGGAACACCACGGGGACGCGGCCCGGGTTGCCCGCCAGGCAGGACTCCAGCCGGTCGAGGTCCATGTTCCCCTTGAACGGATGCCGGGCGCGCGGGTCGCGGCCTTCCGGGATCACGAGGTCGACGGCCGTGCCTCCGTTGACCTCGACGTTCGCGCGCGTCGTGTCGAAGTGCGTGTTGTTGGGCACGATGTCGCCGGGGGCCAGCACCGTCGAGAAGAGGAGGTTCTCGGCGACCCTCCCCTGGTGCGTCGGGATCACGTGCGGCAGCCCGAAGATTTCGCGGACGGTCTGCTCGAACCGGAAGAAGTTGCGGCCGCCGGCGTAAGACTCGTCGCCGCGCATGAGGCCCGCCCATTGCGAGTCGGACATCGCCGACGTTCCCGAGTCGGTCAGGAGGTCGATGTAGATGTGCTACGACGCCAGGCCGAACACGTTGTAGGCCGCAGCCGCAGACGCTCGGCGCGCTGCTCGGGGCCGATCCGCCGGATGGGCTCGACGACCTTGACGCGCCACGGCTCGGGGGAGAAGCGGGACATGGGGGGAAGCTATCAGCTCAACGGGCTTTCAGTTTTCAGTCTTCAGTTTTCAGTTCGGTCTCACCCAACGATCCCTGATCACTGATCACTGATCACTGACAACGAAGATCACCCCGGCGGGACCGCCGGCGTGATCTTCTTCGGATCCTGCCGGCGAAAGACCAGTCGGGTCCTGTGGCCGCCGTCCTTCTGCACTGTCATCGTCTCGCGCACCCACACCTGGCGATCGTCGGACAGCCGCCAGACGCTCCTCTGGACGGCCGCGCGCGGGTTCTCGTCCGTGCCGGCGACGACTTCCAGCCAGAGGGATTTCGCATCGTTTCCCCACTTGGCGGTCAGCGTCCCCCTCTCCTTGCCGAGCGCTTTTTCGTACGTCCGGCCGTCCACCACGACCTCCTCCGCGAGGACTCGCGCGCGCGTGTTCCCGAGAGGCTGGATCCAGAGGCGATCTCCGGCCTGGGTGACCTGGAGCACCGCGTTTTCCATCTTCTGCGAGCCGAGCGAGCTGCTCTTCGAATCCAGCTCCCAGATCCCCGTGAAGTCTGTCTGGCTTCCGTGGGCTCCGGGACGGGCCGGTCGCGAAGACCGCTTCTTCGCCGGCGCTTCCGGCGCGGCCGCCAGGGGCGCGGCGAGGATCAGGGCCGCCAGCGCCGGCGCCACCGCGGCGCATCTCCACGGGATCACGCGCGGGCCGCCTTTTTTGCCTGCCCGAAGATCCGGCGCAGAAATTGTCCGGTGGCCGACGAGCGCACCGCGGCGACCGCCTCGGGCGTTCCCTCCGCGATGATCTGGCCCCCCCCCTCGCCGCCCTCCGGGCCGAGGTCCACGATCCAGTCGGCCGTGCGAATCACGTCCAGGTTGTGCTCGATGACGATCACGGTGTTGCCCTTCTCCGTGAGCGATCTCAGGACGCCGAGGAGCTTGCGGATGTCGTCGAAGTGGAGGCCCGTCGTCGGCTCGTCGAGCAAGTAGAGCGTGCGCCCCGTCGATCGGCGCGCGAGCTCCTTGGCGAGCTTGACGCGCTGCGCCTCGCCGCCCGAAAGCGTCGTAGACGACTGGCCGAGCTGGATGTAGCCGAGCCCCACCTGCACCAGGGTCCTGCAGATGTTCGCGATCGAGGGAATGTTCTCGAAGAGCTCGAGCGCCTGCTCCGCGGT